>DATDBI010000070.1:0-4195 GCA_036524915.1 Lysobacter sp. | reverse complement strand
GACCAGGGCCACGACGTCGGCGCGGATGCGCTCGAACAGGAACATCACCATCGTGAAGCCCACCAGCCCGAGCACGAGCTTCATGTCGGTGGTGAGCGTCAGCGCGGTATCCATGCCGGGGCGTTAGCGACTCATGCTTTTGAGGGACGCGTTATGGAACGCGGTCGTAGAGGAGATCCCACACACCGTGACCAAGCTTCTGGCCGCGGGTCTCGAAGTGGGTCTGCGGTCGCCACTGCGGTCGCTCCACGCTGCCGCGCGGGCCGGCGCGGTTGCTCAGGCCGGGCGTCGCATCGAGCACATCCCACATCTGCTCCGCATAGTCCTGCCAATCGGTGGCCAGGTGCAAGCGTCCATCTGCCGCGAGCTTGGACACCAGCAGGCGGGCGAACTCGGGCTGGACCAGGCGGCGCTTGTTGTGGCGCTTCTTGTGCCAGGGGTCGGGGAAGTAGATGCGGATCTCGTCGAGCGAGCCGTCGGCGATCTCGTTGTGCAGCACTTCGACCGCGTCGTGGTGATAGACACGGACGTGGTCGCTGCGGTCGTCGGCCAGGGCATTGAGCAGGCGGCCGACGCCGGGCGCGTGCACTTCGATGCCGATCAGGTCGCGGTCGTGGTCGTTCTGCGCGGCGAAGCGCAGGGCCTCGCCGTTGCCGAAGCCGATCTCCAGCACGCGCCTGGCCTGACGGCCGAAGGCGGCGTCGAAGTCGCGCGGCACGGCAGCGTAATCCAGGCCGAAGCGCGGCCACAGCTGGTCGAACGCGCGCTGCTGCGCCTCGGTGAAGCGCCCCTGCCGCAGCACGAAGCTGCGCACCTTGCGGTGGCCTTCCTCGATGGTGAACGGCTTGGGTGGTGCCTTTCCCTTGGGAGCAGGGGTGTTCGGGTCCGACATCAGCCGATCAATCCATCGACCGGGCTGGAGGCACTGGCGAAACGCTTGCGCGGGATGCGGCCGGCCTTGAACGCGGCGCGACCGGCCTCGACCGCCAGCCTCATCGCATGGGCCATCAGCACCGGGTCCCGGGCGCCGGCGATGGCGGTGTTCATCAGCACGCCGTCGCAGCCCAGCTCCATCGCGATGGCCGCGTCCGAAGCCGTGCCGACGCCTGCGTCGACGATGATCGGCACCTTCGCGTTCTCGACGATCTCGAGCAGGTTGTACTTGTTCTGCACGCCCAGCCCGGAACCGATCGGCGCGGCCAGCGGCATTACCGCGACGCAGCCGATCTCTTCCAGGCGCCTGGCCAGGATCGGATCATCCGAGGTGTAGACCATGACGTCGAAGCCATCCTTCACCAGGATTTCGGCCGCCGCGAGGGTCTGCACCACGTCGGGATACAGGGTCTTCTGGTCGCCGAGGACTTCCAGCTTCACCAGGTTGTGGCCATCGAGCAGCTCGCGTGCCAGCCGGCAGGTGCGCACGGCGTCGTCGGCGGTGTAGCAGCCGGCGGTGTTGGGCAGGAGGGTGTAGCGGTCGGGCGGAAGCACGTCGAGCAGGTTCGGCTCGCCCGGGTTCTGGCCAATGTTGGTACGCCGGATCGCGACGGTGACGATCTGCGCGCCGGCGGCCTGGGTGGCCAGGCGGGTCTGTTCCAGATCGGTGAACTTGCCGGTACCGGTGAGCAGGCGCGAGGCGTACGGCTTGCCGGCGATGACGAGGGGGTCGTTGAGGA
This sequence comes from Lysobacter sp., assembly GCA_036524915.1. Lineage (GTDB taxonomy): Bacteria > Pseudomonadota > Gammaproteobacteria > Xanthomonadales > Xanthomonadaceae > Lysobacter_J. The sequence continues at coordinate 2,522 of DATDBI010000070.1, read as the reverse complement.
GCGGGGCGGTCATCGCACTAGTTTAGCAGTCGTGCCCGCGCCCGGCCCTCAGCCACCACCGAGCGCGTGGACGATCTCGACCCGGTCCCCGTCGGCCAGCGCATGCTCGCCGTGGCGGCTGCGCGGCACGATTTCGCTGTTGATCTCGACCGCGACCCGGCGCTCGCCCAGCCCTTCCAGTTGCAGCAGTTGCAGCACGGTGGTGTCGGCCGCGAGCGCGCGCGGGGCGCCGTTCAAGAGAATGTCCATGGTGCTATTGTCGCCGCGGCCACGGCACCAGGCCAGAGTCGGCACGTTTTTTGACGCACTGCGGCGTGAGTGTGACTACCGCGCATGTTTCGATGCATCCATCCGCGGGCGTATGTCGGCCTCGCGGACCCGTCTCCAACGACATCGTCCAACCACTGCCTTCCCAGGGGATTCAATGATGACACCCGTTCGCACCGTGCTGGCCGCCGCTCTGGCGCTGGCCGCCGCCCCGGCTTTCGCCCAGTCCAACCCGTACTCGCAGACCGTCTTCTTCGGTGACAGCCTGACCGACTCCGGTCACTTCCGGCCTGCGCTTGTGCAGGTGGTGGGTCCGTCGGGTGCGCTGCTGGGCCGCTTCACCACCAATCCGGGCCTGGTGTGGTCCGAATACGTGGCGGACTACTACGGTTCCAACGCGGTGAGCGACAACCAAGGCGGCGGCAACTACGCGGTCGGCGGCGCCCGCAACGGCACCAACATCGTCGGAGGCCTTGGCGCGATCCCCTCGCTGACCACGCAGATTGGCAGCTACCTCACCCGCAATGGTGGCCGCGCTGACGCCAACGCGCTCTACACCGTCTGGGGCGGCGCCAACGATCTGTTCGCGGCGGCCACGGTCCCGGCGCAGGCCCAGGCGATCATCGGTGCGGCCGTCACGGCCCAGGTCGGCAATGTCGCAGCGCTGGAAAGCGCCGGCGCCCGTTACGTGCTGGTGCCGACCGTGCCGGACCTCGGTCTGACCCCGCAGTCGCGCGCCGGTGGCGCTGTCGCACAGGCGCAGGGCACCGCGCTGTCGACCGCCTACAACAACGCGCTGTTCGCCGGCCTGGCCTCGGCCAACCTGCGTGTGATTCCGCTCGATACGTTCCACCTGCTGGGCGAAATCGTCGCCAATCCCGCGCCCTTCGGCATCCGCAACGTCACCAATCCGGCCTGTCGCACCCAGCCGTTGCCGGCTGGCGATTCGTCGCTCTTCTGCAATCCGGCGTCCTATGCGGCTGCGGATGCGCCTGACGCCTACGCGTTCGCCGATGGCGTGCATCCGTCGTCGAAGGCGCACGCCATCCTCGGCGACTACGCGGTGTCGATCCTGGAAGGTCCGCGTCAGCTGGCCGTGCTGCCGCATTCGGAGGCCGTGGTCGGTCGCTCCCGCGCCGATCGCGTTGCCGCCCAGATCGGCGTGCGCCCGGAAGGCGAGGGCATGCGCTGGTGGGGCGACGTACGCGGTGACTTCCAGCGCTACGGCGACGGCGACAACTACGATGGCATGGGCCCGGCGGTGACCTTCGGCCTTGACTGGGCGAGCGGCGACCTCGTGTACGGCGGATTCGCCGGCTACGGCCAGCAGAAGATGGACTGGGGCAACAACCGCGGCGAGTTCGACCAGGACGACGCCACCCTGGGTGGCTACCTCGGTTGGACCAGCGGTTCGGCATGGATCAACGGCCAGCTCAGCTACAGCTGGGTCTCCTATGACGTCGAGCGCCGGATCAAGCTCGGGCCGACCTCGCGCACCCACACCGGTTCGCCCGATGGCACCAACCTGAGTGCCGGATTCGCCGCAGGCTGGAACTTCGGCGAGGGCTCGCTCAAGCACGGGCCGGTCGTGCAGCTGCTGTCGCAGACGATCGAGGTCGACGGCTACGACGAGAACAGCACCGAGGCCACCGCGCTGACCTTCATGGACCGCGACTACGACTCGCTGATCGGCAGCCTCGGCTGGCAGGTCGACTACCAGATCAACGAGCACCTGAGCCCGTACGCCAAGCTGACCTACGACCACGAGTTCGAGGACAACGACGACGAAGTCTTCGCCCAGCTGCGCTCGCTGCCGGGCGCGGGGACGTTCGCCGTGCCGGGTTCGCAGTACGACCAGGACTACGGCACGCTGGTGTTCGGCGCGCGCACGCAGGTGTTCGGCCTGGCCACCAATGTCGGCACCAGCGTGACGGTCGGCCAGAAGGGCGGCAACGACGCGACCGTGTTCGTCAGCCTCGGCGGCGGTTTCTGACCGCCTGACCGCTGCGTCATGGAATGAAGCGCGGGAGCAGGTCAACGGGTCAGGGGAAGCAGCGGTTTGTCCAGGTCGATGCTGACCAGAGGAACCGGAGTTTCCCTGATCCGTCGCCTGGCTCCCGCGGCTTTACTCCCGCTCTGCCGGGGGCATAGACTTCCCCGCATGCGGGTGTAGTTCAATGGTAGAACTGCAGCTTCCCAAGCTGCTAGCGTGGGTTCGATTCCCATCACCCGCTCCACACATCTCCAGCGGCGGC
>DATDBI010000069.1:0-11503 GCA_036524915.1 Lysobacter sp. | reverse complement strand
GCCGCTCTTGATGTTGGCCACGCTCTGGCGGGGGTCGTCTTTGTCGATTGGTTGCATACGCTTGCGTAGCTTGTCCGGTTTGCCCCCCAGAGTATGCCGGCTTTGCCCTCCACCGGCGCCGCCCGAACGTCACAGACTGCGCGTTACTTCTTCCCCCACTCCGTCACGCGGACCCGGGTGAAGACCACGGGATCAGTCTGGAACGGGGACGGACGCAAACCTTATGAAGCGCATCACTCTCAGCATTGCGATCGCAGTTGGCGTGGCGGCCCTGGCGGGTTGCCAGAAGCAGGAGGCCCCGGCGCCGGCCGCCGACGCCGACTACCAGAAGGTTCTGATCGGGCGCCTGCTCGATGCCAAGCCGGGCGACGTGATCGAGATCCCGGCTGGCCGTTTCTCCTTCGACCGCAGCCTGAGCCTGCGCGTGGACGGGGTGACCATCCGCGGTGCCGGCAAGGACAAGACCATCCTCAGCTTCAAGGGCCAGAAGGCCGGCGCCGAAGGGCTGCTGGTCAACGCCGGCAACTTCACCCTGGAAAACCTCGCCATCGAGGACAGCAAGGGTGACGGCCTCAAGGTGAACGAGGGCGAGAACATCACCATCCGCGGCGTGCGCGTGGAGTGGACTGGCGGACCCAAGACCACCAACGGCGCGTACGGCATCTATCCGGTGCAGACGACCAACGTGCTGATCGAGGATTCGGTCGTGATCGGCGCCTCCGACGCCGGCATCTACGTCGGCCAGTCGAAGAACGTCGTCGTGCGCCGCAACCGCGCCGAGCGCAACGTCGCCGGCATCGAGATCGAGAACTCGATCGGCGCCGACGTCTACGAAAACACCGCCACCGACAACACCGGTGGCATCCTCGTGTTCAACATGCCCAACCTGCCGCAGCCGGGCCACACCACCCGCGTCTACCGCAACAAGGTGTTCGCCAACAACACGGAGAACTTCGCCGCCAAGGGTGCGGCCGTGGCCAGTGTTCCGGCCGGATCGGGCGTGGTGATCAACTCCAACGACAAGGTCGAGATCTTCGACAACGACATCGCCGACAACCAGACGGCGAACGTGATCATCTCCAGCTACTTCTCGACCGGTTACATGACCGAGAAAGGCGTGGCCAAGGCGTTCGATCCGTATCCGGAAGAAATCGCCATCCACGGCAACCGCTTCAAGGGCGGCGGCGACAAGCCCGACGGCCTCGACCTGAAGGCACTGCGCGTGGCGATGTTCGGCCTCGGCGGACACCTGCCGGACGTGCTGTGGGACGGTTACGTCAACACCGCGCGCCCCGGCGGCGCACAGGTCTGCATCGACAATGGCACCGCGGAAACGCTCAACGCCGACGGCCCGAACAAGTACAAGAACCCGAGCCTGGTGACCGAAGCGGTGCGCTGCAAGCTGCCGCCGCTGCCGGTGGTGACGATTCCGGCTGACAACGCCGCGGCCTCGACCAAGGCGGCACCGACGGCATGAAGCAGGGCATGTTGATCAGGGCCGCCGTGATCGGCGCGGCCATGATGCTGGGCGCGATTTTGCTGGTGGGATGCAAGCGCAGCCATGAGCCGGTGCAGTTCCATGCCACCGGCCATCCGGAGAACCTCAGTGACTGGCACGTGCTGGCCGTCGCCGACGGCCACCTGCGCCTGAACGAAGGCGTCGAGCCGTATGCGCTCAACAGCGCATTGTTCAGCGACTACGCGCACAAGCTGCGCACGCTGTGGCTGCCACCGGGGAGCAAGGCCACGTACCAGCCGTACGAGGCTTTCGATTTCCCGGTCGGCACCATCATCAGCAAGACCTTCTACTACCCGCGAGCCGGCAACGGGGATGCGGTGCTGCGCGTCGCCGAGCAGCCTTCGGAAACCCGCGACGGACTCGATCTGGCCAAGGTGCGACTGGTCGAGACGCGGCTGCTGGTCCGGCGCGAAAAAGGCTGGGTCGCGATGGCGTACGTGTGGAATGCCGAACAGACCGGGGCCGTCCTGGCGCGTGCCGGCGATTCCATCGCGATGACGCTGCGCAAGCCCGACGGCAGCGGCGAGCAGGCCTTCAGCTACATGGTGCCCGACGAGAACCAGTGCGCCGGCTGCCACGCCACCAACAACACCACGCGCGAGCTGCACCCGATCGGACCGAAGGCGCGCCATCTCAATCGCGACGATCCGTGGCACCCGGGTACCAACCAGCTCGCGCGCATGGTCGAGCTGGGCCGGTTGCAGGGCGTGCCGGCCAACGGCGTCCCGCACAATGCGCGCTTCGACGACGCGTCGGCCAAGCTCGACGACCGCGCGCGCGCCTACCTCGACGTGAATTGCGGTCATTGCCACAACCCGAAGGGTCCGGCGGACACGTCCGGCCTCTGGCTCGACGCGGCCACCGCCGAGACGCGCCGCCTGGGCCTGTGCAAGCCGCCGGTCGCAGCCGGGCAGGGCACGGGTGACCACATGTTCGACATCGTCCCCGGTCGCCCGGACGATTCGATTCTGGTCTACCGCATGGACAGCCTCGATCCGGGTGCGATGATGCCCGAGCTCGGTCGGGGAACCGTGCACGAAGAAGGCGTTGCCCTGATACGCGATTGGATCGGCGCGTGGCTGGGAAGTTGTACCGATCCGGAACACCGGACCGCCGCGGAAGACGTCACCCCGCAGGCGGTCGCAAAGCAGTAACGCCACTACCGGCGGCCATTCGGCTGCCGGAGTCATACAACAAGAAAGTCATTGGGAGGGGAGTTCCGATGTCGCCACGCAAGAGCAGGCTCGCAATCAGTCTGGGCCGCGCGCTGTCAGGTCTGGCATTCACCGCGGCGATGCCGCTGGCCATGGCGCAGACCGCCAGCGCACCCGCGCAGGTCACCGCCACGCAGCTGGACACGATCACCGTCACCGCGCAGAGCCGCGAGCAGGAACTGCAGGACGTGCCGATCGCGCTGCAGGTCGTCACCGAGCAGCTGCTCGAGGACGTTGCCGCCGAGGACCTCGGTGACATCGACAGCTTCGTTCCCGGCCTGCAGATCAACAGCCTGCAGCCGACCCAGCCCAGCTTCCAGCTGCGCGGCATCGCCACCGACGACTTCGGCATCGGCACCGATCCGGCCGTGGGTGTGTACGTCGACGGCGTCTATGCCGGTCGCGGCGGCGGTGTGCTGCTGCCGTTCACCGACCTGCAGCGCATCGAAGTGCTCAAGGGACCGCAGGGCACGCTGTTCGGCCGCAACACCGCGGCGGGCGCGATCGCGATCATCACCACCCGCCCCGAGAACGAGAACGGTGCGCGCGCCAAACTGCGCCTGGGCAACGACAACAAGACCTACTTCGAAGGCATGGCCAACGTTGCCGTGAGCGAAGATTCGGCCTTCCGCTTCAACGGCATCTTCAACCACAGCGATGGCTGGCTGCAGGACTCCGTTACCGGCGAAGACCTGGCACCCGAGAACAACTGGGCCACGCGCGCCTCGTTCCAGACCAAGTTCGGCGACGACACCCGCGCCTGGATCTCCTGGGACCACGAGAGCCTCGACCAGCTGGGCCAGGCGACCACCGGCGTGGTGCCGATCCCGGCGCTGCCGGCGTTGCCGACCGCACCGGCCGACCCGTCGCAGTTCCTCGATCCGCTCAGGATCCCGACCGCGACCGATGCGCAGGGCAATGCCGAGACGCGCACGTTCGATGGCGTGACGATGATCGTCGACCACAACTTTGGCTGGGGCAGCCTGACCTCGACCACCGCGTGGCACCAGTACGACTCGCTCAACCGCGTCGAGGAAGACGGTACCAACCTCAGCTACCTCTACGTCGACTCGACCAACACCGAGAGCAACGAGAACTTCTACCAGGAGTTCAAGTTCACCGGCAGCACCGACCACATGGACTGGTCCGCCGGCGTCAGCTACTTCCAGGAAGAGGCCGACCAGACCAGCGAGGTCAACGCGCTGACCGACTCGATCGACACCATCGCCAACAACATGGGGCTGGCCCCGGGCGGCCTGTTCGGTCCGGTCACCCAGGTGGCCAACATGTTCGGGATCCCGGTCGACCTGACCGGCCTGCCGTGGAACGAGAAGTTCGTCAACACGCTCGACACCAAGGCCTACGCTGCGTTCGGCGACGCCACCTGGCACGTCAACGACAAGCTCAACCTGACCTTCGGCCTGCGCTACACGCGTGACGAGAAGGACTTCACCTGGTTCAACGATCACCGCAGCGCGCCGGAGCTGGATGCCCAGCTCGACCTGCTCGATTCGATCGGATTCTTCGACGCGATCGGCCTGCCCAAGGAGATGTTCATCTTCGACGTGGCGTTCATCGATCCGCCGGCGATGATGAACAAGGGCGTGCTCAATCGCGCGAAGAATTCGTGGGACGACTGGAGCCCGCGCTTCGTCGTCGACTACCACTTCGCCGATAACCTGATGGGCTTCGCCTCGTTGGCCAAGGGTTACAAGGCCGGCGGCTACAACGCCCTGCAGATCGGCAGCGAGTTCGAGAACGAGGACGTCTGGAACTTCGAGACCGGCATCAAGCAATCGTTCCCGGACCAGCGCCTGGCCTACAACGTCTCGGGCTTCTACTACGTCTACGACAACCGCCAGGCCGTGACCCTGGACATGACCACGGCGATCCCGCGGTTCGTGATCAACACGTCCGACCAGGAAGCGTACGGCGTCGATTTCGACGTGCGCTGGCAGGCGACCGACGGGCTCGGCTTCGACTTCAACGCCGAGTACCTGGACTCGACCTACAAGGCCTACGTCAATCCGCAGGGCGTGGACCTGGCGGGCGATCCGACCGGTGCACCGACGTGGTCGTTCGCTGCCGGCGCCAACTACGTCTGGCACATGGGCAATGCGGGTGACATGCGTGCATCGGTGCGTCACTCCTATGTCGGCGAGTGCCGCAGCAACGCCGAGTCCGACAGCCTGCTCGGCTGCGGCACGGGTGCTGGCGCCATCGACATCGGGGAAGCGCAGAACCTCACCGACGTGCGCCTGGGCTGGACCTCGGCGAGCGGACACTGGGGCTGGGCGTTGTACGGCAACAACGTGTTCGACAACCAGTACGTCAACTCGCTCGGTACCTACGGCATGACCGTGCTCGGCACCGTTGGCGCGCGCATGACCCAGCCGGCCCAGTACGGCCTGGAAGTCAGCGCGAAGTTCTGACCGGGGCGCAGCAGCCCCACCGACCCCGGCACGCTCGTGCCGGGGTTTAGGTTTTCCGGCGTTCCCGGCATCCTTGGCAGATGCCGATACGCAAGGGCGGGACGACCGTCGCTCTCCATCACCTGCAACCGATCAGCAGCCTGCGCGGCGTCGGCCCGCGCGTGGCCGAAAAGCTGGCCGCACGTGGCCTGACCACGCTGCAGGACCTGTGGCTGCAGCTGCCTCGCCAGTACGAGGACCGCACCGCACTCACGCCCATCCGCCTGTTGCAGCCAGGCGTGGCGGCACAGTTCGAAGGCCGCGTGGAAGCGGTCGAGCGTGGCTTCCGTTACCGGCCGGTGCTGCGCGTGGCCATCGGCGACGACTCGCGCGCCACGCTGGTCCTGCGTTTCTTCCATTTCCGCGCGGCCCAGGTTGCGCAGTTCCAGCCGGGCGCGCGCGTGCGTTGCTACGGCACGCCACGCCCCGGCCAGAACGGCCTGGAGATCGTCCATCCCAGTTATCGACTGCTCGACGATGAGGCCGACGTCGAACTCGGCAGCAGCCTCGACCCGGTGTACCCGGCGATCGAGGGCATCGGCCCGGTGTCGCTGCGTCGCCTGATCGGCCTGGCGCTGGACCGTCTTCCCGACGAGGAAGCACTGGAACTGTTGCCGCGCGAACTTCGCGATGGCTTCCGGCTGCCTTCGCTGCGCGAGGCGCTGCTGACGGTGCACCGGCCGGCGCTCGACGCCGATGTCGCCGCGCTGATCGCCGGCCGCCATCCGGCGCAACGGCGACTGGCGCTGGAGGAATTGCTCGCACATCACCTCAGCCTGCGTCGCCAGCGCATGGCCGCGCAGGCCCATGCAGCGCCGGTGCTGCGCAAGGCCGCATTGGCCACGCGCCTGCGCAAGGGATTGCCATTCGCCCTGACCGGCGCGCAGCAGCGCGTGTTCGACGAGATCCGCGCCGATCTCGCCAAACCGCATCCGATGCTGCGTCTGGTGCAGGGCGACGTCGGCAGCGGCAAGACCGTGGTCGCCGCGCTGGCCGCCATGCAGGCGGTTGAGGCCGGGAAGCAGGCGGCGCTGATGGCGCCGACCGAACTGCTGGCGGAACAGCACCTGGGCAACCTGCGGGGCTGGCTGGAGCCGCTGGGCGTGCGTGTGGCCTGGCTGGCCGGCAAGGTCACTGGGCGCGCCCGCGCGAAGGTGCTGGCAGAGGTCGCGTCGGGCGAGGCGCAGATGGTCGTTGGCACGCACGCGCTGATGCAGGAGGGTGTGGCCTTCCACGACCTCGGCCTGGCCATCGTCGACGAGCAGCACCGATTCGGTGTGCACCAGCGACTGGCGCTGCGCGACAAGGGTGTCGGTGGCCATGGCAACGGCGACGCCGTCGTCCCGCACCAGCTGGTCATGACCGCTACCCCCATTCCGCGCACGCTGGCGATGGCCGCTTACGCCGACCTCGACGTCTCGGCGATCGACGAACTGCCGCCGGGACGCACGCCGGTGCAGACCGTCGCGCTGAGCGCCGAGCGCCGTCCGGAGCTGGTCGAGCGCATTCGCCGGGCCTGCGCCGAAGGCCGCCAGGCGTACTGGGTCTGCACGCTGATCGACGACAGCGATGAGGTCATCGCCCAGGCCGCGCAGTCGACGTTCGAGGACCTGTCGAAGCGGTTGCCGGAGGTGCGCGTCGGCATCGTCCATGGCCGCATGAAGGCGGCCGACAAGCAGGCGACCATGCGCGCCTTCAAGGAAGGCACGATCGACCTGCTTGTGGCGACGACCGTGATCGAGGTCGGCGTCGACGTGCCCAATGCCTCGCTGATGATCATCGAGAACGCCGAACGGCTGGGCTTGGCGCAGTTGCACCAGCTGCGCGGTCGTGTCGGTCGTGGCAGTGCGGCATCCAGCTGCGTGCTGCTGTACCAGTCGCCGCTGTCGCAGATGGCAAGGCAGCGGCTGGAGACCATGCGTGAAACCAACGACGGTTTCGTCATTGCCGAGAAGGACCTCGAGCTGCGCGGGCCCGGCGAACTGCTCGGTACGCGCCAGACGGGGCTGGCCCAGTTCCGCGTCGCCGACCTCGGCCGCGATGCCGACCTGCTGCCGCAGGTGCAGGAGATCGGCGAACGACTGCTGCGCGAGTCGCCGGAACTGGCGCAGCGGATCGTCGCGCGCTGGGTCGGCGGGGCGGTGCGCTTCGCAGGCGCGTAGGAGCCAGCTCGCTGGCGAACCCACGCCTGCAACCCCGAAGGCCCGCCCCCCAACCGGCCCGAACCCTCAGAAAACCTCCCTCCGGCCGGTGGTCTTAACACCACAATGGCATCATGCGCAGTCCGACCCCGGTCGACCGTACGCACTCCGTGATCTCCGATCCTGCTAAAAAACCGGTGGCCCGCCAGGGCGACCAGCCATTCATTGCCGCCGACGTGGGTGGCACGCATGCGCGTGTGGGCCTGGTCCGCGTGGGTGCCGACGGCAAGGTCGACGTGCTGCAGTACCAGCGCTACGCCTGCGCCGAGTATCCGAGCCTGGCGGCGATCCTCGACCATTTCGCCGGCGCATCCTCTGCCGAGCGCACCCATGCCGTGGTGGCGATCGCCGGCCGGCTCGAGGGCGACACGCTGATCAACAGCAACCTGCAATGGCCCGTGTCGGTGCAGCGCACGCGCGACGCGGCAGGGATCACCCATCTGGCCCTGCTCAACGATTTCGAGGCCGTCGCCTGCGCAATGTCGTACGTCGACGCGGCGACGATGACGCGCGTCTGTGGCCCCGAGCGGGCCGGCGACGGTCCGGCGCTGGTGCTGGGTCCGGGCACCGGCTTCGGTGCCGCCCTGTGCCTGCGCAGCGCGGTCCAGCAGCGTGCCCCGCTGCGCGTGCTTGCCAGCGAGGCCGGGCATGCGGCCCTGGCCGCCAGCACCGCGCGCGAACTCGACCTGGTCCGGGTGCTGTTGCAGCGCTGGCCGCACGTCGACAACGAGCGCGTGCTGTCGGGCCCGGGCCTGGTCAATACCTACCAGGCGCTGTGCGAACTCGACGGCGTCACGCCGGCGCTCGACAACCCCGAAGCCATTGCCGCTGCCGCCCAGTCCGATGGCGATGCGCGTGCCGTGGAAACGCTGCAGTTGTTCTGTGCGCTGCTGGGCAGCCTTGCCGGCGACCTGGCCGTTACCTTTGGTGCCGATTCGGTGTACCTCGCCGGTGGAATCCCCGCGCAGATCCGTCCGTTCCTGCTCGACAGCGAATTTGCCGCGCGCTTCCGCAACAAGGGTGTACTGGGCGAAGTGCTGGCACGGGTGCCGGTGTGGCTGGTCGACCACGGCCAGCTTGGCCTGGTCGGGGCCGCTGCCTGGTACTACGAGCGCCATTCCGGGTACTAGTTGCCGCTTGCCCGCCCGGGTCCCTGATCCGCTTCCTGCAGGAGCGCGCTCCTGCGCCAACGCCTGCGAGCCGATTGCATGACCAGCCGCCGCCAGTTCCTCCAGTCCTCCCTGCTTGCCACCGGCGCGCTGGCGCTGCCTCCGGCCGTGGCCGCGCCCGTTGCCGGCCGTGCCCGCGTCGTCTCGACGTGGGACTTCGGCGTCGGCGCCAACGCCGCAGCCTGGCGCGTGCTTGGCAGCGGCGGCAGCGCGCTGGATGCGGTCGAGGCAGGCGCGCGCTGGGCCGAGGCCGACCTGTGCAATCCGACCGTGGGACGCTGCGGCAATCCCGACCGCGACGGCGTGCTGACCCTCGACGCCAGCATCATGGACGGTGACGGTCGCTGCGGCGCGGTCGCCGCACTCGAAGACATCGCCCACCCGGTGTCGGTCGCGCGCGCGGTGATGGAAAAGACCCCGCACGTGATGCTGGTCGGCGCCGGCGCGCAGCAGTTCGCCATCGCCCAGGGTTTCGAAAAGACACCGCTGCTCACCGAGCAGGCACGCCAGACCTGGCGCGAATGGCTCAAGACCGCGCAGTACACGCCACAGATCAACGCCGAACGCCAGCAGCGTCCCGGCGACAAGAGCAACCACGACACCCTGGGCATCCTCGCCCTCGACGTCAAGGGCGCTCTGGCGGGTGCTTGCACCACCAGCGGCATGGCCTGGAAGCTGCACGGCCGGGTGGGCGACAGCCCCATCGTCGGCGCCGGCTTGTACGTGGACAACGAGGTGGGCGCCGCCACCGCATCGGGCGTCGGCGAGGAAATGGTGCGCAACGCAGCCAGTTTCCTCGTGGTCGAGCTGATGCGGCAGGGCCGCTCTCCGGCAGATGCCTGCCGCGAAGCGATCGAGCGGGTGGTGCGCAAGCGCCCGGAAGCGAGCAGGAACCTGCAGGTCTGCTTCCTTGCCCTCAACCGCGACGGCGAGGTCGGCGCATTCGCGCTGCACAGGGGCTTCGTATACGCGTTGCACGACGGTGGCGCCGGGCCGCACGAGCGCCTGCACGACTCGTCCTCGGTGTACACCACGGAACACAAATGAGGCGGCCACTGCTGGAGATCGCTGCCAACTCGCTGGCGTCCGCGCTGGCCGCGCAGGACGGTGGCGCCGACCGCATCGAGCTGTGCGAGAACCTGGGCGACGGCGGTTGCACCCCGTCGTACGGAACGATCGCACTGGCACGCGAACATCTGCGCATACCGCTGTACGTGCTGGTCCGGCCGCGCGCGGGCGACTTCGTCTACGACAGCCTCGAGCGCGAGGTGATGCTGCGCGATATCGAGTCGTGCGTGCGGCTGGGCTGCGACGGCGTGGTGATCGGCGCGCTCGATCACGATGGCGCGATCGACGCGGCGGTCTGTCGCCAACTCATTGCCGCCGCTGGCCCGCTCGGCGTGACGTTGCATCGCGCCTTCGACGTCGCGCGCGATCAGGCGCAGGCGCTGGAGGCCGCGATCTCCCTGGGGTGCGAGCGCGTGCTCACTTCGGGAGCGCAATCGACGGCAGTGCAGGGCGCCGATGTCATTGCGGCGCTGGTGCGCCAGGCCGATCGTCGCATCCGCGTCATGGCGGGCGCAGGCATCAGCGGCGACAACCTGCACGCGCTGCGGGCCAGCAGCCATGCCGACGAGTTCCACGCCTCGGCGAAGGCGACTCGCGCCTCGGGCATGCGCCATGGCAACGAACGCCTGACAGGACTCGATGCGCATTGGCAGCAGACTGACGTCGAGACGGTCCGCGCCCTGCGCAGAGCGCTCGATGCCGCCTAGTGGTGCGCCGTTGTCATCTTCCCGGCCATAATCGGCGCATGACCGACAAGATCCCCCTGCTGATCGATACCGACCCCGGCGTGGACGACGCGCTGGCCCTCCTGCTGGCATTCAACGATCCGCGCCACGACGTGGTCGGGCTGACGATCGCGGCCGGCAACGTCGGCCTGCGCCACACCGTGGCCAATGCGCTGAAGCTGTGCGAAGTCGCCGGCGTCGACGTGCCGGTGTTCGCCGGTTGCGCAGGTCCGCTGCTGCACCCGGCGCCGGATGCCGGCTACGTGCACGGCCAGGACGGTTTCGGCGACGTCGGCTACGAGGCCGCCCGCCAGAATGTGCAGGCCGAACACGCGGCGCTGGCGATCCTGCGCCTGTCGCACGAACACGCCGGCAAGCTGCTGCTGGTCGCGCTCGGCCCGCTGACCAACATCGCCCTGGCGCTGAAGCTCGATCCGACGCTGCCCGAGCGCGTGGCGCGGTTCGTGGTGATGGGCGGCGCCGTCACTGGCCACGGCAACATCACGCCTGCCGCCGAGTTCAACATCTACTTCGACCCGGAAGCGGCGCACATCGTTTTCGAGGCCTTCCCGCGCATCGACCTGGCCGACTGGGAGGGCACGATCGCCCACGGCCTGCTGCACGACCGGGTGGTGGAGTGGCTGGGCGCCGATTCCGATCGCGCACGGTTCTACGAGCGCATTTCGAAGAAGACCCGCGAGTGGTCGGCCGACCGTCGCGGCGAGTACTGGCACTCGGCAGACGCCTACGCCATGGCCTTCGCGCTGGCCCCGGAAGGGGTGCTGGAGCAGGAGCAGCGTCCCGTGGCCGTCGAGCTGGGGCATGGCCATGCCCGCGGCATGACCGTGGTCGACTGGCAGCGCCAGAGCGGCCGGCCGGACCGGGTCACGATCCTGCTGCGCTACGACCAGGACCGCCTGGACGGGCTGATCCGGGACGCGCTCGCCGCCGTGTGACCGGCGGTGCATTTCGGGCTTGCCCGGGTCGGGAGGTGTCGCTATACTTCCCGGCTTTCCCGCTTAAAGATTGGTGAGTGCCATGAAGGCCGGCATCCATCCCGAATACCGCGAAGTCGTGTTCCAAGACGTGACCACCGACTTCCAGTTCCTGACCCGCTCGACCCTTGGCAGCAAGGA
>DATDBI010000068.1:0-11509 GCA_036524915.1 Lysobacter sp. | reverse complement strand
TGTGCCCTTGATGGGGGAACCATGTTGCACCTTCAAGGCGGCCATCGCTATAATGCGCGGCTCTTCCCCGGCCTGACCGGGCCGGTTCCCGAAACGAGATTACGTATGCCCAGCGTCAAAGTCCGCGAAAACGAGCCTTTTGAGTTTGCTCTGCGTCGCTTCAAGCGCACCTGCGAGAAGGCCGGCGTCCTGGCCGAGACCCGCAAGCGCGAGTTCTATGAGAAGCCGACCCAGGAACGCAAGCGCCAGGCCGCCGCAGCGGTGAAGCGTCAGGCGCGCCGCGCCTCGCGCGACGTGACCAAGCGTCAGCGCCTGTACTGATCGCCCCAGCGGGCCCCGCGCAGCGCGCGGACCCGTTACAGAGCGCATCACACAAGCCGGCCGCGCCCATGCGCCGCCGGCTTTTTGTGTTTCCGAGTTTTTTACCTCATGCCGCCCCAGCCGGGTCGGCATCCTGCCAGGGAGCAGCCCGATGAGCCTCAAGACGCGACTCACCGATGACATGAAGGCCGCGATGAAGGGCGGCGACAAGCACAGCCTCGGCGTGATCCGCCTGATCAACGCCGCCATCAAGCAGCGCGAAGTCGACGAGCGCATCGAGCTCGACGACACCGCCGTGATCGCCGTGCTCGACAAGATGGTCAAGCAGCGCCGCGACTCGGTCAGCCAGTTCGAGGCCGCAAACCGTGAAGACCTGGCGCAGATCGAGCGCGAGGAGATCGTGGTGATCGAGCGCTATGTGCCGGCCAAGTTGGGCGAGGCCGAGATCCTGGCCGCGATCGACGCAGCCATCGCTGAGACCGGTGCCACCGGCCCGGCCGACCTGGGCAAGCTGATGGGTCCGCTGAAGGCCAGGCTCGCCGGCCAGGCCGACATGGGCCAGGTCTCGGCGCTGGTGAAGAAGCGCCTGGCGGGCTGACGCTCCCTCCCCTCCCCTGCACGCAGGGGAGGCGCGACAACCCCACCTCCCGCGCAAACGCAGGACGCGGTACAAAGCTCCGATGGCCCGCATCCCCGACGCATTCATCGACGACCTGCTCGCCCGCTCCGACATCGTCGAGCTGATCGGGTCGCGCGTGCCGTTGAAGCGCCAGGGCAAGGAGTACTCGGCGCGCTGCCCGTTCCATGACGAGCGCTCGCCCAGCTTCACGGTGTCGCCGACCAAGCAGTTCTATCACTGCTTCGGCTGCGGCGCGCACGGCACCGCGATCAGCTTCCTGATGAATTACGACCGCCTCGAGTTCCTCGACGCGGTCGAGGAACTGGCCAAGCGCGTGGGCATGGAAGTGCCGCGCGACACGCAGCAACGCAACGTCAATCCCGACAGCGTCGACCTCTACGCCGCCGTCGAGGCCGCGTCGAAGTTCTTCCAGAAGCAGCTCACCGGCAGCACCAAGGCCCAGGCCTACCTCGATGGCCGCGAAGTCGGCGCTGCGGTCCGCGCTCAGTTCGGCATCGGCTATGCGCCCGATGGCTTCAACGCGTTGCGCGACGCGCTCGGCACGGACCCGCGGCGGATGGCGCTGCTTGAGCGCGCCGGGCTGTTCTCGAAGAACGAAAGCGGCCGCGTCTACGACAAGTTCCGCGACCGGGTGATGTTCCCGATCCTCGACCGTCGCGGCCGCACGATCGCCTTCGGCGGACGCGTCCTCGACAAGGAAGACGGCCCCAAGTACCTCAACTCGCCCGAGACCGCGCTGTTCCACAAGGGACGCGAGCTGTACGGCCTGTGGCAGGTGCGGCAGGCGCACAACAAGATCGACAAGCTCATCGTCGTCGAAGGCTACATGGACGTCGTCGCGCTGTTCGAGCATGGCGTCGATTGCGCCGTGGCGACGCTCGGCACCGCGACCACGCCCGACCACGCCGAGCTGCTGTTCCGCAATGCGCCCGATGTGTACTTCTGCTTCGACGGCGACCGCGCCGGTCGTGGCGCGGCATGGAAGGCGGTGGAGTCGGTGTTGCCGCGAATGAAGGACGGCCGCCAGGCGTTCTTCCTGTTCCTGCCCGATGGCGAGGACCCGGATTCGCTGGTGCGCAAGGAAGGCCGCGACGGCTTCGAAGTACGCCTGCGCGACGCCACCCCGCTGTCGCAGTTCTTCTTCGACTCGCTTTCCAGCGACGTCAATCTGAGCACGCTGGAAGGCCGCGGCCGCCTGGCCGAACGCGCCAAGCCGCTGCTGGCACAGATTCCCGATGGCGCCTTCGGCGACCTGATGAAGCAGCGCCTGACCGAGCTGACCGGCGTCGGTGCGCGCGCGAACAGTCCCGAATCGACCGCGCAACGCCCGCAGCGCCCCGCCGCACCGACGGCCAACAAGCCATCCCTGGTGCGCAGCGCGATCACGATGCTGCTGCAGCAACCATCGATTGCGCTGGCGGTGCCGTCGTCGCTGCATTTCGCCTCGCTCGACCAGCCTGGCGTCGGCCTGCTGGTGGAACTGGTCGAACTCGTCCATGAGCGTCCCGACATTTCGACCGGCCTGATCCTCGAACACTTCTCCGACCGCAGCGAGGCGCCGGCGCTGACCAAGCTGGCGACCGCACGCGCGGTGGAGACCACCGCCGCCACGCCGCTCGACGCACGCGTGCTCGACGACGCCGACAAGCGCCAGCAGGCGTTCCTCGATTCGATCTCGCGACTGGAAGAGCAGGCGATCCAGCAGCGCATCGAAGCGCTGCAGTCGCGCCGCACGTCCGAGCTCGAGGACGCCGAGAAACACGAGATGCGCGAGCTGCTGAGCCTGCGCGCAAGCCGGGCACGGGCGATCCCGCGCGGCTGAGGCCCCTCCCTGCGGCGTGACTTCCGACCCGACCGCGCAAAGGCGGCCCGGGCTAAGCTCGGCACCATTGTCCGAAGTCACCGGGGAGTCCAGAAGATGTCACTGCACCGCAGCCTCGTGCTGTCGATCCTTGCGCTCGCCAGCATGCCCGCCCTGTCGGCGCCGCCGGCCCCGCCGGTCGCACGCGAACAGGTCGGCAACCGCACCAGCGAAAACATCCCGGCGATTCCGCCGGCACTGGTCGAGCAGCTCAACCGCTACCAGAACACCCGCGGTGCGGTGTTCGCCGGCTGGAACGGTGACTGCATGCTGATCAGCACGCGCTTCGCCGAGACCGCGCAGGCGCACCGCGTCTGCCAGCCGCTGGGCATGCGCGAACAGCTGACGTTCTATCCCGAGCCGCTGGCCGAAATCGAAACCGCGCCGGCGGCATCGAAGCTCGATGGCTTCGTCTTCGGCAAGGACGTCGGCGGCAACGAGTTCTGGCAGCTGCACTGGTTCGATCTGAAGTCGCGCAGCACCACGCTGCTCAGCGACGGCAAGGCGCGCAACCAGGGCCCGCTGTTCGCCCATGACGGCAGCCGCTTCGCCTGGAGCAGCACCGTCCGCAACGGCAAGGACACGGACTTGTGGGTGATGGATTTCGCGACGAAGAAGTCGCGCGCGCTGGTCACCGAAGGTGGCCAGTGGAACGCCATGGACTTCTCGCCTGACGGCAAGCGCCTGCTGGTGATGAAGTACGTGTCCGCGGCCGAGGCCTACCCGGGCGTGGTCGATGTCGCCAGCGGCAAGCTCGAGCTGTTCCCGGTCGATGGCGGCAAGGCATCGTTCAAGGGCTTCAAGTTCGCGCCGGACGGCAAGTCGGTCTACTTCATTTCCAACGAGCCGATCCGCACGGATGAAGGCGTGGGCAAGCCACAGGAATTCCACAGCCTGCGTTTCCACAATCCCGCCAGCGGCAAGTTTGAAGTGCTGACCGCGAACACGCCGTGGGACGTTGAGGACCTGGAGATCGCCGACGACGGCCGCCATCTGGCCTACACCACCAACGAGGACGGCATCTACAAGCTGCACGTGCTCGCCCTGCCTTCGCACAAGCCGGTGCAGCTGCCGGAGCTGCCGATCGGCCTGGTCGTCAACCTCGGCTTCTCGCCCAACGGCAAGCGCCTGGCGGTGACGATGAACTCGGCGACGTCGCCCAGCGACGTGCACGTGCTCGACCTGGGCAAGGCGTCGCTGACGCGCTGGACGCGAAGCGAAGTAGGCGGCCTCGATCCGGCGAAGTTCGTCGCCCCGACGCTCGTCCACTATCCGACCTTCGATACGGTCGACGGCAAACCGCGCATGATCCCGGCGTTCTACTACCGCCCGGCCAACGTGCCGGCCGGCAAGCGCATCCCGGTGGTGATCAACATCCACGGCGGTCCGGAAGGCCAGTCGCTGCCGACCTTCAATCCGACGGCGCAGTTCCTCGCCAACGAACTCGGCGTGGCGATGCTGCTGCCGAATGTGCGTGGCTCGGAAGGGTACGGCAAGACCTACCTCGACCTGGACAACGCCGGCAAGCGCGAGGACTCGGTCAAGGACATCGGCGCCCTGCTCGACTGGGTTGGCCAGCAGCCTGAACTAGACAGCCAGCGCGTGGGCGTGTTCGGCGGCAGCTACGGCGGCTACATGGTGCTGTCGTCGCTGATGCACTACAGCGATCGGATCAAGGCCGGCATCGACGTGGTCGGCATCTCCCACTTCGGCACGTTCCTGAAGAACACCGAGAGCTACCGGCGCGACCTGCGCCGGGCCGAGTACGGCGACGAGCGAGACCCGGAAATGGCGCAGGTATTCGACCGGATTTCGCCGCTCAACCACGCCGACAAGATCCGCTCCAAGCTGTTCGTCGCCCAGGGCAAGAACGACCCGCGCGTCCCCTACAGCGAGGCCGAGCAGATCGTGAAGGCGGTGCGCGGCAACGGCCAGCCGGTCTGGTACCTGCTGTTCGACGACGAGGGGCATGGCTTCAGGAAGAAGGGCAACGTCGACTACTTCGGCGCTGCCTCGATCCTGTTCTGGCAGCAGAACCTGGTCGGCGAGAAGTGACGGCCGCGACTACCTGAACGAGTTGTGCTGCGCGGGCCGGGTCGATGTCGTTCGACCTTGACCCGGTCGCGACATGCACACGCCTAGGCTGGCCACATTCAATGGAGTGTGGCCATGCGAGCCCTGTGGTTGACCGTCCCCCTGTTTAGTTTGATGGTCGCCGCATGCGCTGAGCATTCAGGTACCACGACCGAAGTCGCCCTGGAGCCACCGCCGCAGGTCAGCGAACACCAGCGCGCGGAGATCGCGCTGGGCGCATTCCTTGCCTCGCGCAGCATCCGCGAAATGCCGGCGCACCGCGACGCCAACGCCGACCTCGACGGTGACGGCACCCAGGACCTGTTGATGCTGCTGGACGACCAGAACTGGTGCGACGCCGGTGGCTGCACGCTGCTGGTGTTCCGCGGCGGCGCCGACGGCTACAAGCTGGTCAGCGATTCGGTGTCGACGCGCGCACCGATCGCCGTGGCCAATCGCATCAACCGCGGCTGGCACGACCTGCTGGTGACCGTCGGCAGCGATGGCGAATCGGGCGTGGTCGCGATGGAGTTCGACGGTGCCCGCTATCCGAACGATCCGACGATGGGCGCGCTGCTGGATCCGTCACGGCTGGTCTCGGCCAAGCCGCTGATCATCGCGCCCGCCACCGCCACCGCCGTCGCCGCGCACTAGCGGCCGGCGGTCCCGCCGCGATCAACGCGCGGCGCTGTCCTTCACCACCACGCCGCCCTTCATCACGAACGGCACCGACTCCAGCAGGCTCACGTCCTGCATCGGGTCACCGGCGACGGCGATCATGTCGGCCCAGCGATTGGCCTCGACCACACCGACGTCGTCGCGGCCCAGCGCCTGGGCGGCATTGACGGTTGCGGCCTGGATTGCCTGCGCCGGGGTCATGCCATAGCGCACCATCACCGCGAACTGGCGGCCGTTCTGGCCGTGCGGATAGACGCCCGCGTCGGTGCCGTAGACCATCTTCACGCCCGCCTTGTTGGCCTTGCGGAAGTTCTCGCGCTGGATGTCGGCGACCTCGCGGTCCTTGCGCAGGTTGTCCTCGAGCACGCCGTTCTTCTTGCCCTCGGACTGGGTGTACTCGGTGTTGTAGATGTCCATCGACAGCCACGCACCGCGCTCGCGGGCGAGGCGGATGCCCTCGTCGTCGATCAGGCTGGCGTGCTCGATCGTGTCGATGCCGGCGCGGATCGCGTCCTTGATGCCGGCCGCGCCGTGCGCATGCGCGGCCACCTTCAGGCCCCACTGGTGAGCCTCGTCGGCGACCGCCTTCATGTCGTCGAAGCTCATCTGCTGCTGGCCCGGTTCGGTGTTGCGCGAGAACACGCCGCCGGTGGCGCAGATCTTGATCACCTGGGCGCCGTACTTGCGCAGCTCGCGCACGCGCTTGCGCGCCTCGGCCGGGCTGTCGGCGTTGAACTCGCTGTGCTGGTCCATCGACGGCGGGAAGAAGGTCGAATCGCAGTGGCCGCCGGTAGCGCCAAACGCGTAGGCAGCCGTGACAACGCGCGGGCCGACAACCTTGCCCTCCTCGATCGCCTGGCGCAGGCCGACGTCGTTCCACGCATCGGAGCCGACGTTGCGAACGGTGGTGAAGCCGGCCATCAGCGTGCTTTGTGCGTGCGGCACCGTCAGGATCGACCAGAAGCGGTCGTTGAACTGCAGGCCGGTATACCCGCCATAGCTCGGGTCGCTGTCGAGGTGCACGTGCATGTCGATCAGGCCTGGCAGCAGCGTCATGCCGGGCAGGTCGATGCGACGCGCCCCGGCCGGGGCGGCATCGCCGGCGTGCCCGACCGAGACCACGCGACCGTCGCGGATCAGCACCTGCGGGCTTTCCACATAGCGGCCGCTGCGCGCATCTAACAGGCGTTGCGCCGTCACCACGACGTCGCCCTTGCCCTCGGCCGGCTGGCCGGGGGTGACGGGCTGGGCCGGCGCGGCGCCGGCAAAGGCCAATGCAACAAACAGCGAAGACAACGACAGGGTCAGGCGGTCTCGCTGCTTCAGCATGGGCGCGTCCAGTTTGGCGGGTCGGGTGGTTGGATCCTCAGCTTAGCGGCTGCAGCTCCATTGCGGCAGCCGGCTGCAGGAACGGCAGCAGCCAGTGGTCAAGCAGCAGGAAGGCGAACAGCGCCATCAGGTAGACGATGGAGTAGTTGAAGACCTTCATCGCGTACAGCTCGTCGGGCGGGTCCATCAGCTTCCAGGCATAGCCCAGGAACACCACGCCCAGCACCAGCGCGCCGCCGAGGTAGAACAGGCCACTCATGCCCGCCGCCCACGGCAGCACGGTCACCGCGACCAGCAGCACGGTGTAGAACAGGATCTGCCAGCGCGTGTACTCCACGCCGTGGGTGACCGGCAGCATCGGCACCATCGCGCGGGCGTAGTCGGCGCGGCGGAAGATCGCCAGCGCCCAGAAGTGCGGCGGCGTCCAGACGAAGATGATCAGCACCAGCAGCAGCGCGTGCGGCCAGTCCCACTCGCCGCGCATGCCGGTGATCGAGGCCCAGCCCAGCAGCGGCGGCGCCGCGCCGGCGATGCCGCCGATCACGATGTTCTGCGGCGTGGCGCGCTTGAGGAACACGGTGTAGACCACCGCGTAGCCGATCAGCGAAGCGAAGGTCAGCAGCGCGGTGATCGTGTTGACCCACACCACCAGGATGGTCATCGACAACGCGGCCAGGATCAGCGCGAACACCAGCGCCTGCGTCGGCGTGATCTGGCCTGCGACGATCGGGCGCCAGGAGGTGCGCGCCATCTTGGCGTCGATGCGCGAGTCGAGCAGCTGGTTGATCGCGGCCGCACTCGACGCCGCCAGCCAGATGCCGAGGAAGCCGAGCACCGATTCCTTCAGCGGCGGCAGGCCCGGCACGGCCAGGAACATGCCGACCAGTGCGGTGAACACAATCAGCGCGACCACGCGCGGCTTGGTGAGGTCCCAGTACTGCTTGACGGTGCCGTGCGGCATGGGAGCGTGTGGCGTGGAAGTGGCCATCACGGCTCCGGCGTGCGCAGGCGCGCGAGCAGCGAAACGAGCACGAACAGCAGCAGCACCGCACCGGCGTTGTGCAGCACGGCCACGGTCAGCGGCAGGCCAAGCTTGACGTTGCCGATGCCCAGCGCGACCTGCGCCAGCGTCAGCAGGCCCAGCAGGGTCGCCCAGCCGCGCATGCCCGGCGTGCGCACCAGCTTCAGCGCCAGCCACATCAGGTAGACGAACACGACCAGCGCCATCGTCCGATGGGCGAGCTGGATGGCGATGCGTGCCTCGCCGTCGAGGATGCCGCCCTCGTAGTCGACGCCAATCCCGCGCCAGAGCACGAACGCTTCGCGGAAATCGTGCGCCGGCATCCATTGGCCGACGCACTTCGGGAAATCGTTGCCGCAGGCGAGCGCGGCATAGTTCGCGCTGGTCCAGCCGCCCAGTGCGATCTGCAGGCCGAGCAGGACGATGCCGGCGATCACCAGCCTGCGCACCGTCACCGCTTCCGCCAGGCGGATCGGCAGGTCGGTCGCGCGCCACGCCATCCACAGCAGCAGCGAGAACGTCAGCAGGCCACCGAGCAGGTGCCCCATCACCACGATGGGCTTGAGCAGCCAGGTCACCGTCCACATCCCGAGCAGGGCCTGGAAGATGATCACCGCCAGGGTGATCACCGCGACACGGGCGAGGTCGAGGTTGCTCCAGCGCAGCGCGGCAAACAGCAGGACCGCCTCGCCGGCGATTGCCAGGACCGAGGCGGCGACGTGTTCGCCGTGCATGTAAAGCGGAATGCCGATGGCGACCAGCGCCGCGGCGGCGAGCACCTGCGCGGTGCCGAAGCGGCGCTTGCGCGCGGCCAGCAGGGCCAGCGTCAGCACCAGCAGGCCCAGGGCGCCGGCGATCATGCGGTGGAACTGCTCGCGCCAGGCCTTGTGCACTTCGACCGGGCGGATCGCGGTCGCGGCGTGGTCGGTGATCTCGTGCGCGACCGTCGGCCATGCGGCGCGGCCGTAGCAGGTCGGCCAGTCCGGGCAGCTGAGGCCGGCATTGGACAGACGCACGAACGCGCCGAACACGATCACGCCCAAGGCAAGCGCGACGGCGAGCCAGGCGATGCGATGGAAATGTCGGTAGGTCGCCGGTCGAAACTGCGCCGCTCGCGGAGCGCGGTTGTCTACAGGCTTATGGTCCACGGCTTGGTTCATGGTTGGCGTCTAGGTGAGATCACTTCAGCTTGAGCAGCTTGGCGACATCGGCGCGCAGCCCTGCCGGATCGAAGCCGGGAGGGTAACGCAGAATGACGAAGCCGTACGGATCGACGACGTAGACGGGCAGTTCGCCGTCCTTGCCGGGCACGCGTTCGTCCAGGCGCGGCATCCCCGCGCGCAGGCGCGGATCGGGCTGCAGCAGCTTGAGCGTGGCCGGCACCGGCGCGCCCTTGGGCCATGCGCAGGTGGTCGTCGAGCAGGCCCACAGCACGTGCACGTCGTCCGCATCCTTGCCGAACGACTGCCACACTGTGTCGATGTCGTGGGCGAGCTTGCCGCACTTGGCGTCGCACTCGGCGGGCGCCGCGACCACGATCCGCCAAGTGCGCTCGCCGCTCTTCCATACGTACTCGCCGCCGTCGAGCAGGCGCGGCGACAGCGCGCGCAGGTCGCCCGGCGGCTGCAGCAACTCGCCGTGGTTCTTGCTGCCCTGCGGGCGCCAGCCGGAGAAGCGCAGCAGTCCGGCCACCAGCATGGTGCCGAAGAACAGGCCGAAGATCAGCAGGAGCAGCATCCGGTTGCGCTTGCGCTGATGCTCGTCGTGCGGATGGTGGGGGGTGTCTTGCATGTCTACCTTCAGGCCACGCGGCGCTTGCGGAAAGTCAGGATCAGGGCGGTGGCCAGCACCGCCAGGGCCAGGGCGAACCACTGGACGGCGTAGCCGCGGTGTTTCTCCGGCGGCAGGGTGTTGGCCAGCAGTGCCAGGTCGCGCTCGTATCCGATCTTCATCGCCGGATCCAGTCGCAGCACCCGCGGCGCCAATGGCACCGAGAGCCCCGTGGTTTTTTCAATTGCCGCCAGGTCGACACGGGTCATCAGCCATGCCTCGTGATCGCGGCCCAGCGCCGGCCCGAGCGCCAGCCCGGTCGACGGCGGCGGCGCCAGCAGGCCGCGCACCTGCAGCGTGCCTTCTGGCCGCGGAACCTGCGGCAGCTTGCGGTCGCCGCCGAGCGGCAACCAGCCCAGGTCGACCAGCAACGGACCGCCGTGTGCGGGCACGAAGATGCGGTAGGCGCGAACGCCGGCGCGGCCGTTGCGCTGCTGGTTGTCCAGCAGCAGCACGTCGCGCGCATCGAACTGCCCGCTGCCCGTTGCCCAGTCGTAGGCGTGGGTGCGCGCACCGTCGCCGGCTGCGGCCAGCGACTGCGGATCGCGGCGCTCGAGCACCTTCGCGGCGGCATCGAGCATCGCTTCCTTCTCGACGGCCCGATGGGTCTGCCACAGGCCCAGGCGCACGAACAGCGCGATCACCAGCGCCGCCAGGATCCAGCCGACAACGAGGTTGCGGCGCCTGCTCACGCGCTGGCACCGTGCGGCTGCAATAATGAACGCCTCGCCCTGCCATGGAGCCGACTGGAGGCCGCCATGAACGATTCGCTCAAGACCCTGGTGATCATTGCCTTCCTGATCGTCATTCTCTGGAACCTGGGCGCCGGCCTCTACTACATGCTCGTGGACAAGGGCGAGAGCAAGCGCACCGTCAATGCGCTGACCCGCCGCATCGCGCTGTCCATCGCGCTGATACTGCTGGTGGTGCTGGCCAACTACATGGGCTGGATCAAGTTCCACGGCGTCGGCAACTGACGCCGCGAAGCGCGCTCCAAACCAGCTCCAAAACCGGCCCCCAATAAAGCAAAAGAGCGACGGCATGCCGTCGCTTTTTTGTTGGACCAGGTTTTCGACAGCGTTGGCCGATAGCGAACCTTGGTCCGTGCCGGGGTGCTTACAGCACGTAGACGAACAGGAACAGGCCCAGCCACACCACGTCGACGAAGTGCCAGTACCAGGCCACCGCTTCGAACGCGAAGTGCTGGTCCTTGGTGAAGTGGCCCTTGAGGCAACGGAACCAGATCACCGCCAGCATGATCGTGCCGAGCGTGACGTGCGCGCCGTGGAAGCCGGTCAGCATGAAGAAGGTCGAGCCGTAGATGCCCGAACCCAGCGTCAGGTTCAGTTCCTTGTAGGCGTGGATGTACTCCTCGGCCTGGAAGTACAGGAACAGCGCGCCGAGCGCGACGGTCAGGCCCAGGAACACCAGCAGCTGCTTGCGGTGGCCGGCCTTCAGCGCGTGGTGCGCGATGGTGACGGTCATGCCCGAGGTCAGCAGGATCAGGGTGTTGAGCAGCGGCAGGCCCCAGGCCGGGATGGTCTGGTAGACGCCACCGATCGCACCCGGGCCGTTGCTCGGCCAGGCGGCGCTGAACTGCGGCCACAGCAGGGCGTTGGTCATCACGCCGTCGCCTTCGCCGCCGAGCCACGGCATCGCCAGCTGGCGGGCGTAGAACAGCGCGCCGAAGAAGGCGCCGAAGAACATCACTTCCGAGAAGATGAACCAGATCATCCCCATGCGGAACGAGGTGTCG
>DATDBI010000067.1:0-6358 GCA_036524915.1 Lysobacter sp. | reverse complement strand
TGAGCGGCCAGAACTTGGAGATGTTGTAGTTGAGCTTGTAGTACTCGACGGTCGAGCCGGGCAGGGTCGTTTCCAGCCAGACGCGCTGCTGCATGCCGCGGGTCGGGGTCAGGAAGCTGTCGAGCGAGTTGCGGCCCCAGCCCAGTTCCGCGCGCCAGGCGTGGAAGGTGTTCTGGTTGAGTGCGTTGACGTAGTCGACGATGCTCTGCGGGGTCGAACCGGGGAACACCAGGATTTCATTGGTGTCGATGCCCAGCATCGCCGTGACCGAGTCGGTCTCGGTGATCGGCAGGCCAAACACCGCCTGCGCGGCGCCGGAGTTGGTCGAGTACTGGGCGGTGTTGAAGTCGGAGTAATCGAGTTCGCGCCACCACAGGTTGTAACCCAGCGACAGGCCGCTGTCGGTGAAGTACGGATTGCGGAACGAGAAGTCGTAGCGCTGCATGTAATCGTTGCGCTGCGCCTGCACCGACACCTGGTTGCCGCTGCCGAGGAAGTTGGTCTGCGACAGCTGCACCTGCGCGGTCAGGCCCGACAACTGCGAGAAGCCCAGGCCGAAGACGAAGCTGCCCGAGGTGGTTTCCTTGAGGTTGTAGACCACGTCGACTTCGTCGTTGCTGCCGGCGACCGGCACGGTCTCGACGTCGACGGTCTCGAAGTAGCCCAGCTGCTGGAGGCGGATCTTGGAGCGGTCGATGGCCGCCTGCGAATACCAGGAACCCTCGAACTGGCGCATCTCGCGCCGGATCACTTCGTCGCTGGTGCGGCTGTTGCCCTTGAAGGCGATGCGGCGCACGTTCACGCGCGGGCCCGGCACGACCTGCATGTTGATGCCGACGGTCTTGTCTTCGCGCTTGACGTCCGGGATCGGGTTGACCTGGGCGAAGGCGTAGCCGACGTTGCTGAGCGTGGCGATGATCGAGTCGGAGCTGATTTCCAGCAGGCGACGCGAGAAGATCTGATCCGGCTTGACCAGCACCAGGCGCTCGATCTGCTCCTTCGGCAGGATCGTGTCGCCGGTGACCTCGACGCTGGACACCTTGTACTGCTCGCCCTCGGTGACGCCGGCGGTCAGGAACATGTCCTGGCGGTCCGGGCTGATCGAAACCTGCGTCGAGTCGACGGCGAAGTCGACATAGCCGCGATCGAGGTACCAGGAGTTGAGCTTTTCCAGGTCGCCCGACAGCTTCTCGCGCGAGTACTGGTCGTCGCGCTTGTACCAGCTGAGCCAGTTGTGCTCGCGCGATTCCCACTGCTCCAGGATCGGCTTGTCCTCGAACTTCTCGTTGCCGATCAGGTTGACGTGGCGGATCTTGGCCGCCTTGCCTTCCTTGACGGTGATGGTCACATCGACGCGGTTGCGGTCCAGGCGTGCGACGGTCGGATTGATCTCGACGTTGTACTTGCCGCGGTTGTTGTACTGGCGCGTCAGCTCCTGGGTCACGCGGTCCAGGGCGAGGCGGTCGAAGGTGTCACCTTCCGCCAGGCCCGCTTCCTTCAGGCCCTTGAGCAGGTCCTCGGACTTGATGTCCTTGTTGCCGGTCAGCGTCAGCTTGTTGATGGCCGGACGCTCGGTGACCGTGACCACCAGGATCGTGCCCTGGCGACCGACGTTGACGTCCTCGAAGAAGCCGGTCTTGTACAGCGCGCGGATGGCATCGCCGGCGCGCGAGGAGTCCATCGTGTCGCCACGCTCGACCGGCAGGTAGGTGAACACCGTACCGGCGGAGATGCGCTGCAGGCCGTCGATGCGGATGTCGCTGACGGTGAACGATCCGATTGGCGCGACCTGCAGGCCTGCCGCGTCGGGTGCCGCGGTCAGTGCGAACGGATCCACCGTCTGCGCCAGCGCGGGCAGTGCTGTGGAATTCAGCGCCGCGACGAGGGCGAGGGCAAGCAGGCGGCGATTAGGGGTTCGCGTCATTAGTACGTCCGGAAGAGGGTCTTGGAGGCCCGGAACCGGGCGTCGAGTCAAATAAGCAGGGGGCGTCGCCGGCATCAGTGCACCAGGTTGTTCACGATGTCGTTGAAGAACGCCAGGCCCATCAGCCCGGCGATCAATGCCAGGCCGACGTATTGCCCGGCTGCCATTGCGCGTTCGCTGACCGGGCTGCCCTTGACCAGCTCGATAAGGTAATACAGCAGGTGACCGCCGTCCAAGATTGGAATCGGCAGCAGGTTCAGGATGCCCAGGCTGAGCGACAGCATCGCCAGCATCGACAGGTACCAGGCGGTGCCGTGGTGGGCATAGGCATTGGCGGCGCGGGCGATGGTGATCGGCCCGGCGACCGTGTTCTGCACCGAGACACGGCCGCTGAAGGCACGACCGATCATGGCGAACAGCTCGTGCGCCTGGTGCACGCTCTCGCCGATCGCGGCCGGGATGGCGTCGATCGGGCCGTAGCGCAGCAATGCATCCTTGGCCGGTTCCGCGGCGCGGGCCGACTGCAGGCCCAGGCCCCAGTACGCCTGGCCGGTCTGGGGGTGCTTCATCCGCGCCGGCTTGATCTCCAGGGCAAGACGCTCGCCCTTACGGTCGACTTCGACCATGGCCATGCCGCCGCGGTCGCCGAGCTTCTGCACGAGCGGACCGATGTCGTCCCAGGAGTCCACCAGATCGCCGTCGATGGCGGTGATGCGGTCGCCTTCGTTGAGCACGCCGAAGGCGGGCTGGTCGGTGACCACATGGCCGATGACCGCCGGCACCAGGCCGTGGCGCGGGATCAGGCCGATGACGTCCACCGCGCGACGCTCATCAAACGATGCGGGCAGGCGCGACAGCTGCAGCTGCTTTGTCACCTCGTCGCCGCCGGCGGTGCGCACGCGCAGGCGGACGTCGCTGTGGTCGAGCGCGGCGGGAATCAAGGCCAGCTGCGCTTCGCTCCAAGTCGGGGTGTCGCGGTCGCCGATGGCCAGCAGCGTGTCGCCGCTGTGCAGGCCGGCCTCCGCCGCAAGGCCTTGTGCCTGGCCGACGACGGGCGCGTAGTCGGGGCGACCGATCACGAACATCGCCCAGAACAGACCGACGCAGAGCAGCAGGTTGGCGAGCGGGCCGGCCATCACGATGGCGATGCGCTTGAACACCGACTGGCGGTTGAAGGCCTGGTCGAGTTCGCCGGGGTCAACGTCGCCTTCGCGTTCGTCGAGCATCTTGACGTAGCCGCCGAGCGGAATCGCCGCGATCACATACTCGGTGCCGTCCTTGCCGCGCCGCGACCACAGCGCCTTGCCGAAGCCGATCGAAAAGCGCAGCACCTTGACGCCGCAACGTCGCGCGACCCAGTAGTGCCCGAACTCGTGGAACGTGACGAGCACGCCGAGGCTGACGAGCAACCACCAGATCGAGCCGAGGATCTCACTCATTGTGTTGGGCGCTCTGGAGGGTCGGGCGGATCAGGGGCAGGCGGGTCATGCGTGGGCCCCTGCGGCACCGGTCGCCGAAACGGCCTGGCTGGCATGCCGCCGTGCCTGGGCATCGGCGTCGCGCAGGGCCGCCAGCGAGGTCGCCGGGGTGGATGGGAGCGCGGCGAGGGTGTCCTCGACGAGCGCCGGTATGGCTAGGAAACCGATCCGGCGCTGAAGAAACGCTGAAACGGCGATTTCGTTGGCTGCGTTGAGGACGGCCGGGGCGGTGCCGCCGGCGGCCAGGGCCTCGAAAGCCAGGCGCAGGCACGGGAATGCCTGGAGGTCCGGCGGCTCGAAATCGAGGCGGCCGTGCGCCAGCAGGTCCAGCCCGCCGACCCCGGACTCCATCCGCTCGGGCCAGCCGAAGCCAACCGCCAGGGCGGTGCGCATGTCCGGCAGGCCGAGCTGGGCAATGGTGGACCCGTCCACGAATTCAACCAGGGAATGCACCAGGCTCTGCGGGTGCACCAGCACCTGGATGCGATCACCGTCGACGCCGAACAGATGATGGGCCTCGATGACTTCCAGGCCCTTGTTCATCAGCGTGGCCGAATCGACCGAGATCTTTGGTCCCATCGACCACTTGGGATGGGCGA
Source organism: Lysobacter sp. (assembly GCA_036524915.1). Taxonomy (GTDB): domain Bacteria; phylum Pseudomonadota; class Gammaproteobacteria; order Xanthomonadales; family Xanthomonadaceae; genus Lysobacter_J. The sequence continues at coordinate 2,357 of DATDBI010000067.1, read as the reverse complement.
CCGCCTGTTCGGGTGTGACATCGGCCAGGTCGGCTCGCGCGCGTCCGCGGAACGGTCCGCCCGAAGCGGTCAGCAGGATCCGCTTGAGGCCCCGGTGCGCATGCGCATCGGGCAGGCACTGGAAGATGGCGTTGTGTTCGCTGTCGATCGGCACGATGGTCGCGCCGCCGGCCTGGGCCGCCTGCATCAGCAGCTCACCGGCGAGCACCAGCGATTCCTTGTTGGCGAGCAGGAGGCGCTTGCCGGCCCTGGCGGCCGCCAGCGTCGAGGGCAGTCCGGCCGCACCGACAATCGCCGCGACGACGGTGTCGCAGGCATCGCCGGACACCAGTGCTTCAAGCGCGTCGTCGCCGCAGTGCGGCTGCGTGCGCAGACCGGCGTCGCGCAGGCCATCGGCAAGGGCCTGCAGGCCGTTGCTGTCGGCAATCACCGCGTGGTCGGGGCGATGACGACGGCACAGTTCGACCAGCGCGGCGACATTGCTGCCGGCCGCGAGCACGCTGGCGCGCAGGCGATCGGGGTGGCGCGCGATGACGTCCAGCGCCGAGGTTCCGATCGAACCGGTGGCACCCAGCACGGCGACGGTGCGCGTGATTGCGGACATGCTCAAAAGCCCAGCACGGCCTTGCCGAGCGCAAACACGGGCAGCGCGGCCAGCACGCCATCGACGCGATCGAGGATGCCGCCGTGGCCCGGGATCAGGTTGCCCGAATCCTTCACGCCGACGTGGCGCTTGAGCAGGCTCTCGAACAGATCACCGACGACGGAGAACAGCACGGCGAACAGTGCCACCACCCCCACTGCCGGAAGCTGCGCAGGCGTGGCGCCGGCGATCAGCGCGAAGACGATGCCGACGATGACACCGGCGACGACGCCGCCGAGCAGCCCTTCGAGGGTCTTGTTCGGGCTGATCCGCGGTGCCAGCCTGCGGCCACCGAACAGGCGCCCGCCAAAGGTGCGGCCGGCGAAGTAGGCGCCGGTATCGGCGGCCCAGACGATCGCCAGCGCGGTCAGCAGCCAGCGATGGCCGTTGGGCTGGGTCGAATGGATCCAGGCCAGCGCGCACCAGGCCGGAATCATGCTCAGCGCGCCGGCGGCGAGCTTGAACACGCGCGCATGGGTGTCGTGGTCGCTGGCGAACTCGTAGCGGCCGAGCCAGAACAGCGCCAGCAGCCACCAGATCACGCCAATCATGCTGGCCACCTGGAACAGCGCCATGGTGTAGCCACCGCTCGAGCGCGATGCCCACACCAGCGCCACCATGACCGCCAGGTTGGCCACCAGCAGCACGGTGCGGGCCAGCGTGTCTTCGATCTCGGCCAGGTCGAACCACTCCCACAGGCCAGCCAGGAACAGCACCGCAGCCAGGGCCACCATCCACGGCGTGGGCAGCAGCAGGATCGCGGCAATCGCGAGCGGCGCCATCACCAGGGCGGCGAGCAGGCGGGTTCGGGTCATTCGGAAGTCTCTTTGGTGACGGGCCGGGATGGCGTCGGCGCCGGCGCGACCTGTGCGCCGGTCAGGCCGAAGCGGCGCTCGCGGCCGGCATAGTCGTCCAGCGCGCGCTGCAGTGTCGCCGCATCCAATTCAGGCCACAACAGGTCGGTGAACCACAATTCGGTGTAGGCCAGCTGCCACAGCAGGAAGTTGCTGATGCGGGTCTCGCCGCCGGTGCGGATGAACAGGTCCGGAGGCGGCAGTTCGGCCAGACAGGTGCGGGCGCCGAGGGCGTATTCGTCGATATCCTCGGGCGCCAGGCGGCCGGCGGCAACGTCCTGCGCCAGCGAGCGGGCCGCCTGGGCGATGTCCCAGCGGCCGCCGTAGCTGGCGGCGATGGTCAGGTGCAGCCGGGTGTTGGCCCGGGTGCGGTCCTCGGCTGACGCCATCTGCTTGCCGATGGCTTCGGCGAAACGCTCGCGCTCGCCGATGAAGCGGATGCGCACGCCGCGGCGGTCGAGTTCTTCGACCTCGCGCTCGAGTGCGCCCAGGAACAGCTTCATCAGGGCGCCGACTTCTTCTTCCGGCCGGCCCCAGTTCTCACTGGAGAAGGCGAACAGGGTCAGCGCCTCGATACCCGTTTCCAGGCAGAAGTCGATGCAGATGTTGACGGCGCGCGCGCCGGCACGATGGCCGATGACGCGTGGGCGTCGTCGGCGCTCGGCCCAGCGACCATTGCCGTCCATGATGACGGCAAGGTGGCGCGGGACGCGTGCGGTGGCGATGGTGGATTCGGACGACATGGCGGGACGGGTAGACCCGTCAAACCGCCATAAGTTCTTGCTCCTTGGCCTTGACCACGTCATCGACGTCCTTGATCGCGGCGTCGGTGACCTTCTGGATCTCGATCTCGGAGCGGC
>DATDBI010000066.1:0-3059 GCA_036524915.1 Lysobacter sp. | reverse complement strand
TAGCAGTGCAGTCGCTGAGATGGGTTTGGCTTTCCGATCCGATTGTGGGGAGGCAGTCGTCGGAGTTGTCGTTTTGACGATCAGTTCAGCCGCATCCAGCCCGACGGAACGGGCCGCGTCGAGCAGTTCCGGGGCAGCGAGCCGCAACTTGGCACGCCACACCGGGGCGTCGACGACAAACACGAGCCTGCCTCGTTCGTAGTTGGCCAGCCGCGCATGCGCGGCCAAAGACGGCGGCAGGTGTGGGCGTAACCGTTGGTCCAGTTGTTCGAGCCACAAGGCACGACGAATTGGACCGCCAGCAGGCTCGGCCAGCAGCGCATCAAGCGCCGCCAGCGGAGTCGATGGGCCTCTCTTGGGGGCTCGGGGCTTGGAATCAGACATAAGACATGACCTATCCATCCATCGTAAACAAAACCCGCGCCCAGCTGTCGCATTGGTTGCAGCAGGCCGGATACTGGGGAGCGCAGCGTCCCGCCCTGGCCATTGCACTGCTGCTTGGCAGCGGCGCGGCCATCGGTGCCGGTGCCGGTGTTGCGGACAACGCGCTGCTTCGCGGCAAGTCCGACAACCAGGAAGCGCTGATCGCGGCCACCCGCCGTGATGCCCAGCGAGAGATCAATGCCCTGGCCGCCCGCATGGGCGAGCTGCAGGCCGAGGCCAACCGCCTCAATGCCCTGGGTGAGCGCCTGACCCGCATCGGCCAGCTCCAGGACGGCGAGTTCGATTTCGACAAGCCGGTCGGCGTCGGTGGTGTCGGCCCGGTGCGTGACATGACCAAGGCCGAGCTCGACGAAGGCATGGCCACCCTGGGCCAGCAGTTCCAGGCCTCGGGCGAGCAGCTCTCGGTACTCGAGTCGCTGCTGTTCAACCGCCAGCTCGACATGAACGCGGTCCCGGGCCGCGAGCCGATCGCCGGCAGCTACATCACCTCCGGTTTCGGCGGTCGTGCCGATCCGTTCAACGGTGGTCACGCCAACCACAAGGGCCTGGACTTCAAGGCCAATGTCGGTGACCCGGTACTGGCCGTGGCCGATGGCGTGGTCAGCTATTCGGGCGTGCGTTCGGGCTACGGCAACGTGATCGAGGTCGACCACGGCAATGGCTACGTCACCCGTTACGCCCACAATTCGCGCCTGACCCACAAGGTCGGCGAACTGGTCCGTGCCGGCCAAGAGATCGCCAAGGCCGGTTCGACGGGCCGCTCCACCGGCGCCCACGTGCACTTCGAGGTGTGGGAGAACGGGCGCGTGGTCAATCCGCGCAACTTCCTCAGCCAGCAGTCGCCGCTGAAGGTCCAGATCAAGGGTTGACGCCCTTTTGCCCCTCTCCCGCACACGGGAGAGGGCCGGGGTGAGGGCGGGCGAGCGCCTTGCAAGCACCGGACCTCGCCCCCACGGTACAATCGGACTGGCCATCAGTTCAGGCTCGATGCGATCGGGGCGCACGGCGCCCCGATTCCATTTCGAGCCGACCTCCTTCCGGGGAACTTGCTGGCGGACTCGCACTCTGAGTGCGTCCTGCCCGCCAGTTCCCCTGTTCCGCTTTCCGGACCCGTACATGCTCAACAGCCTGCTTACCCGCGTTTTCGGCAGTCGCAACGATCGCCTGCTGCGTCAACTGCAACGCTCCGTCCTCAAGATCAACGCCCTCGAGCCGCAGATGGAGAAGCTCAGCGACGCTGAGCTGCAGGCCAAGACCGGCGAGTTCCAGAAGCGCATCGCCGACGGCGAAACGCTCGACAAGGTGCTGCCGGAGGCATTCGCGGTCTGCCGCGAGGCCGCGCGCCGCGTCCTGGGCATGCGCCACTACGACGTCCAGCTGATCGGCGGCATGGTCCTGCACCTGGGCAAGATCGCCGAAATGCGCACCGGTGAAGGCAAGACCCTGGTGGCAACGCTGCCGGTCTACCTCAACGCCCTGGAAGGCAAGGGCGTGCACGTTGTCACCGTCAACGACTACCTGGCCCGCCGCGACTCGGCGTGGATGGGGCGCGTCTACAACTGGCTCGGCCTGACGGTCGGCGTGGTCTACCCGGGCATGCCGCACAGCGACAAGCACGCCGCCTACGCCGCCGACATCACCTACGGCACCAACAACGAGTTCGGCTTCGACTACCTGCGCGACAACATGGCCGACGACATCGACGAGTGCGTGCAGCGCGGCCACAACTTCGCGATCGTCGACGAGGTCGACTCGATCCTCATCGACGAGGCCCGCACCCCGCTGATCATCAGCGGCCCGGCCGACCAGGCGACCAAGTGGTACGTCGACTTCGCCAAGCTCGTGCAGCGACTGCACCGCGGCGAGGACGGCGAGGGCGACTACGAGGTCGACGAGAAGAAGCGCACCGTCGGCGTGCTGGAGGCAGGCATCACCAAGGTCGAGGACTACCTCGGCATCGACAACCTCTACGAGTCGGTCAACACCCCGCTCATCGGCTACCTGAACAACGCCATCAAGGCCAAGGAGCTGTTCAAGCGGGACAAGGACTACGTCAACATGAGCGGCGAGATCCTCATCGTCGACGAGCACACCGGCCGGATGCTTCCGGGCCGCCGCTACAACGAGGGGATGCACCAGGCGATCGAGGCCAAGGAAGGCGTCGAGATCAAGCAGGAGAACCAGACCCTCGCGACGGTCACCCTGCAGAACTACTTCCGCATGTACGAGAAGCTCTCCGGCATGACCGGCACGGCGCAGACCGAGGCGGGCGAGTTCAACAAGGTCTACAACGTCGGCGTGGTGAGCATCCCGACGCACCGCCCGATGGTCCGCCAGGACAAGTCGGACGTCATCTACAAGACCGAGAAGGCGAAGTTCCAGGCGGTCGTCGAGGACATCGCCGAGCGCCACGTCACCGGCCAGCCGGTGCTGGTCGGCACGGTCTCGGTGGAGAACTCCGAGATCCTGTCGCAGCTGCTGCGCCGCAAGGGCATCCCGCACTCGGTCCTGAACGCGAAGTACCACGCCCGCGAGGCGGAGATCATCGCGCAGGCGGGCCGCAAGGGCGGCGTCACGGTGGCCACCAACATGGCCGGCCGTGGCACGGACATCCT
>DATDBI010000065.1:0-3095 GCA_036524915.1 Lysobacter sp. | reverse complement strand
GCGGCGTGCCCTGACCTGCGTCGGTAGCCGGCCATGTTCGATATCGGCTTTTCCGAGCTGTTCGTCATCGCGATCGTTGCCCTGCTCGTGCTGGGCCCGGAGCGGTTGCCCAAGGCCGCGCGCTTCGCCGGCCTGTGGGTGCGGCGCGCCCGCGCGCAGTGGTACTCGGTGAAGTCCGAGCTCGAACACGAGCTGGCCGCCGAAGAGCTCAAGCGCAACCTGCGCGATACCGAACAGACGCTGCGCGATGCCCACGACGAGCTGCGGACCGGCCTCGACGAGGCCCGCAACCGCATCCAGCGCGAGGGCGATGCGCTGCGTCGCGGTGTCGACGAGATCGACGTCGAGCTGCGCTCGACCAACACCCATGCCGGTGACGTCACGGATGTCACGGATGCTTCGCTTCCAGGCCTGCCCGCGCCCGAGGCCGTGACCGACGACCACGACGCGCATGATCACCACGCCCCCTCCCCGGCCGCGCACGACGCGACCGAGCGCCGATGAATCACGATCCCGCGCATCCCCATACCGAAACCGGTGCTGACAGCGATGCCGGCGTCGAGCCGCGCCTGATCGACCACCTCATCGAGCTTCGCGCGCGGCTTCTGCGCGCAGTGGTCGGCCTGATGCTGGTGTTCCTGGTGCTGATGCCGTTCGCGGCCGACATCTACGGGCTGCTTGCCGCACCGCTGCTGGCGAAGCTGCCCGCAACCGGACAGCTGGTTGCCAACGACCCCGCCGGCGGCTTCTTCGTGCCGATCAAGTTGGCCTTCTTCGCCGCGCTGCTGCTGGCGATGCCGTGGCTGCTGTACCAGGCGTGGGCGTTCGTCGCCCCGGGTCTGTACCACCGCGAGAAGCGCCTGGCCGTGCCGCTGCTGGTGTCGGCGGTGGCGCTGTTCTACATCGGCTGCGCGTTCGCGTTCTTCCTGGTGCTGCCGACCGTGTTCGGCTTCCTTGCCAAGTTCACGCCGGATGTCGTGGCGATGATGCCCGACATCGGCAAGTACCTCGATTTCGTCCTGGTGATCTTCCTGGCGTTTGGCGCCAGCTTCGAGCTGCCGGTGGCGCTGGTGATCCTGGTGCTGCTGGGCTGGGTCACGCCGCAGCAACTCAAGGAATCGCGCGGCTATGCGGTAGTCGGCGTGTTCGTGATCGCCGCGATCATCACCCCGCCCGACGTGGTCTCGCAGCTGATGCTGGCCATCCCGATGTGCCTGCTGTACGAGGTCGGGATCGTCGCGGCACGCTGGCTGGTGCCGCAGAAGGACGAGGCCGTGAGCGATCGCGAACCCTGAGGGGTTGCGAGCGCGAACCTGACGTAGCGCGGTCCCGGGCACGCTCAGCGCACCCGGGGATTGCGGTGACTCAGACCTCGATGCTGTCCAGGCTCGCCGGCGGCAGGGCCACCGCGGCCTCGTCGCCGAACGTGTCGCGCCACGCGAAGTAGCTGCCGGCCACCAGGACCACCAGCACCGCGGCGCCGTAAGCGATGTAGAGCAGCATTACCAGCACGCCGCCGACCAGCCCGCCGATCATCGACAGCAGCGCCACCAGCAGCAGCATCACCAGGGCGCTGGCAGCGACGCTGAAGAGGAACAGGAGCGCGGCCAGCGCGTTGGCGCCGATGTTGGAGACCGATGCGCGCAGGCTGTCCTTCACCGCCGTCGACAACGTGGCGCTGGCGAAGAGGATCAGCGGCACCGAGAACAGCATGATCGCGTAGCTGAAGTAGTTGAACAGCAGTTGCACGACCATCAGCAGGCCCGGGTGGTCGGGCTGTGGCATCACCGGCACCGAACCGCTCATTGCGCCGCGCACCGCCGACATGTAGTTGGTCCAGTAGTCGCTGCCCGCGAGCAGGCCGACCACGACACCGCCCACGATCGCCAGCACGATCTGGATCAGCCCCATCAGCGCCAGCGCGCCGGCCTTCTTCTGCCGGACCGGGGCGAACAGGTCGCGTGCGCGAACCGGCCGACCGGCTTCGGCTTCACGTACGACGTGCATCAGCCCACCCAGCAGGATGGGCAGCAGGAAGACCATGCCGACGAAGACCGCCGCGATTGCGGGAACAATCTGGGTCAGGTCCGGCTGGCCGCCACGGGCCAGCATCGCCACCGGCAGCACCAGGATCAACCCGGCCCCGTACAGCGTGCAGATGAACAACAGCGCGGCGCCGAACACGGCCCGCGGGTTGCGCCGGCCGACGTTGATTGCCTGGACAAACCAGGCAAACCCCTGGCGCACTGGTACTTTGCGAATCTGCGTCATCGCCCTTCCATCATCATCGGTTGTATGGGTTGTATTCGCGGCCGGCAGTCGCCAGACCGCGAGCTTGCAGTGATCGAGCCGTCAGTGAACGTGTCGCACATCAATGCTCGTGCAGGCCGCGGGCGTGCCGGACGAACCGGCGCAGCACCCGCCGCGCATGCGGCGTCGCGCTGACATCGCGTGCCAGCGACTTGGCGCATCGCCCCTCGCGCTTGAGCGCGTCCTGCCGGGCCTGCACGTAACCGCGCATGTGGGTGGCGCTGAACTCCGGGTGGAACTGCACGCCCCAGGTGCTCTCGCGCCATCGGAACGCGTGGCAATCGTCCTGCGACGAACGTGCCAGAACGGTCGCGCCTTCGGGCGCGCGCAGCACCGTCTGCAGGTGCGTGGCCTGGGCGGCGAACTGCGCCGGCAGGCCCGCGAACAACGGGTCGTGCCCGGCGTGCGGGTGCAGCTCCAGCCCGATCGTGCCCATCTCGCGGCCGGCCGGGTTGTCGCCTACCTCGCCGCCAAGCGCGTGCGCCAGCAGCTGATGGCCGTAGCAGATGCCGAACAGCGGCATGCCGGCCTGCGCGGCGTCGCGCAACCAGGCAGCGCTGCGCTCGCTCCAGTCGCGACGCTCGGTGACCATCGCCGCCGACCCGGTGATGATCGTGCCGGCAAAGCCTTCGCGCCCCGGCAGTGCCTGGCCGTCTTCGACATTGACCACCACCGCTTCATCGGCCTCCAGGCCGGCAGCGACGCGGATCCAATGGGGAAAGCCGCGGTGGCGGCGCATCGAGGCGACGGGCTGGCCGGTTTCGACGATCAGGAAAGGCCGCTTG
>DATDBI010000064.1:0-1010 GCA_036524915.1 Lysobacter sp. | reverse complement strand
TGTCGCGATGAATATCAAGCCGCTCTACGACCGCGTGGTCATCAAGCGCATGGAAGAAGAAAAGATGTCCGCTGGCGGCATCGTGATTCCGGACTCGGCCACCGAGAAGCCGATCAAGGGTGAAGTCGTGGCCGTGGGCTCCGGCAAGGTGCTCGACAACGGCAACGTCCGTCCGACCGCGGTCAAGGTTGGCGACAAGGTCCTGTTCGGCAAGTACAGCGGCACCGAGGTCAAGCTCGACGGCACTGAATACCTGGTGGTCAAGGAAGACGACATCTTCGCGGTGCTCGCCTAAGAGCATCCGGAGCGGGCAGGGGAACGTCGCGCAGAGCGCGCTTCCTGTGCCCCTCGTCTTTCATCCCGGTTCCAACAATCCCCAATTCCGCTTTTGAGGTAACAACAAAATGGCTGCCAAGGAAATTCGTTTCGGTGAGGACGCGCGCGTCAAGATGCTGCGCGGCGTCAATGTGCTCGCCAATGCCGTCAAGGCCACGCTCGGCCCGAAGGGTCGCAACGTCGTGCTCGAGAAGAGCTTCGGCGCCCCGACCATCACCAAGGACGGCGTCTCCGTCGCCAAGGAAATCGAGCTTGCCGACAAGTTCGAGAACATGGGCGCGCAGATGGTGAAGGAAGTCGCTTCCCGCACCTCCGACAACGCCGGTGACGGCACCACCACCGCCACCGTGCTGGCGCAGGCGCTGATCCGCGAAGGCATGAAGGCGGTCGCCGCCGGCATGAACCCGATGGACCTCAAGCGCGGTATCGACAAGGCCGTCGTCGCCGCCGTCGACGAGCTGAAGAAGATCTCCAAGCCGTCCTCGACCAGCAAGGAAATCGCCCAGGTCGGTACGATCTCGGCCAACTCCGACGCCAACATCGGCGACCTGATCGCCCAGGCGATGGACAAGGTCGGCAAGGAAGGCGTGATCACCGTTGAAGACGGTTCGGGCCTCGAGAACGAGCTCGACGTCGTCGAGGGCATGCAGTTCGACCGCGGCTACCTGTCGCCG
>DATDBI010000063.1:0-13571 GCA_036524915.1 Lysobacter sp. | reverse complement strand
AAGAAGGCCGTCAAGAAGGTTGCTGCCCGCAAGAAGGCAGTGAAGAAGGCCGTCAAGAAGGTCGCCAAGAAGGCAGCAGCCAAGAAGACCGCTCGCAAGAAGGTCGCCAAGAAGGTTGCCAAGAAGGCCGTAGCCAAGAAGGGCGCCCGCAAGACTGCCGCCAAGAAGGCCGTCAAGAAGGTTGCCAAGAAGGCCGCCAAGAAGACCGGCGCTCGCAAGTCGGCTGCCAAGAAGGCCGTGAAGAAGGTTGCCAAGAAGAAGGCGGCCCGTCGCAAGACCGCGAAGAAGTCGGTTGCTTCCGCTATGCCGGCCACCCCGGCGCCGATGATCTAAATAAGAAAGTCCCGATTGCCGTAATCCAGCTCTCTCCCCGCAGCCCAGGCGGGGGGAGAGTTTTTTTTTGGGGGTACGGAATCAACGCCAGCGTGATTGCCGGCATGCGCGGCGATGACGAGCGGGGACCTGACCCGGCCAGTGCCGGGTACCGCGAGGGTCAGCGGGGATCAGCGCGGAGCGGAGCTGGCGGTTTGCGCCTGGCTGCCCGGGGCGTTCGGCGACGCCGGCTGCGCGGCGTCGGCGTAGAGCGTCTCGTCGATGTCGCCGTCGAGCCATTGCTGCGCCGGCAGGCCGAGCGCGCGGTCGAGGATGGTCGGTACCAGACCGGAGGGCAGCGAGCTCTCGCTGTTCCACAGGACGGCCACGCCGAAATCGCGGTCAGGCACCATCGCGATCATGCCGCGATACCCCTGCACGGCACCGCCATGGAACACGATGCGATGGCCACCGTAGTCGTAGGTGCGCCAGCCCAGTGCGTAACCCGCGGAGGTCAGGCGTTGGCGGCGCCAGGACGAGCCGCGCATCTCGCTTGGCGTGTCGACCAGCGGCTGGTGGAGTGTTGCCAGCAGCGGTGCCGGCAGCACGTCGGGACGGTGGCCGGTGTGGGCGAGCAGCCACTGCGCCATGTCGCTGGCGCTGGCATTGACGCCTGCGGCTGGCAGCACCTGGTAGTAGGTCGACTTGGGCATCGTCGAGATCCAGCCGCCGCGACCGCGCACGTGTGGGCGTGCCCAGCTCGGGCTGGCCTGGATGCCTTCCAGGCCCAGGCTGGCGTCGTTCATGCCCAGCGGCTTGAAGATGCGGCGCTGCACTTCCTGCGCGTAGAAGTCGCCGGTGGCGGCGAACACGACGTCACCGATCAGGCTGAAGGCGATGTTCTGGTAGCTGTAGCAGGTGCCCGGCGCGCACTTGAGCGGCGCATACGCGAGCTTCTGCGTCAGGGTGTGGTAATCGACGAAGCGCTCGAGGTCGCGGTCGAAGGCATTGTGGGTCAGCCCGACGCGATGGCTCAGCAGATCGGCGACGGTGAGTTGCTGCGAGGCGACCGGATTGCTGAGCTGGAAACTGGGCAGGTAGCGCACCAGCTTGCTGTCCCAACGCAGCGAGCCGTCGTTGACGAGCAGGCCGGTCATCGTGCCGGCGAAACTCTTCGACAGCGAGGCCAGGCGGAACACGGTGTGCGAGTCGACCGGGTGCGCCTGGCTGACATCGGTGATGCCATAGCCGCGCGCGCTGATGATCTGGCCGTTGTGCACCAGGGCCATTGCCAGGCCGGGAACGCGCTGGCCAGCGACCAGTTGCTGGGCCATCGATTCGAACTGCCGCACATCGAAACCGTCTGCGAGCGGCGCGGCCGGCGGAAGCTGGGGGTTGCGCGACGTGACGGTGACGCTGCCCTGGGCCGCGACGCTGGGAGCGGACGGCTGGGGATTCCAGTGCAGCGGAGTCTGTGCGGTGGAACCGAGGGTCAGCGGCAGCAGGAGGGCGATGGCGCCGAGTCGCGGGAGGGCTCGCGAGCGCTTCTTGTTGTTCTTGTTGTTCATGGCTCTTGAGCGCCTGCTCTTGCTGCGATCCGGCCCGATTCTAGCTCCGATCTCAGGGGTTGTGACAGCTATCAGGCTCAGCGGACTGATTTGGCAGGCTTAAGTGTCCGCCGTCCCATTTCACGGGGCGTGCGCACTCCTGTTCAGAAAATCCGCCTGCGCAAACTGAATGCCGCGCCTGCCCAGGCAATCGCGATTGTTCGCCGACGGTCAGCCCGCGCGGATGAGGTCGGCGGCGCGCTCGGCGATCATCATCGTGGGGGCATTGGTGTTGCCGCCGATCAGCGTCGGCATCACCGAGGCATCGACCACGCGCAGTCCCTCGACCCCGCGCACGCGCAGTTGCGTATCGACCACCGACGCATCGTCATGGCCCATGCGGCAAGTGCCGACCGGGTGGTAGATGGTTTCGGCCTTGGCCCGGATGAACTCCATCAGCTGGGCATCGTCGAGGTCGTTGCGCGCGGGGAAGATCGGCGCGCCACGGTAGGCATCGAACGCAGGTTGTGCGAGCAGGTCGCGCGACAGCCTGGCGCACTCCACCATCATCTTCATGTCGAAGCCTTCGGCATCGCTGAGGTAGTTCGCTTCGATCCGCGGCTTGTCGCCGGCGCGCGCGCTGGCCAGTGCGATGCGGCCGCGACTGCGCGGACGCAGGAAGCAGGCGTGCACCGTGTACCCGATGCCCTTGAGGCGGTGGCGCCCATGGTCGTCGAGCATCGCCGGGACGAAATGCAGCTGGATGTCGGCGCGTGCATCGGTCGCGAGGTGCGAACGCACGAACGCACCGGCCTCGGCGATGTTGCTGCTGCCCACGCCGCTGTGTCCGCGCAGGTAGTAGTCGAAGGCGACCTTGGCGTCGTTGAGGCGGTCGTAGGTGACTGGCTGCGTCGCGTGGTGCAGCGTGCAGATGTCGAGGTGGTCCTGCAGGTTTTCACCGACCTGCTGCACGTCGGCCACCACGTCGATTCCCTGGCGTCGCAGCTGCGTGGCCGGGCCGATGCCCGACAGCATCAGCAACTGCGGCGAGTTGATCGCGCCGCCGCACAGCAGCACCTCGCGTGCCGCCGGCTGGTGGTAGGCGCGACCCCTGGAGGTGTAGATGACGCCGTTGGCGCGTCCACGCTCGAACGAGATGCGATTGACCTGGGCACCGGTGACCACGGTCAGGTTGCTGCGCTCGCGTATCGGGTCGAGATAGGCGACGGCGCTCGAACAACGCGCACCGTTCTTCTGCGTCACCTGGTACAGACCAAAGCCCTGCTGATCGGCGCCGTTGAAGTCGCGGTTGCGCCGATACCCGGCCTGTTGGCCGGCATCGATGAATGCCTGCGACAACGGGTTGCTGTAACGCAGGTCGGAAACGTACAGCGGCCCTTCGTCGCCATGCAGCGCATCGGCGCCGCGCTGGTTGCGCTCGCTTCGACGGAAGTACGGCAGCACCGACTTCCAGTCCCAGCCATCGGCACCGAGCGCGGCCCATTCGTCGTAGTCGCCGGCCACGCCACGCGTGTAGCACATGGCGTTGATCGAACTCGAACCGCCGAGCACCTTGCCGCGTGGCCACCACAGCACGCGGTTGTCGAGCTGCGCCTCGGCGGCGGTGTGGTAATCCCAGTTGACCCGCTTGTTGCTGACCAGCTTGGCCAGCCCCGCGGGCATGTGGATGAAGGGATGGCTGTCGCGCGGGCCGGCTTCGACCAGCAGCACCCGGACGTCCGGGTCGGCGGACAGACGATTGGCGAGGACGCAGCCTGCCGAGCCGGCACCGATGATGATGTAATCGAACACGTTGCGTGCGCCCTGCCAGTGGAGACTGCCCTACAGCCGAGCGACCGTAAGGGGGGCCATTAGAGCAAATGCTCCCTTGGAAGGTGCGGCGCGAGCCGGGTCGGGGCGGGACGTCCTGCATGCCGGCACCCGGGTGCGCTGCGCTCGCCCGGGCTACCATTCAGGCAACGCCTGCCGGCCGGCAGCGAGGATATCGAGAATGGCGACAGGCAGGGACGGTACCGGCAGTGGGGTCGCCAGCCACCTGGGCCAGTTTCGCACTGCCCTGCGCGAGTCACCGCCGCTGTGGTGGTCGCTGCTGTATTTCTTCTGCCTGCTGTGCGGCTATTACGTGCTGCGCCCGGTCCGCGATGCGATGGGCGCCTCGGGCGACATCGCCACCGTATTTCCGCAGTCGAGCATCGACTGGGCCAGCGCGCACGGATTCGAGCTGCGTGACTTCACCCTGCAGGTCCTGTTCACCGGGACGTTCCTGGCAATGCTGTTGCTGCAGCCGGTGTACGGGGCGCTGGTGTCGCGTTTCCCGCGCAGGGTGTTCCTGCCGACCGTGTACCTGGTCTTCATCGCCTGCCTGTTGGCGTTCTACTGGGCGTTCGCGCACGCCGTGCCGGGACGCGGCGCGGTGTTTTTCATCTGGGTCGCGGTATTCAACCTGTTCGCGGTGGCCGTGTTCTGGAGCTTCATGGCGGACGTGTTCGACAACGATCACGCCAAGCGCCTGTATGGCTACATCGGTGCCGGTGGCACGATCGGCGCGCTGGTCGGGCCGCTGCTGACGAGCAGCCTGGTGGGTCCGCTGGGCGTGGCCAACCTGCTGCTGGTCTCGGCCGGTTTCCTGTCGATCTGCCTGCTGTGCATCCTGCGCCTGCGCAAGTGGGCGATCCGGCGCGAACGTCTCAGTGGCGGGGTCGATGGCGAGGCCGCGATGGGCGGCTCGATCATGGCCGGCCTGCGCCTGGTCTGGCACAAACCCCTGCTGCGCGCGCTGGCGATCACCGTGTTCTTCGGCGTCGGCGTGGGCACGCTGCTCTACAACGAGCAGGCGGCGATCGTGAAGGAGTTCTACCCGGACGCGCGCGCGGCCACCCGCTATTACTCCATCATCGACGGCGCGGTGAACACCGTGACCATCCTGGTGCAGCTGCTGCTGACGCGACTGCTGCTGCGTCGCTACGGCGTTGGGCCGACGCTGCTGATCCCGGCCTTCGCCATCCTCGGCGGCTACGCGATGCTGGCGCTGTCGCCGGTGCCGCTGCTGGTGGCGATGGTGCAGGTGGCCACGCGCGCCGGCGAGTTCTCGCTGGCCAAGCCCGGTCGCGAGACGATCTATACCCGTGTCGACCGCGAGTCGCGCTACAAGGCCAAGGCGGTCATCGATACCGTGGTCTACCGCGGCGGTGACCTGACGTTCGTGTGGCTGCACAAGGCGTTGTCGGCGTTCGGTTCGCGGCTGGTGTTCGTGGCAGGCATGGCCATCGCGCTCGGACTGACCGTGGGCGCGTGGAAGGTGATCCGTGCGCAGCGCACGCTGCCCGACGATCCGACTCCCGGCGCAGGCCACTGACCGCCCTCGTGACGGGCGGCCTGCCGTCGTAAGCTGCCGGCTACCGTCAAGGAGGAAGCGGCATGTCGTTGCTCGCAGTGGTACTGACCGCACTGGTCGCGTTGTTGCACCTGGGCTTCCTCGTGCTGGAGATGTTCCTCTGGACGAAGCCATACGGTCTGAAGGTATTCCGGCAGTCGCGCGAGAAGGCGGAGCAGTCGAAGGTGCTCGCCGCCAATCAGGGGCTCTACAACGGCTTCCTCGCCGCGGGGCTGGTCTGGGCGATGGCCGGCCAGCGAAGCGACGTGGCGATGTTCTTCCTTGGCTGCGTGGTGGTTGCCGGTGTGTTCGGGGCGGCCACGGTCAATCGGCGCATCTTCTTCGTGCAGGCGTTGCCGGCGCTGGCCGCGATGGCGGCGGTCTGCTGGGCCTGAGGTTCGCACGGGGGATGTCGAAACCGGTCGCCCGAGGACGACTACCCGGTGAAGGCGCCGCGAATCGGCCGTCCTCCCGCGCCGAGCGCGCGTCCCCAACCAGGAGCCAGCAATGAAATATGCCTGCCTGATCTACGACGACGAAAAGCTGTTCGACGCCATGCCAAAGCCCGAGGTCGACGCCATCCTCGGCGAATACTTCGCACTGACCGACGAGCTGGGTCAAAGCGGCCACCTGCTCGGCGGCGAAGCCCTGCTGCCGGTCAGCAGCGCCACGGTCGTGCGCGTGCGCAATGGCCGCGTCTCCACCACCGATGGCCCGTACGCGGAGACCAAGGAGCAGTTGGGCGGTTTCTTCCTGATCGAGGCACGCGACCTCGACGAGGTCCTCCGCATCGCTGCCCGCATCCCGTCCGCTCGCCTGGGCAGCATCGAGGTGCGGCCGGTGATGGAGTTCGAGCGGTAGCGCAGCGCGTCATGGGCGATCCGATGCGCGATCGGCTGGATGCCATCTACCGGAGCGAATCGCGACGCGTGCTGGCCACGCTGATCCGCCTCCTCGGCGACTTCGACCTCGCCGAGGAGGCGCTGCATGACGCCTTCCGGGCCGCAATCGAGCAATGGCCCCAGGAGGGCGTGCCCGCGCAGCCACGTGCCTGGCTGGTCTCGGCCGGACGCAACAAGGCGATTGACCGGTTGCGCAAGCGTGCCCGCTTCGATGCGTCGCTGTTGGCGATCGCCGACCGGCTCTACAGCGATGCCGGCGAGCGCGCATCCGACGACGAGGAGGTCGAGGACGACCGCCTGCGCCTGATCTTCACCTGCTGCCACCCGGCGTTGTCCGCCGATGCGCAGGTTGCCCTGACCCTGCGTGAAGTCTGCGACCTGACCACCGAGGAAATCGCGCGTGCCTACCTGATCACCGCGCCGACCGTCG
The DNA here is from genome assembly GCA_036524915.1 of Lysobacter sp. Lineage (GTDB taxonomy): Bacteria > Pseudomonadota > Gammaproteobacteria > Xanthomonadales > Xanthomonadaceae > Lysobacter_J. The sequence continues at coordinate 6,986 of DATDBI010000063.1, read as the reverse complement.
CCCAGCGCATCGTCCGCGCGAAGTCCAAGATCCGCGAGGCACGTATCCCGTACCAGGTGCCATCACGCGACGAACTGCCGCAGCGCCTGGACATCGTGCTGCAGGTGATCTATCTCGTGTTCAACGAGGGATACGCGGCCACGTCGGGCGAGTCGCTGACGCGCCACGAACTGTGCGGCGAGGCGATCCGGCTGGGGCGTCTGCTGGTGGACCTGTTGCCGGATCCGGAGACACTCGGACTGCTGGCGCTGATGCTGCTGCACGAATCGCGGCGGCCGGCGCGCGCGACGGAGGATGGCGACCTGGTGTTGCTGGCCGAACAGGACCGCAGCCGCTGGGACCGCGCCCTGATCGTCGAAGGGCTAGCGCTGATCCAGCGGATCCGGGCATCGCGCCGGTTCGGCCCGTACAGCCTGCAGGCGTCGATCGCGGCGGTCCATGCCACGGCAACCGGTGCGGAAGCGACGGACTGGGTGCAGATCGTCGCGCTCTACGACGTCCTGCTGCGTGCCGACCCTTCGCCCGTTGTCGAACTCAACCGGGCCGCGGCGGTGGCAATGCGCGACGGTCCCGCGGCCGGCCTGGCGCTGATCGAGGCGTTGCTCGCGCGTGGAGAGTTGCAGCACTACCCGCTGGCGCATTCAGCTCGCGCCGACCTGTGCCGGCGACTGGGTAGGGACGAACACGCACGGGCGTCGTATCTGCGCGCACTCGAACTGACGCAGCAGGCACCACAGAAGCGCTTCCTTGAAGGCAGGCTGTGGGAGTTGTCTAATCGCTGAACCTTCCGTGCGGCCCGGTGACGTCATGACCGACCGTGTTGCCTCCTGCAGTTGTGGACAGCTCACCGCGAGCACGCGGGGCGAGCCGGTCCGCATTTCCATCTGCCATTGTCTGGAATGCCAGAAGCGTAGCGGCAGCGTGTTCGCCGCCCAGGCCAGGTTCCCGTCCGACGCCGTGACCATCCGTGGCCCCAGCACGGAGTACGCGCGCACCGGCGAGGAGGGCACCACGGCCCGGTTTCACTTTTGCCCGGTGTGCGGCTCCTCGGTCTATTACCTGATGGACGCCATTCCCGACATGGTTGCCATCCCTGTCGGGGCCTTCGCCGATCCGGATTTTCCGCAGCCGCGGGTGTCGGTCTATGAGAATCGAAAGCACCATTGGGTGCGCGTTCCGGACGGCGTTGAGCATGATTGAACGTTCATTCGCCCGTGCGGGTGGGTGGGCGTGCACCGATGGATTCGCGGCGTTCCGGCCGCGGGACTGGTAGCCCGGACCGGCGCAGTCGTACCCTTGCCTGCGGCCGTTCCCCCACGGCCACCGGAAACTGCCATGCGCGCTGCCGCTTACTCCCGCACCGGGCCCGCGAGGGACGTGCTTGCCATCGTCGAGAAGGACCGGCCCGAGCCGGGCCCGGGCGAAGTGCGTGTCCGCGTTGCCTGGTCGGGCGTCAATCCTTCCGACGTGAAGTCACGCGCGGGCACCCGTTCGGCGACCCTGCCGTATCCGCAGGTTGTCCCGCACAGCGATGGCGCCGGCATCGTCGATGCATTGGGCGAAGGCGTGCCCGCGCATCGCATGGGCGAACGGGTGTGGATCTGGAATGGCGCATGGGGCCGTGCCGACGGCACCGCCGCCGAATGGATCGTGGTGCCCTCCGCGCAGGCCGTTGCGTTGCCCGATGCGGTGGCGCTGGAGGTCGGCGCCTGCTTCGGGATTCCGGCACTCACCGCCTGCCATGCGGTCAGCGTCGACGGCGGCGTCGCCGGCAAGCGTGTCCTGGTGGCGGGCGGTGCAGGCGCGGTCGGCCACTACGCCGTGCAGATGGCGCGTCTGGCAGGCGCCAGTCAGGTGATCGCGACGGTCAGTTCCGTCGAGAAGGCCGAGCGTGTGCGCGCGGCGGGCGCCGACGTCGTCATCGACTACCGCAGCGAAGACCTGGTGACGCGCGTCGCCGAGGAAACCAGCGGACACGGCGTGGACTGCATCATCGAGGTCGACTTCGCCGTCAATGTCGAGCATGACTTCGCGATGCTGGCGCCGGAGGGTCGCATCGTCGTCTACGGCAGCGGTGCAGGCGAGATCCGGGTGCCATTCGTTCCAGCCATCCTGAAGAACGCGCGGCTGTCGTTCTTCATCGTCTACAACCTCTCCGGCGCCGATCGCGCCGCGGCCATCGAGCGCCTGCACGGGTGGTCCGCCGCTGGCGCGCTGCAGCACGCCATTGCGTTGCGGCTCCCGCTGGAGGAGATCGCGCAGGCGCATGAAGCGGTCGAATCCGGTCGGGTCATCGGCAACGTCGTGCTCGCCGTTCGCGGGTAGCGGGTAGCATCCACATGCCTTCGTCCACCGTCCTGTTTGTCCAGGGCGCGGGTCCAGGCGCGCATGCTGCGGACCAGGCGCTGGCGTCGAGCCTCCAAACGCACCTGGGAAGCGGATACAACGTTCGCTATCCGCAAATGCCAGGCGAAGACGATCCCGACCCGGCGCAGTGGAAAGCGCGAGTCGCGCAGGAGCTCAGTGACGTGCAGGGGCCGCTGGTCCTGGTCGCGCACTCCGCGGGTGGGCCGATACTGCTCAAGTACCTGGCCGACGAACAGGCACCCGCGATTTCCGGGCTGGTCCTGATTGCGCCACCCTTTCTCGGCAGCGGCGGCTGGGATTGGGGCGGATGGAGCATTGACACGTTGCTGGCGAGCAACAGATTCACGTCGCAGGTCACCGGCTCCACACCGGTGTTCATTCACCACAGCCGCGACGACCAGGTGGTTCCGTTCGCTCATCTCCAGCTCTACCGCGCCCGTTTACCGCATGCAGTCATCCGCGTCTTCGATGATCGGGGGCATCAGTTCGGCAATGATCTGAGCGAAGTGGCGCGCGACATCAGCAGCCTGTAGCGCTCACCGCCGCGGTGACACCCACATCGTGATGCATGCGCGGAACACGGTATCGCCGGCGTCGTCGCTGACGGCGACGGTGACCGGCAGTTCGTAGCCGCTGCCGGCTTCCACCACCGGGATGTCCGGGGTGGCCACGCCGTGCATGGTTCCGGTTGCCTTTTTCAGGTATTCGACCGTCATGCCCTTCGGGATCCAGCGCATGCCCGCCGGGATCGTTGCGTCCGTCATCACGCCCGCACTCAGCTCGGCCAGGTTGCACAGGGCGATCGCGTGCACGGTGCCGATGTGGTTGTGGACGCGGCGGCGGTCGCGGATGCGGACCTCGCAGCGGCCCGGTTCCAGTGCGACGAAGCGCGGGGCGATCGTTGCGAAGTAGGGCGCCTTGAAGCAGACCGCGCGCGAGAACAGCCAGTGGCCGGCGGGCCAGCGGGTGATGCGGCGGTACATCGAGAGGATCGGTGCGGCCATGGTGATGGACTCCTTGAGCCAGAAAAGACAACGGCGGGACATGCCCGCCGTCGTCCTCATTGCGCGTGCATCAGGCGGCAGCGCGACTGTCGTGCTGGAGGTCGCGATAACCGGCCGAACGCAGCTCCTCGCTGTCGAAGTCATCGACGCTGATGGTGTCGATGGTCATCTCGCGCAGCTCTTCCAGCTGGCGACGCTCGTCGGCGGTGATCCAGCCTTCGCGCACGCCCTCGTCCAGCTGTGAGTTGAAATCGTGCGCTTCGATGTCGCTGTTCTTGAGCGCCTTGAGGAACTTGCGCTCCACCGGTTCGGCGAGGATCGCCTTCTGCAGGTAGCTGTTGATGCGGCCGGCCGGGTTGTTTTCGCACGGGGTGATGAAGATGCCCTCGGCAAGGCGATCGCGCGCTTCGTTGGGCGACATCAGCAGCGACGCGGTCTTGTGGCCGAGGCGGTCGCTCGGTGCCTGCGCGCGGCGGCCCCACGGGAACACCAGCATCCACAGCAACCAGCCGACCGGACGGATTGGGAAGTTGCGCAGCGCCGCCGAGAAGGCGATTTCGATCTTGTGCACGCTGTTGTGCACCGACCACGCCAGCAGCGGCTGGTCGGACACCGGACGGCCCTGGTCCTCGTAGCGCTTCAGCATCGAGCTGACGATGTAGAGGTGGCTGAGCACGTCGCCCAGGCGACCGGACAGCGACTCCTTGAACTTGAGCTTGCCGCCCAGCAGCAGCATCGAGGTGTCGGCCATCAGCGCCAGCGCCGCCGAGTAGCGGTTGAGCTTGCGGTAGTAGCGGCGGGTGTAGGTGTCGCCCGGTGCGGCGCCGATCCTGGCGTTGGTCAGGCCGAACCACCAGCTGCGCACGGCGTTGGAGATGGCGAAGCCGATGTGGCCGAACAGGTTCTTGTCGAATTCGCGCAGGCGCTCGTCCGGATCGGGCAGGGTCGTCGCCTTCATTTCCTTGAGCACCCACGGGTGGCAGAGGATCGCGCCCTGGCCGAAGATCATCAGCGAGCGCGTCATGATGTTGGCGCCCTCGACGGTGATCGCGATGGGCGATGCCTGCCAGCCGCGGCCGAGGTAGTTCTTCGGGCCGAGGATGATGCCCTTGCCGCCGTGGATGTCCATGGCGTCCTTTGCCGCCTCGCGGCCCATCTCGGTGCAGTGGTACTTGGAGATGGTCGACGGCACGGCGGGCAGTTCGCCGCGGGCGACGGCAGCGGCCGAAGCCTCGGCCAGCGCGCTTGCGGCATAAGCGTTGCCGGCCAGTCGCGCCAGCGCTTCCTCGACGCCCTCGAAGCGGCCGACCGACAGGCCGAACTGCTTGCGGATGCGCGCGTAGGCACCTGTCACGATCGCGGCCATCTTGGCGCCGCCGCTCGCGGTCGACGGCAGCGTGATGGAGCGACCGATCGACAGGCACTCCACCAGCATCTGCCAGCCCTTGCCGGCGTAGCTTTCGCCACCGATCAGCTGGCTCAGCGGGATGAACACTTCGCTGCCGTGGATGGGCCCGTTCTGGAACGGCGAGTTCAGCGGGAAGTGGCGGCGGCCGATCTCGACACCGGCGGTGTCGCGCGGCAGCAGCGCCAGGGTGATGCCGATGTCCTTCTGGTCGCCGATCAGGCCGTCCGGGTCGTACATGCGGAAGGCCAGGCCAATGAGCGAGGCAACCGGCGCCAGCGTGATGTAGCGCTTGTCGAAGGTCAGCTTGACGCCGACCACGCGCGCGCCGTTCCAGTCACCGGTGGTGACGATGCCGTAGTCCGGGATCGAGGTCGCGTCGGAACCGGCCCACGGGCCGGTGAGGCCGAAGCAGGGCACTTCGCGGCCATCGGCCAGGCGCGGCAGGTAGTAGTCCTTCTGTTCCTGCGTGCCGTAGTGCAGCAGCAGCTCAGCCGGGCCCAGAGAGTTGGGCACGCCGACGGTGGAGCTGACCACCGAGGACACCGAGGCCAGCTTCTGGATGACCTTGTGGTTGCCCAGAGCGGAGAAGCCCAGGCCGCCGTATTCCTTCGGCACGATCATGCCGAAGAACTTGTTCTTCTTGATGAAGTCCCACAGCGGCGGCGGCAGGTCGGCGTGGACGTGGGTGATCTCCCAGTCGTTGACCATGCGGCACAGCTCTTCGGTCGGTCCGTCGATGAAGGCCTGCTCATCGGCGCTCAGCGTTGGCTTGGCCTGGTTCAGCAGCACGTCCCAGTCCGGCTTGCCGGAGAACAGCTCACCCTCGAATCCGACCGTGCCGGCTTCGAGCGCGACGCGCTCGGTTTCCGACAGCGGCGGCAGGATCTTCGTGTAGAAGCCCAGCAGCGGCTTGGTGATGAACGGCAGGCGGAACTGCGGCAGCAGCAGCGGCACCGCGATCAGCGCGGTGATCAGGGCGGCCACGACCGTGGCCGTCGCGTTGGCACCCAGCAGCCAGCAAGCCACCAGCGCGGTGGCGGTCAGCGCGGCCCAGACCGGCAGTCGCAGCCGGTGATAGGCGGCAATGGCCCCGACCAGCAGAAAGGCAATAAAAGGAATCGCGATACTCATGACAACGCTCCAGCGGCGATGACGAAGTCTGCCTGTGGCAGGCCAACCATTGAATTGAGCGCCGTGGCAGGGGCGGAATGGCCGGGCCCGTTGAACGGGGAACGGGTCATTCAAGCAACTGCATCAAACGCTCAACATACGGCCGAGTATGGTAAGGTTCGCCGGTCGCTGTCAAGGAAGCGGAGCGGGACCACACACGGATTGGAAGGAATGCGGAAAGCGTAGCGCGCCCAACCCGGCCGGACGGCACCCGCCCGGGCACCAGCGTGTTTCCCTGGAAGTGTGCTTTCGGGAAGCGTGCTCCCCGGGGATCTCCGGAGCCTGTTTCGCCCGGGGGCCACGTCCCGTTCCGGCTTCTTTACGGAATGCATACTGTTCCCGCCGGTGCCGTATGGTTAAACTTGTCACCTATGAGCTCGACCGCGCATCCCAAGCAAGACCGCCCCGGACAGGCCCGCAACGGCTCCGGAACTGAACGCAACGGTCGCCTCAGTGCAGACGACTGGGCCCAGGCCGCACTCGACCTGATTGCCGAGCAGGGGGTGGCCGCGGTCGCGGTCGAACCGCTGGCACGTCGACTGGGCGTGACCAAGGGCAGCTTCTACTGGCACTTCCCCTCGCGCGATGCCCTGCTGGTCGCCGCGCTGGAGCGCTGGGAGAAGGTCGAGCAGGAAACCGTCTTCGGCCAGCTCGAACCGATCTCCGATCCGCGCGAGCGCCTGCGCGCGCTGTTCACGCTGGTCGCGCACGAGTTCAAGTCGCACGTCATCTATTCCGAGCTGCTCAAGGCGCTCGACCATCCCGCCGTGCAGCCGGTGATCGGGCGCGTGTCCGAGCGCCGTCTCGACTACCTGACCGCATCGTTCCGCCAGGCCGGACTGGCCCGCACCGATGCGCAGCACCGCGCGCGCCTGCTCTACGCCGCCTACGTCGGCTTCCTGCAGCTGAACCTGCAGCTGCACCAGGCGCGCATGCAGCACGACGAATTCGAGGCCTATGTCGAGCACATGATGGCCACGCTGATCCCTTCTTCTTGATAGCCCGGCCCCCGCTGGAGGATGTTTGCAAATGAATGC
>DATDBI010000062.1:0-1124 GCA_036524915.1 Lysobacter sp. | reverse complement strand
AGCACCCCGTCGAGCATCATCGCGATGACGCGCTCCTTCAGCTGGCGATAGATCGGAGCGCCGTCGCTCCATTGAATTGCGGTCATGGGTTCAGCCCCGCGGTGCGAATGAGAAATAAGGCATGACTAGGGTTTGCCGGCGATGCCGGGCGGCAGTCCTTGCTTGCTTCTTTTCGGTGTCGATGGTGGCGCTCTCAAAGGACTTGGAACTCTTCACCGCTTCGGCCAGGGCCGCGGCGGTGGCGATCTCTGCAGTCAGGGCGGCGGCATCGGCAAGGCTTTCGACCTTGTCTGCGCGACGCTCGATGCTGCGGGCGAGGGCCTCGATCTGGTCGCCATGGCTGGCGGCCGGATCGGCGGGAGTGAAGGTGAATTCGACCGGACCCACGTTCAGGGCGATCGGGCGGGCTTGCGGTTGCTGCGGCGCCGGGAGCGCCAGTGCCAGGCACAGCGCCAGGGCCGAGGCCGACGCGAGCAGGGCGAGGAAGGAGTTGTGGAGCCTGCGGTTCATGGTGGGCGTCCTGCTCTTTGGTCAACCGGTGTTGTAGGCAACTATAACACCTAAATACTTTCGGTCAACCCCGGCCCACCCAACTGATGGCATAGGCCGATGAACGGCGGTGGCAGGCGGTCCCGGGGTACGGTTCCGGCATTCAGCGCCCCTGCCCGGCGATAGGCGGTTCGGCAGCATCCCATTGGTCTGTCTGCCCTGTCCTTGCCGCCACGGGCGGGATTCCTTCACTCCCTTGTGCACTGGGCGAGGATCCGGTGCTGGCATCGCCATCGAGCTGCGCCGGCGAAGTGCTGCCCGCAACACGAGAATGCGATGCGGAACGAATGGCTCGTGCGACGGTCCGACGGTACTGCGCGCACGGTCATTGCCCATGCGATCCTGTGCCGCGACAATGCACCGCTTGCGTGGCGGTGCCGGTACCCGGTGCCGTCGATTCGCAACCCGGCCACCCTGGCCGACGACTTTCACCCTACGGAGCAGGTACCCGATGAAGGCTTTTGTGCGCGGCGCCGCCGTGTTGATCACTACTGCGGCCACGCTGTTCGGCGCGGCAGCCTCTGCCCAGGACAAGACCGTGCTTACTACCGAACGCGACAAGGCCAGCTACATGG
>DATDBI010000061.1:0-6568 GCA_036524915.1 Lysobacter sp. | reverse complement strand
ATTCGCCGCGGACAGCCAGTGCAGCGGTGACGCGCATGTGGTCCGGGTGTCGAAGCTGTTCCGCCTGCCATGTGGCGGCGTAGCGGCTGGGTGTGGTTCGTTCCCTGAGATCGTCCGGGCCATCCAGTGGCTCAAGGCCGGATCCAAGGGCAAGCCGCCCAAGATGAAGGCCAGCGAGATCATGGTGGCCTACCCGGACGGCCGCACTGGCGTCTACATCAGTTGGATATTCACCGAGGTCAACGGGCCGTGCGCCATTGGCTCGGGGACGCAGGCTGCTATGGCGGCGATGGTCCATTACGAGGCGAGCGCCCTAGAGGCGGTCAAGGCCTCGGCGAGCGTTGATCCGAACACCTCGGGTCCGTTCCAGGTTATGCGCGTGGAGCCTAAATCGCGCCGCAAAAAGACGAATCGCGCCAAGTAAGTGGCGCAATACGCGGTTTCGCCCGTAAGGGCAGGTGACCCTGCGGGGTCGGAGAGTGTGTGATGAAGAAGGTAGAGATCCGGGTGATCCCGGTGACTCGGTTCGTCGTTGCCCGGTACTGCGTGGATGGCAACGGCGCGAGTAGCAGCCCCCTTGGGGAGTTTGACAACGAGTTCTACGCGGAGCGGGTTGCTGCTGCCGCGAGGGCCTTTGAGGGCACGCCAGACTGTGAGGCGATGGACGCCGACCACATGGCCAAGGCGCTGAAGAGACTGGCCGGAGACCCGGCCTAAGAGTTTGCTAACCGCCAGCGGGAACGCTTCGAAAGGGCCAGCTAGCTACTGGCCGCCCGATGTCACTGGCGGCACTTTTACGGACGCACTGCGTCATCAGGGGGAACGCGGTGCAGGAACAGACAGGACAAATGGCGGCCGACATTGGCCGTGCAATGCCATCGCTTTCGGTGGCTGGGCTGGTGTTGTGGGGCATCAGTCTGCAGGACTGGGTGCTGATCGCGACGCTGATCTACACGACAAGCCTGTTCCTGACCCATGCGTGGAAGAACTGGATCAAACCTTGGCGCGAGGCTAGGAAGCAGTGAGCAAGAAGGTAGCTGCCGGCGCAGGTCTGGCCGCAGTCCTCGCCCTCGCTTCGCCGCTAATCATGCGGTGGGAAGGTGTGAAATACACCGCATACCGTGACCCGATCGGTATCTGGACGGTCTGCTACGGCCACACAGGGCCGGAAGTGATCCCGAGCAAGACGTACACGAAGGCTGAGTGCAATGCCCTGCTGGACGGGGACATGCGCGAGGCCAATCTGATTGTTAACCGCTGCATCCCCGGCCCGAAGCCGTTGGGCGTTGAAGCTGCTCTCACGAGCGCCGCGTTCAATGCCGGGCACAAGGTGGTGTGCGGATCGACCCTGCAGCGGTATGCGCTGGCGGGTGACTGGAAAGGGGCCTGTGCCCAGCTCGATCGCTGGAAGTTTGCAGGCGGCCGGGTGTTCCGCGGCCTCGTGTTGCGGCGCGCTGATGAACGCAAAGTATGCGAGAGGGGTCTCTGATGTTTGGATTGCTTAGCGATATTGCCAAGGTGGCGCTGGCGCCCGTGAAGGTAGCTGGTGCAGTGGTCGGCGCCGCCAGCGACGTGGCCCGCGAGATCACGAGGCCGATTGCCGATGAAGTATCCGAGGCTGCCGAGGCGATCGCGAAAGACCTTCGCGACCTGACCAAGTAATGGACAAGACCAAAGCCAAGGTAATCGCCCTGGTGGCGACGATTGGCGGCGCGCTGGTATGGGGCGGCTGGGCCACGTTTGACCAGTGGGCTGGCCTGGTCGGCGCGATGTTTGGGGCGCGGTGATGGCTATCTCGCTAGCTAGCTGCACCTGCGGCAAGCCGTACATGTCCGTCCTCCCGATGCTTTGCCCTGTGCACGCGCCTCCCCAAGCCATGCATGGCGACCCCAGTAAGTTCAGCTCGGGGAAGGCGCAATGGGACATCACGCAGTTCCCGCGACCGCCGCATGTGGTCGAAGAGATCGAGAAGTTTGAGGCCCTGCGCCGCGAGGCGTTTGGCGTGAGGCATGACATCCCGGTTGGCTGGGACGAAAGGGATTACAAGGGCGTCTAAACGATGAAGGCACTAGTCCTCCTGCTGGCCCTGCTCACGGGCTGTGGAGGCTGTGCCTCCGTCCCGGACTACAACGACGCCAAGGCCAGTGTGGTCAGGCTTGAGTTCCCGGGAGGCGGGGTGTGTAGCGGTACGGCGGTCAGCAAGACGACCGTGCTAAGCGCAGCCCACTGCTTCCACGTTGACTCTGGTGACATGAGCGTCAACGGCAAGGATGTGACGTTCAAGGTCATTGCCAACGATGGCGAGGACCACGTTCTGGTCACGGTAGACAAGCCGTTCGCCGTATGGGCCCGCATGGCCATCAGGAAGCCCGCACAGGGCGACGTGGTGTTTGTGCATGGCAACCCTGCGGCACTGAAGGACATCCTGCTCACGGGCCGCGTATCGGGCCGGTGGGATGACTTGCTGCTGCTGGACCTCAACGCCTGGTATGGCGTGAGCGGGGCGGCTGTCTTCAATGAGGACGGCCAGATCATCGGAGTGGTTAGCCGGATGGTGCCGGGTGATCAGGCGTACTGGCGGCTGACTGGCTGCTACGACATCAAGTTCACCGCAAAGCAATGGGCTGAGGCCGGTGTCTGATGTGGGCACAACTGAAGGCAGCCAAGTTCTGGATTGTGGCGGGCCTCTTAGTTGCGTGGTCTGTCTTCGTTTGGTGTTCGGGCTATCAGTGGTCTCGGGCGAAGAGTGCCAGCCGCGAATCGTCGGCGCTGTCCAAGCAGCTCGACCAAGTGCTGGACGAGCAGGATCAGGACCGCAAGGACCGCAAGAAGCTACAGGACACGCTGGACAGGCTGCCAAGGTCGCAGGGGGTGATCCGTGAGGTTGTGCGTGAGAACCCCAGCAATTGCGTGCTGCCTCCTGCTGTCGTTGACAGCCTGCAAGACGCAATACGTAAGGCCAACGCCGCCAGAGCGCTGCCCGCCAATCCCTGACGCCGGCAAGACTGCCGACGATCTGGCGATTTGGGCCGGCTGGATGGTGGATGAGTACGCCCGTTGTAGCGCAAAGGTAGACGCGCTCCATGAACGATGAGGCCATCGCCGACGCAGACGATGCCGCCACGGACCTGCTGCGGCTGTACGAGGCGCTGGACGTGTCTGCGGTCATCCTGACGCTGGTGGACGGGACGATCGTTGCCCGCTGCCAAGGGGCGGCTGACGTGGTGTGGTTCTGCCGCAAGGTGATGGACGCACACGCTATCCCGGCTGAGAGGACTGTGAATTGAGCAAGGGATCAGCGCCGCGGCCGTTCGCTATCAAGCAGGACGAGTACGCGAGCAACTGGGACGCAATCTTTAAGAAGCCGGCCACCGAGCCGGATACCGAACACGGAAGTGAAGGGGCCAAGGATGGCCCAACTGATGAGGGCCAAGCCTGAGGGCAGCCCGGAGGAAAGGGCATGGATGCCTCATTGCTAACAGGCCACAACAATGGCCTTCGCTAAGGGCAAGTCGGGCAACCCGGCAGGCCGCCCCAAGGCCGACCTGGAAGTGCGTGATGCTGCGCGCCTGTACGGCTCAGCGGCCATCACAAAGCTGGTCGAGCTGATGGAGGGCGATGACAAGCGCCTAGCTCTGGCGGCCGCTCAGGCGCTTCTGGACAGGGGCTTCGGCAAGCCCGCGCAGTCGGTTGAGTTGACGGGCGCGGATGGTGGCGCTGTCGAGACAGTTACCCGCATCGAGTTGGTGGCCGGTGGCAACGGGCAGGATTGAACTCCCGCCCAAGCTGATCCCTGTCTTCACGGGCGAGGCTCGCTACCGAGGCGCCTATGGTGGCCGCGGCTCAGGCAAGACCCGCACCTTTGCGCTGATGACCGCTGTGCGCGGCTATCAGTGGAGCATGGAGGGCCGCGAGGGGATCATCCTGTGCGGTCGTGAGTTCATGAACTCGCTGGCTGATTCCTCGTTTGAGGAGGTCAAGGCTGCTATCACGTCCGTGCCGTGGTTGGCAGCTCATTACGAGATTGGCGAGTCCTACATCCGCACAAAGGATCGGCGGGTGAGCTACGCCTTCGCCGGCCTGCGTCACAACCTGGACAGCATCAAATCCAAGAGTCGCATCCTGCTTAGCTGGGTGGACGAGGCAGAGCCGGTTAGCGAGACGGCCTGGTCGAAGCTGACCCCAACTGTGCGAGAGCATGGCTCGGAGATCTGGCTGACGTGGAACCCGGAGCGGAAGGTTTCGGCCACTCACAAGCGGTTCCGCGAGGACCCGCCGACGAACTCCAAAATCGTCGAGATCAACTACGCCGACAACCCTTGGTTTCCTGAGGTGTTGGAGGCTGAGCGACTGGACGACCTGTCCAAGCGGCCGGAAGAGTACGAACACGTTTGGGGCGGCGGCTTCAAGACCGTTACGGTTGGCGCGTACTACGCCAAGCACCTATTGGCAGCCAAGCAGCAGGGCCGAGTGGGCCGCGTTGGCGCTGACCCGCTGATGACCTACAGGGCCATCTGGGACATTGGCGGCACCGGGGCTAAGGCTGACGCCTGCTCTATCTGGATCTGCCAGTTCATCGGCAAAGAGATCCGCGTCCTAGACCACTACACGGCTCAGGGGCAGGAGCTTGGCGAACACGTCAAGTGGCTCCGCGACAAGGGCTACGAGGCCGCTCTGTGCGTTCTCCCTCACGACGGGGCGCAGAACGACAAGGTGATCCGGGTTAGCTACGAGAGCGCGCTACGGGGCGCAGGGTTCGCCGTAGAGGTGGTCCCGAACATGGGCATGGGCGCTGCCTCCCTCCGGGTTGAGGCGACGCGCCGAGTGTTCCCACAAATCTGGTTCAACGAGGCGACGACCGAGGCAGGTCGCGAGTCGTTGGGCAACTACCACGAGAAGCGGCACCCAGAGACGGGCGTGGGCCTTGGCCCTAACCACGACTGGTCGAGCCATGACGCCGACGCCTTCGGGCTGATGGCGGTCCATTACGAAGGCAGGCCGCAGTCGTCGGCTGAAGCGCCGATCAACTACAAGAGGCTGACCCGCTAATGGCATACGGCAAGGAAGCCGCCAAGACGAAGCGCGAGAAGATGACCGACGAGGAAGTCGGCGCAATCGCGGTTCGGGCGCTACAGGCATCGCTGGGCGGTCCGGGGACTGAGGTCAGCCAGGCGCGTCTACGCAACCTGGAGTACTACAACGCTGAGGCGCAGGGTGATCTAGCCCCGCCTGAGATCGAGGACCGCTCGGACTTCGTGGCTACGGATGTGGCCGACACGATCGAGGGCATGCTGCCGCAGATCATGCGGATGTTCGTGGCGTCTGACGATGCGGTCGAGTTTGAGGCCAAGCATCCCCGCGCTGAGCCGATTGCCAAGCTGGCGACGGCCTATGTGAATCACCTGTTCTACACGCGCAACGATGGCGTGGGCATCGTCTACGACTGGTTCAAGGACGCGCTGATCCAGAAGGTCGGCTTCGTCAAGGTGTGGGCCGAGGAAGAGTCGGACGACTCCAAGCAGACGTTTGAGGGCCAGTCCGAAGAGCAGCTAGTCATGCTCCAGCAGGAAGGATGGGAGATCGATGGCGAGCCCGAGGTGGACGAGCAGGGCGGGCTGACCTTCACGGTCACCAAGGAAGACACCAAGATCTGCATCAAGGTCGAGGTTTGCGCCCCTGACCAGATGCGAGTGGACTCTAACGCCCGCTGGGGTGGCGAGCCGGCGCTGATCGGTCATGTGTTCCGTCGCCGCAAGTTTGAGCTGGAGCAGGACGGGTATGACCTGTCCGATCTGCCGCGTGGCAGTGGCGAGGCCGCAGAGAATCAAGAAACGCTTGAGATGCTGGGCCAGTCGATGGACTCGGACGCCTACAGCGAGCCCCACGAGAGCCATTCGCTCTACAACTGCGCAGAGGTGTACGTCCAGCTTGACCGTGACGGCGACGGCGTTGCCGAGTGGCTGAAGGTGTGCCTCATTGAGGACACGCTGGCGGTCTATGCGGACGACGGTTCCGCGGCCATTGAACAGGTAGACGACCACCCGTTCGTGTGGATCTGTCCGATCCCGCGCCCGCATGCGTTCTTTGGCGACTGCCCGGCTGACTTCCTGATCCAGCCCCAGAAGCTGCGCACCAATGTAGTGCGGGCGATTCAGGACAACCTGTACCTGACGGTCAACCAGCGCACGTACATCAACACCGAAGCGGACGTGAACATCGCCGACTGGCTGGAGAACCGGCCCGGTGGCGTGGTTCGTGGTCGCGGAGACGCCAGCAAGGCCATCCAGCCGCTGGTGCAGCCGTCCCTGTCCGCGCCGGCATACGACTTCAACACTTGGCTCGATGACTGGGGCCAGACCCGAAGCGGCTTCACCAAGTACTCGCAAGGCACCGATTCCGACACGCTGAACAAGACGGCCACGGGCGTCTCGATCATCACGCAGAAGTCCGACATGCGGATGGAGCTGATGGCGCGGTTCTTCGCGGTGGGCATGAAGCAGCTCATGGCGAAGATGCTGAAGCTGGCCGTGCGACATCAGGACCGCGAGGAAATGATGCAGGTCAACGG
>DATDBI010000060.1:0-2776 GCA_036524915.1 Lysobacter sp. | reverse complement strand
GCGCCGCTTCCACGAGGAAGGCCTGGACGCGATCGTGCTCGACCGCCTGCGCATCAACGCCGGCCCGGCCGACCTGACCGAATGGGACGAAGTCGTCGATGCCAGCGAGCATCCGGTCGACGAGGTCCGCATTGCGGTGGTCGGCAAGTACATCGACCACCAGGACGCCTACAAGTCGCTGGCCGAGGCGCTCAAGCACGGCGGCCTGCGTCAGCGCACCAGGGTCAAGCTGAAGTGGCTCGAATCCAGCGAGATCGAGGAGAACGGCGTCGCGTCGCTCAAGGACGTCGACGGCATCCTCGTGCCGGGCGGCTTCGGTGACCGCGGCTTCGAAGGCAAGGTGCTCACCGCCAAGTTCGCGCGTGAGGCCGGCGTGCCGTACTTCGGCATCTGCTACGGCATGCAGGCCGCCGTTGTCGACGTCGCCCGCCATCTGGGCGGCCTCGACGGCGCCAACAGCACCGAAAACGACAAGGCCAGCCCGCATCCGGTCATCGGCCTGATCACCGAGTGGCGCACCGCCACCGGCGAGATCGAGCGTCGAAGCGAGGACAGCGACCTGGGCGGCACCATGCGCCTGGGCCTGCAGGAGCAGCGCCTGAAGCCGGCGACGCTGGCGCGCGAGGTCTACGGCGCCGACGTGGTCGCCGAGCGCCATCGCCACCGCTACGAGTTCAACAACCGCTACCGCAGCCAGCTCGAGGACGCCGGCCTGGTGATCTCGGCCAAGTCGATGGACGACCTGCTGGTGGAAATGGTCGAACTGCCGCGCGACAAGCACCCGTGGTTCCTGGCCTGCCAGGCGCATCCGGAGTTCCTGTCGACGCCGCGCGATGGCCACCCGTTGTTCATCGGCTTCGTCCGTGCGGCGCGCGAGCACAAGGCGCAGGCGGGCGGTCGGCTGTTGAAAGAAGCGACCGCGTGATTCGGCGCCTGTAACCCATCCCCTCCCAACCCTCCCCTTGAAGGGGAGGGCTTCAGAGCACAAAGCATGAAACTCTGCGGATTCGAAGTCGGCCTCGACCAACCTTTCTTCCTGATCGCCGGCCCGTGCGTGATCGAGTCGATGCAACTGCAGCTCGACGTCGCCGGCAAGCTCAAGGAGATCACTTCCGAGCTGGGCATCAACTTCATCTTCAAGTCCAGCTTCGACAAGGCCAACCGCACCTCCGGCACCAGCTTCCGCGGCCCCGGCTTGGAAGAGGGCCTGAAGGTGCTGGCCGAAGTAAAGAAGCAGATCGGCGTGCCGGTGCTGACCGACGTGCACGAGTACACGCCGATGAACGAGGTCGCCAGCGTCGTCGACGTGCTGCAGACCCCGGCGTTCCTGTGCCGCCAGACCGACTTCATCCAGAACGTGGCCCGCACCGGCCTGCCGGTGAACATCAAGAAGGGCCAGTTCCTCTCCCCGTGGGAGATGAAGCACGTCACCAACAAGGCCAAGGCCACCGGCAACGAGCTGATCATGGCCTGCGAGCGCGGCGCCAGCTTCGGCTACAACAACCTGGTCTCGGACATGCGCTCGCTGAGCGTGATGCGCGATACCAACTGCCCGGTGGTGTTCGACGCGACCCACTCGGTGCAGCTGCCCGGCGGCGCCGACGGCAAGAGCGGCGGCCAGCGCGAGTTCGTGCCGGTGCTGGCGCGTGCGGCGATGGCAGTCGGCATCGCCGGCATCTTCATGGAGACCCACCCGGTCCCGGACGAGGCCCTCTCCGACGGCCCCAATGCCTGGCCGCTGCCGAAGATGCGCGCGCTGCTGGAGACGCTCAAGCAGCTCGACGAGATCACCAAGCGCAACGGATTCCTGGAATCCGACGCCTGATCATGTCGGGCGCAGCCGCCTCCTGCGACCCCGGTCTGGCTCCGCCACCGCGCGGCGCCGCCCCAACTCGGCTATCGTCCCCGGCTGGCGCCCGTCCGGCCAACGACTCCCTTTGACCATTCCCACGACGACCATTCCCTCGACGACATGACCACGACCATCGCCAAAGTCCACGCCCGCGAGATCCTCGACAGCCGCGGCAATCCCACGCTCGAAGCCGAGGTCACCCTGGCCGACGGCAGCTTCGGTCGCGCGATGGTGCCGTCCGGCGCCTCCACCGGCACCAAGGAAGCGGTCGAGCTGCGCGACGGCGACAAGACCCGCTACCTGGGCAAGGGCGTGCGCAAGGCCGTCGAGAACGTCAACGGTGCGATTGCCGCCGCGCTGGCCGGTTTCGACGGCGCCGACCAGGCCGGCCTCGACCGCCGCCTGATCGACCTCGACGGCACCGAGAACAAGGGCCGCCTGGGCGCCAACGCGCTGCTCGGCGTGTCGCTGGCCAACGCTCACGCGATGGCCGCGTCGAAGAAGCTGCCGCTGTGGAAGTACCTGGCCGGTGGCCGCGAGGCCGTGCTGCCGGTGCCGATGATGAACATCATCAACGGCGGCGCACATGCCGACAACAACGTCGACCTGCAGGAATTCATGATCCTGCCGGTGGGCGTGGACAACTTCGCCGAGGCGCTGCGCGCCGGCACCGAGGTGTTCCATGCGCTCAAGTCGGTGCTCAAGGGCCGCGGCCTGAGCACGTCGGTCGGTGACGAGGGCGGTTTCGCTCCCGACCTTCGCAGCAATGAGGAAGCGCTGGAAACCATCCTCGAAGCGATCGGCAAGGCCGGCTACAAGGCCGGCGAAGACATCCTGCTCGGCCTCGACGTCGCCTCCAGCGAGTTCTTCGAGAACGGCAAGTACAACCTCACCGGTGAAGGCAAGCGCCTGACCAGCGAGCAG
>DATDBI010000059.1:0-1026 GCA_036524915.1 Lysobacter sp. | reverse complement strand
TTCCCTTGCGGGGGCAAATCATGATTCATCGTAAGGGCTGGTGATGGAGGCCAGCCCGCATGGCTCACCCCCTCTCGTCGGATCTTCGACTTCGCATCATTCGGGCCGTGGAAAATGAGGGCATGAGCTGTCGAGGCGCTGCCAGCCGGTTCGGAGTGGCGCCCTCGACCGCGGTCGATCTGGTGAGGGTTTGGCGAAGCACCGGTGCCTGTGAGGCGAGCACGCAGGGCGGAGACCGGCGCTCCGCTCGGATCGAGAGCCATGCTGCGGAGATTCTCGGCCTGGTCGAGGCGACACCTGACATGACGCTGGCCGAGATCGCCGATCATCTTTTCAAAGCCCACGGCGAGAGCTTCGTGCCGAGCGTGGTCTGGCGGTTCTTCGATCGCCGCAACATCACGTTCAAAAAAAACATCGCACGCCAGCGAGCAGGATCGGCCGGACGTGGCCGCAGAACGCGCGGCGTGGAAGGCATCTCAGCCTGAGATCGACATCCGCCGCCTGGTGTTCATCGACGAGACGGGAGCTTCGACCAAGATGGCGCGGCTCTATGGGCGTTCGCCTTACGGCCAGCGCTGTGTCGCAGCGCTCCCACATGGCCATTGGAAGACGACGACCTTCGTCGGGGCGCTCAGGGCGAACGGCATGACTGCGCCGATGGTCCTCGACGGTCCCATGGATAGTCTGGCGTTTGAGGCCTACGTGACGCAGGTCCTTGTGCCCACGCTCGGGCCTGGCGACATCGTGGTGATGGATAATCTCGCAGCACATAAGCGGGCCGAGATCGCCATCGCAATCGAGGCGGCAGGCGCCAGGCTCCTCTACCTGCCGCCCTATTCGCCCGACCTCAATCCGATTGAAATGGCTTTTGCCAAACTCAAGGCGGCCCTTCGCAAGGCGGCCGCCAGATCAATTGACGCCCTGGTGAACGCTATCGCCGTAGCCTTGACCGCCTTCACCGCCCAAGAGTGCCTGAACTTCTTCGCCGCTGCCGGTTATGATCGTGTCTGATCAGAATCTGCTCTA
>DATDBI010000058.1:0-5373 GCA_036524915.1 Lysobacter sp. | reverse complement strand
ATCATCTTCCTGCCCTCGGTTGCTGCCAACCTGATCAGCTCAATTGTCGCCGGCGTGCTTGGCCTGTCGTCCTGGGGGCTGCTGTTCTTTGGGATGGGCTTCTTCAGCTGGGTGGTGATCGAGTCGGTCATCGTCGTCCGTCTGTGGACGGCCCCGCCATTGGCGCCGCCCCTCCGGCCCGCGCTAGGCATTCACATGGCGCCGCCGGTGGTGGCGACGGTGGCGTATCTGGCCAACACCAGCGGACCGCCCGGTGCTTTCGTACAGGCGATGTGGGGTTACGGCCTCTTCCAGCTGATCATGCTTGCTCGATTATTGCCCTGGGTAGGCGAACAGCCGTTCTCGGCGTCCTATTGGGGGTACAGCTTTGGCGTCACCGCCATCTCCACCGGTGCGCTGCAGATATCAATGAGGAACGGCAGCGACGCGATCGCGAACCTGGCACCGCTGGTGTTCGTACTGACCAACGTCGCGATTGCAACGCTGGTAGTAGGCACACTGATACGTTTGTGTCAGGGCCGCCTGGTGCCGCCGGCTCTTACCGGCACTCAGGCTATGAAGTGAATGGACCGCCGCGGATGAAACATTGCATCTCCATCCATGAAGCCGAACCAGCGCAGCAATGTGAGGCACTGCGCCGCGCGCACTTAAGACGCGTCCGCATCCGTCAGAAGGGTCCTGCGATAGGCGCCGGGCGTGCTACCGGTTTCGCGCTTGAAGACCCGATTGAACGCAGCCGCGGACTCGTACCCTACGCGTCGCGATACTTCCGAGAGCGAGGTATTGCGTTGCTGCAGCAAACGCACGGCGCGGTGCACCCGCCAGCCGGTCAGATACTCGAGCGGCGGTTGGCCGACAACGGCCTTGAAGCGCGACGCGAACGCCGATCGGGACATTCCTGCTGCTCGGGCCAAGCTTTCCACCGTCCACGCCGCCGCCGGGTCGGCATGCATTGCCTCGAGACTAAGCGCCAGATGGCGATCGGAAAGCGCGGCCAGCCAGCCTCGCGCCAGGTCATTGGGTTGCGACGAGTATGCGCGGATGGCGTGCACGAACAGCAGTTCGAACAGGCGGCTGATGACCGTGTCGGAGCCGAGTCCCGGCCGTTCGGTTTCCAAAGCCAGCAGTTCCAGCACCGACTGGAACGCGAGGCTGCGGTTCTGATCGAGCTTGAGATGGAGAATATTCGGAAGCACGCCGAGCAGCGGCCGTACTTCCGCCGAATCTATGTCGAAGAAGCCGCTGACGAACGTGGTCACAGCGCCACCTCCGCCCACTTCGATGCGATTGCCAATGCGCAGCTTCTCGACCTCGATGCAATCTATCGTGCGCGAGTCTTCGTGGTCGAACATCCGGTACGGATCGGCGTCAAACATGATGAAGACATCGCCACCACACAGCGTAATCGGCTCGGGGTGCGCAGGCGATGTAAGGATGGCCGAGCCACGCACCACCAGCACGAACTTCACCACAGGGTCGCCGTTAGAGGCGAACCCCCAAGGGGCGCTGGCGTTCAAGCGCGTGAACTGGGCCGCGCGGATGGACATTCCAGCCAGGATGTCGGTCAAAGGGTCCATGTCAGGGGTCTGTACGAATGAGCAATGATTAGGGACGAATCAGTATAGATCGTCCAGTCGACACACCATAGCATGGACGCCCACGGAGGTGACCCATGAACAGTGCGATAGATCAGGTAAGGGCGAGCAAGGCACGGTATTGCCGTTACCTCGACACCAAGCAGTGGCAGGCCTTCGCGGCCTTGTTTGCCGAGGATGCGACGGCCCGCATCGTAGGCCCCGACGGCGTGCTAATGGCGGCGTTCGATTCGGCGCAGGCCTTCGTCGGCGCCGCCAGGCAGTTCCTTGAGAACGCGCAATCGATCCATCAGGTGCACAACGACGAGCTTGCGATCGTCTCGGCTGATGAGGTCACGGCGATCTGGTCGATGGAGGACTACATCGTGTTCGCCACCGAATCGGCACCCGAAAAGTCCAGCATGCACGGCTACGGCCATTACCACGAAACGTGGATTCGCACGGAAGGTACTTGGCGCATAGCGCGCCTCGAATTGCGGCGAACCATCCTCGAAACAACGCCAGCGGGTCACGCCCCATGAACACCAATCCCATTCGCGTCGGCATTATCGGCGTCCATCCCGATCAGGGATGGGCCAGTACGGCGCACATTCCAGCTCTCCAGGCCCTATCCCAGTATCGCATTCAAGCGATAAGCCATCACGACGCCGACATCGCAAAAGCAGCGGCGGAGAAGTTCGGTGTCCCGAGCTACTTTGATTCCAACCGCGACCTGGTGACGCTGCCGGACGTGGACCTCGTTGTAGTTACCGTGAAAGTGCCGCGTCACCGTGAACTGGTCACTCAGGCGTTGGAAGCCGGCAAGGCGGTCTTCTCGGAATGGCCGCTCGGCGTCAACCTAGCCGAGGCCCAGGCGCTGCGAGATCTGGCCCACACGAATCGCATCGCAACATCGATTGGCCTGCAAACTCGAGCAGCGCCGGCATTTGCCTATGCGCGGGATCTGATTCGAGATGGTTTTGTCGGTGAAGTGCTTTCGGCCACCATGATCGGCTCGGGCATCATCTGGGGCGACGCCATGAGCGAAGGGTACGCCTACACGCTCGATCGGGCTAACGGCGCGGCCATGGTGAACGTGCCGTTTGCACACTCCATCGATGGATTGCTGCATGTGCTCGATTCGCGCTTCGAGATCGTCTCTGCACTTCTTGGGAACGCGCGCCACACCATTCGCATGGTGGAGACGGGCGCCGAGCGCCCACTTTCGGTGGCCGACCAGGTTCAGTTGGTTGGCAAGCTGACTAACGGTGCCGCCGTCACCACGCATTTCCGGGGCGGCCTGTCGCGCGGAACAAACTTTCACGTCGAGATCAACGGAACGCAGGGTGATCTGATCCTCACCAGCCCGATCGGCTACGTGGGCATTGGCGGAACTCGCGTGATGGGCGCGCGTCAGGCCGAGGAACTGCATGAGCTGGAAATTCCTGACGACTACAACTTGCATCGAGACGTGGCGATGCCGGGGCAAGCCATCGCCATTGGCTACGCGCGCTTGGCATCTGATCTTCATCAGGGAACGCATCTGAGCCCCACGTTCGCGGACGCTGTCGAGCTACACCGTCTAATCACCACCATCGAGCGCAGCGAAGGGATGGAGAAACGCATCTCAGCGCCGAGCCCCACCCTTGTCTGAGCTCCAGCGAGATCCCACGAATGAAAGCCATTGCTATGACATCCCCGGGCGGTATCGAAGTCCTCACGATGCTTGACAGCGCGGAGCCAGTGGCCGGCGCTGGTCAAGCAGTTGTCGAGGTGGCGGCCGCCGGCGTCAACTTCATGGATACGGGCGTGCGTCGCGGTCAGTTCTGGACAGACATGCCCAATCCAAAAGTCTTGGGTGTAGAAGGTGCCGGACGAGTGATTGCTGTCGGCCCAGGGGTTGACGACGTGCAGCCCGGCCAGCGCGTGGCGTGGGTATATGCCCCCGGTAGCTATGCGGAGCGCCTGTCGTTGCCGGCCGATGCATTGGTGGCAATCCCTGACGGAATTGACGATCGAACCGCCGCGTCGCTGATGATGCAGGGAATCACGGCGAGCCACTTCGCGACGGATTTCTACCCGATACAGTCCGGCGACATTGCCTTGGTGCACGCCGCGGCGGGCGGTGTCGGCCTACTGCTGACCCAGATCATCAAGCTGCGCGGCGGCCACGTCATCGGCCGCGTGTCCCATGCCGATAAGGTCGAGGCGGCGAAAGCTGCTGGAGCGGATCACGTGATCGTGGATGCCGACGGAAAGTTTGCCCCACAGGTCTTGAAGTTGACGGGCGGCGAAGGAGTGCACGTCGTATATGACGGCTCCGGTCCGACGACGTTCACCGATTCGGTCGCTTCGCTGCGCCGTAGTGGCACGTTCTGCTGGTTCGGCCCAGTGCTGGGTACGCCTGGATCCATAGAGCTTACGGAGCTACCTCGCAGCATCAAGATCGGGTATGCCGTGTTCTTCGACCATGTGCCAACGCCTGCCTTGCTTCGCGCCCGTGCTGACCAACTGTTCAAGTGGGTCCTTCAAGGTCAGTTGAACGTGGCCGTCGGAGCCACGTATCCCCTTGCTGCCGCGGCGCTGGCTCATGCTGACATTGAGAGTCGACGTACAACCGGGAAGCTGTTGCTGACGCCGTGATGTGGTCAATCGCAAATAAACAACAGTGCGATCGCGGTCGAACGCTATCGATTCACTTGCCACCATCCGCAGTGTGCCGCCACTTCAAAGCCCACACTGCCTTGATTTTTGGGAGATTCTCATGAACACCACCGACTTTCCATCGACCATGCTCGCTTCCGTGCAGGAGTCCGAAGGGGAGCCAATGCGAGTGCGGTCGGTCCCGGTGCCCGCGATCGGCGCGGGTCAGGTCCTGGTCCGCGTACGCGCAGCGGGCCTTAACCCGTTGGATACCAAAATTCGGTCCGGCAAGGCAGGGCACGCGCGGCATCCATTGCCCGCGATCCTCGGCATCGACATGGCCGGTGTGGTCGTGGCCGTTGGTGCGGGCGTCGAGGGATTTGACGCCGGCGATGAGGTCTTCGGCATGACTGGGGGTGTAGGTGGCGTACCGGGAGCGCTCGCGCAGTATGCGGTCGTGGATGCAGCGTTGCTCGCGCACAAGCCGGCCTCGATCACAGCGCGCGAAGCAGCGGCCACCCCGCTAGTGTTCATCACCGCGTGGGAAGGTTTGGTGGATCGCGCACATGTCCGTCCGGGCAAGAAAGTGCTCATCCACGGAGGCGCCGGTGGTATCGGTCATGTCGCCATTCAGATCGCCAACGCGTTCGGAGCCACCGTTTACGCGACGGCTAGTGCGCCACAGCGGGCCTATATCGAGAGTCTCGGTGCCACCTTCATCGACTATCAGCAGCACACGGTGGAGCACTACATGGCGGCGTACACCGAAGGTGAGGGCTTCGACATCATCTTCGACACGGTGGGAGGCGCGACGCTGGACAACTCATTCCAGGCGGTCCGGCGCTATCACGGCCATGTAGTCAGTGCTCTAGGTTGGGGGACGCATTCGATTGCGCCGCTGTCCTTCCGCGGAGGTACATACTCCGGTGTGTTCACGCTGATGCCGCTGTTGAGCGGGCGCGAACGGGCGCACCACGGTGAGATCATGGCCGAAGCCGCCCGTCTCGCCGATGCCGGGCAGCTGCACCTTCGACTGGATCCGAATCGGTTCACGTTGAACACGGCCGAAGAGGCCTATCAGTACCTCGAGTCCGGAGACGCCGGAGGCAAAGTGGTCGTTGAGGTGGAATAGGTCGACCGATCGAGAACACATCCG
>DATDBI010000057.1:0-1963 GCA_036524915.1 Lysobacter sp. | reverse complement strand
CTGCCGGCGCAGTACCTGCTGCCGCCGCGCTCGATCGTCAACCTGCAGGACGGCGCGCCGGTCGGCGTGGGCGACGTGGTTGCCAAGATCCCGCAGGAAGCGTCGAAGACCCGCGACATCACCGGTGGTCTGCCGCGCGTTGCCGACCTGTTCGAAGCACGCAAGCCCAAGGACCCGGCGGTCCTGGCCGAGCGTTCGGGCATCGTCTCCTTCGGTAAGGACACCAAGGGCAAGCAGCGCCTGATCATCAAGGACACCGACGGTAACGAGCACGAGGAGCTGATCCCGAAGTACCGCCAGATCATCGTGTTCGAAGGCGAGCACGTGGAGAAGGGCGAGACTGTCGTGGACGGCGAGCCGAGCCCGCAGGACATCCTGCGCCTGCTCGGTGTCGAGCCGCTGGCCGTCTACCTGACCAAGGAAATCCAGGACGTCTACCGCCTGCAGGGCGTGAAGATCAACGACAAGCACATCGAGGTGATCGTTCGCCAGATGCTGCGCAAGGTCGAGATCATCGACCAGGGCGACAGCAAGTTCCTCAATGGCGAGCAGGTCGAGCGTCAGCGTCTCATCGAAGAGAACGCCAAGCTGGTCGGCCGCAACGAGATCATCGCCGGGTACGAGCCGGTCCTGCTGGGCATTACCAAGGCCTCGCTGGCAACCGAGTCGTTCATCTCCGCGGCCTCCTTCCAGGAGACCACCCGCGTGCTGACCGAGGCTGCCGTCCGCGGCACCCGCGATGGCCTGCGCGGCCTGAAGGAGAACGTGATCGTCGGCCGCCTGATCCCGGCCGGTACCGGTCTGGCGTACCACACGCTGCGCCGCAAGAACGCGTCGGGCCTGACCGACTCGGAAATGGAAGCACTGTCCTCGCCGGTCACCGCCGCCGAGCCGGTGGTGGAAGTGGTCGAGGCCGAAGGCGAGTCGAGCGCTTCGTAAGCGGAATGACGGGGCAGGGCGGGGGCGATCGAACGCCTCCCGCCCTGGTTCCGGCTCATTGCTTGACGGATTTGCTTGGTTTGCTTGGTTTTGCCGACCCAGGCCGGTTACAATTACGGAAATACCGACAGCCCCCTCGTGGGGCCGTCCAGATCACGAAATGAGGATGCAGGAAGCGCCTCGTGTTCGGCCCAGGATGGGCGGGATCGCAGTGAAGTTCCGACCACGCAGGCTGCCTTTGGCGGCCCGGGCGGAACACACGGTCTAGCTCGCGTTGACGGTGACGTCCGGCGCGGGCTATACTTTTTCGTCTCGGTATGCCGGGTTGCCCCGGCGTGCCGTTCGTTTTTCCACGAAAGGCCAATCCAGGCCTTCTTCAAAGAGTTACAGATGGCGACGATCAATCAGCTGGTCCGCAAGCCGCGGCAGGCGACCACCTACAAGAGCGCCTCGCCGGCGCTCGCGAACTGCCCGCAGCGTCGTGGCGTTTGCACCCGCGTCTACACCACCACCCCGAAGAAGCCGAACTCGGCGCTTCGCAAGGTTGCCAAGGTTCGCCTGACCAATGGCTACGAGATCATCTCGTACATCGGCGGCGAAGGTCACAACCTGCAGGAGCACTCGGTCGTGCTGATCCGCGGCGGTCGCGTCAAGGACCTGCCGGGCGTGCGCTACCACACCGTGCGTGGCTCGCTCGATGCCGCCGGTGTCGCCAAGCGTCGCCAGAGCCGCTCCAAGTACGGCGCCAAGCGTCCGAAGTCCTAAGCCGGACGACCGTTCCGGTCTCCGTACAAGAATCACGAGAATAGGTACGCACCATGTCGCGTAAAGGTTCCACCCCTCAGCGTTCGGTCCTGCCGGACCCCAAGCACGGCAGCGAGACCATCGCCCGTTTCATCAACATGGTCATGCAGAGCGGCAAGAAGTCGGTCGCCGAGAAGATCGTCTACGGCGCGATGGATGCCATCAGCGAGAAGAACCCCAATGCCCTCGAGCTTGTCGAGAAGGCGCTGGGCAACGTCTC
>DATDBI010000056.1:0-6308 GCA_036524915.1 Lysobacter sp. | reverse complement strand
CGACCTTCGTACCTTCGGCGCCCGTGTATCTGCCATGACCCTACGCTCTGCCCCTTCGCGCCTGCTGGCGCTTCTGCTGATCGTCGCTTTCGCTGGAGTGGGCTGTAGCAAGTTCAAGAACAAGGACGCCGACGAAGGCGTACCGGTCGAGCAGCTCTACGAGAAAGCCCACAAGTCCATGACCAACGGGAACTGGGCAGCGGCCGAGACCACGTTCAAGCGCCTGGTCGCCCAGTACCCGTACGGCCCCTACACCGAGCAGGCCCTGGTGGAGACCGCCTACGCCCAGTACAAGTCGGGCAAGCACGATGACGCGATCAGCAGCATCGACCGCTTCATCCGCACCTATCCGACGCACAAGAACATCGCGTATCTCTACTATCTGCGCGGCCTGTCGAACTCCAGCCGCGATACGGTGTTCCTGCAGCAGGTCTGGACGCTCGATGCCAGCCGCCGCGACCTGGCCACCCCGCTGCAGGCGTTCAACGACTTCTCGATCGTCGCCGACCGCTACCCGAACAGCCGCTACGCCGAAGACGCCCGCGTGCGCATGCGCGGCCTGCGCGACATGTTCGCCCGGCACGAGCTCGACACCGCCCTGTACTACCTGCGCCGCACGGCGTACGTGGGTGCGATCGAGCGCGCCAAGTACCTGCTCGAGACCTACCCGCAGAGCCAGTACCAGAACGATGCCGTGGCCACGCTGGCCGTTGCCTACGAAGGCCTGGGCAACGAGACGCTGGCCGCCGACGCCAAGCGCGTGCTGCAGCAGAACGACCCGAACCACCCGTACCTGGCGGGCAAGTGGCCCGACTATCCGAGCAACTTCCGCAAGCTCAATCCGTTTGCGGGCGAGAAGTCGGCGCTGGACAACGACTGATCGGGTCCTGCGCACTGCATGCAAGAACGCCGCCCGAGGGCGGCGTTTTTGTTTGCGGGACCAACGGGCATTTGCCGGGACTCAGCCCCGATAGCCGTTGCTGATGGGATAGCGCCGTTCGCGCCCGAACGCGCGCCGCGACACCTTCGGCCCCGGTGCGGCCTGGTGCCGCTTCCATTCGCTGATCCGCACCAGCCGCAGCACGCGCTCCACCGTTGCCGCATCGAATCCTGCGGCGACGATCTCGTCGTACGACTGCTCCTGGTCCACATGGCGCAGCAGGATCGCATCAAGCACGTCGTACGGCGGCAGCGAGTCCTGGTCCTTCTGGTTCTCGCGCAGCTCGGCCGACGGCGCGCGATCGATCACCGCCTGCGGGATCACCCGGTCGCCAACCGTGTTGCGCCAGCGCGCCAGCGCGAACACTTCGGTCTTGTACAGATCCTTCAGCGGCCCGTAGCCGCCGCACATGTCGCCATAGATCGTGGCGTAGCCGACGGCGTACTCGCTCTTGTTGCCGGTGGTCAGCAGCAGGCCGCCGAACTTGTTGCTCATTGCCATCAGCAGCGCGCCGCGGGTGCGCGACTGCAGGTTCTCTTCGCTGGTGTCGACCGGCAGGTCGCCGAAGTGTTCGGACAGCGCATCGAGATAGCCCTGGAATGGTTTCTCGATCGGTATCGTCAGCAGCCGCACGCCCTGCACCTGGCACTGCTCGGCGGCCAGGTCGTTGGACAGATCAGCGGTATAGCGCGACGGCATCCGCACCGCGGTGACATTCTCGGCACCGAGCGCGTCGACGGCGATGGCCAGCACCAGTGACGAGTCGATGCCGCCCGACAGCCCCAGCCAGACCTTCTCGAAGCCGTTCTTGCGGCAATAGTCGCGGGTGCCACGCACCACCGCGCGCCAGGCCAGCGCATCGCGGCTCTCGTCGCCGTCCTCCATCCATTCGACCGCGTTGAAGCGTCGCGTGTCGGCGTCGTAGTCCACCACCAGCCACTGGTCGGTGAAGGCCGCCGCCGCCGGATGCACGGTGCCATCGCCATCGGCGACGACCGAACCGCCGTCGAACACCAGCGCATCCTGCCCGCCGACGACGTTGAGGTAGACCAGGCCCACGCCGGTTTCCTGCACGCGCTGCGCCAGCAGGTGGTCGCGCTCGGCATGCTTGTCCCGTTCGAACGGCGAGGCGTTGGGTACCAGCACCAGTTCGGCGCCGCCGGCCACGGTGCTGGCCAGCGGCTCGGGGAACCACAGGTCCTCGCAGATGATCAGGCCGACCTGGACGCCATCGACGTCGAACACGCAATCCTCGCGGTCGGGGTCGACGTCGAAATAGCGGCGCTCGTCGAAGACCGCGTAGTTGGGCAGCTCGCGCTTGCGATAGGTGTGCGAGACATGGCCATCGCGCAGCACGCTGGCGGCGTTGT
Organism: Lysobacter sp.; assembly: GCA_036524915.1. GTDB lineage: Bacteria > Pseudomonadota > Gammaproteobacteria > Xanthomonadales > Xanthomonadaceae > Lysobacter_J. The sequence continues at coordinate 3,998 of DATDBI010000056.1, read as the reverse complement.
AGACCACGCTTCCGGCGGCCTGGGGCCAGCCGACGACGGCGACGATCCCCCGCGTGGACTCGGCGATGCGCGTGATCGCCGCTTCGCAATCGGCAAGGAAACCCGGGCGCAGCAGCAGGTCCTCGGGCGGATAGCCGCTCAACGCCAGCTCGGGGAACAGCACGACATCGGCGCCGTACTCATCGCGCGCCTGCGAGATCATCTGCGCGATGCGCTCGGCGTTCTGGTGTACCGCGCCGACCGGGAAATCGAACTGGGCCAGGGCGATGCGAAGCGGATTGGACATCGAAGTGCCACCTGCTCTTGAAGCCCTCCCGCGACTGCGCAGAGGGCTGGGAATAGAGCTGCATTCTCCCAGAAAAAGAAAAAGGCCACCCGAAGGTGGCCTCTTTCACGACGCTGGCAACCGGCCGATTACTTCGCCAGGCGCTTGGCGATCGCCGCGCCGAGGTCGCCCGGCGACTTCACCGTGGTAACGCCGGCCTTTTCCATGGCCTCGAACTTGCCTTCGGCCGTGCCCTGGCCGCCCGAGGCGATCGCACCGGCGTGGCCCATGCGCTTGCCCTTCGGGGCCGAGGCACCGGCGATGAAGCCGACAACCGGCTTGGTCACGAACTTGCTGATGAACTCGGCTGCTTCTTCTTCGGCCGAACCACCGATCTCGCCGACCATGATGATGCCTTCGGTCTGCGGGTCTTCCTGGAACCACTTCAGCGCGTCGATGAAGTTGGTGCCGTTGATCGGATCGCCGCCGATGCCGATGCAGGTGGACTGGCCCAGGCCCACGTCGGTGGTCTGCTTGACCGCTTCATAGGTCAGCGTGCCCGAACGCGAGACGATGCCGATCTTGCCCGGCATGTGGATGTGGCCCGGCATGATGCCGATCTTGCACTCGCCCGGAGTAATGACGCCCGGGCAGTTCGGGCCGACCAGCACCACATCCTCGAAACCCTTGAGGGTGTTCTTGACGCGCAGCATGTCGAGCACCGGAATGCCCTCGGTGATGCAGACGATGACCTTGATGCCGGCATCGGCCGCTTCCAGGATCGCGTCGGCCGCGAACGGCGGCGGCACGTAGATGACCGAAGCGTCGGCGCCGGTCGCGTTGACCGCGTCACGCACGGTGTTGAAGACCGGCAGGCCCAGGTGCTGGGTGCCGCCCTTGCCCGGAGTCACGCCACCGACGACCTTGGTGCCGTAATCGAGCATCTGCTCGGCGTGGAAGGTGCCCTGCGAGCCGGTGAAGCCCTGGACGATCACCTTGGTGTTCTTGTTGATCAAAACGGACATGTCTGTGGCCCCTTACTTGCCAGCGACGGCGGCAACCGCCTTCTTCGCGCCATCGTTGATGTCGTCGGCCGGGGTAATGGCCAGACCCGAATTCTTCAGCAGTTCCTTGCCGGCTTCGACGTTGGTGCCCTCGAGGCGCACGATCACCGGAACCTTGACGTCGACTTCCTTGACCGCGGCGATGATGCCGTCGGCAATCATGTCGCAGCGGACGATGCCACCGAAGATGTTGACGAAGATCGCCTTGACCTTGTCGGACGACAGGATCAACTTGAATGCTTCGGTCACGCGCTCCTTCGTTGCGCCGCCGCCGACGTCGAGGAAGTTGGCCGGCGAACCGCCGTTGAGCGAGATCACGTCCATGGTCGCCATCGCCAGGCCGGCGCCGTTGACCATGCAGCCGATGTTGCCGTCCATGGTGACGTAGTTGAGGTCGTGCTGGCTGGCCAGCACCTCGGTCTCGTCTTCCTGGCGGATGTCGCGCATCGCGGCCAGGTCCTTGTGGCGGAACGTGGCGTTGTCGTCGCTGTTGACCTTGCCGTCGAGCACGGCGAGGTCGCCGTTGGTGAGGATGGCCAGCGGGTTGAGTTCAACCAGGGCCAGGTCCTTCTCGTTGAACAGCTTGTACAGGCCCAGCATGATTTTGGTCAGCTGGCCGACCTGCTTGGCGTTCAGGCCCAGGGCGAAGCCGAGCTCGCGGCACTCGTAGGGCTGCAGGCCCTGCACGTAGTTCACGTGCAGCGTCTTGATCGCGTCCGGGTTCTCCTCGGCGACCTTCTCGATCTCCACGCCACCCTCGGCCGAGGCGATGAAGGTGATCGACTGGGTCGAACGGTCGACCAGGATCGACAGGTACAGCTCGTTGGCGATGTCGGTGCCCTCGGAGATCAGCACCGAGTCGATCGGCAGGGCGACGCCGGCGGACTGGTAGGTCTCCATGCGGGTGCCGAGCATGGCCTTGGCGTACTGCTTGACCTCGTCATAGGACCTGGCGAGCTTGACGCCGCCGGCCTTGCCGCGGCCACCGGCGTGGATCTGCGCCTTGACCACCCACAGGTCGCCGGGGATGGCCTTGGCCGCCGCGACGGCCTCGTCGGGGGTGCGCGCAACGCGCCCGGCCGGAACAGCGATGCCGTAGTCGGCAAACAGCTGCTTTGCCTGATATTCGTGAAAATTCATGCGTCACCGAGGGGAGTGAAAAGAATCCCCGCAGTCCGGCACGGCCGAGCGCGAGGGGGCCGTATTGTCGCCGATCGGCGCGGTTCGGGCAAAACATCCCCTCATCCCCGGCCATCGCAGGCATCGAGGGAGAGGAGAAGCGCGCCAAACCGCCACATCTGGCAACAACCTCCCGCCGCCCCCCATACTCCCGGCCAACCGCCCACCTTCGCCAGGACAGCCGCTTGCCGCCAGGACTTGCCCCGATCGATGCCGCCGATGCCGATCGCGCCCTGCGCCGCGAGCTCTATTTCTTCACGCTGTACCGGCTGCTCGAGGCCGCGCTGCTGGTGTTCTTCCTGTTTGGTCCCGCCACCGACCTGGTCGAACCGCTGCGTCATGCCCTTGGCGCGCGCTCGGTCGCCCTCGCCTACCTGTTCATCGCCGCGCTGCTGTTCGCCTTCGGCAAGCGCGGCGAGTTGCGCAGCCAGACCCTGACCGGCATTGCCGCGGACCTGTTCTTCGGTCTGCTGGCCATGCACACGATGCCGGCCGCCGGCACCGGCATCGCGCTGATGCTGTTGTTCAACGTCGGCGCCGCGGCGCTGCTGCTGCCGACCCGGCTGGGTCTGGGCGCGGCGGTGGTCGCGGTCGTGGGCCTGTTCGGCGAGTTCGCCTGGAGCTCGCTGGACATCTCCTTCGACAAACGCACCCTGGCCGAACCGATGATGTTCGGCATCGGCTACATGGCGGTGGCCACCCTGACCAGCATCCTCGGCCGGCAGATGCGCGACAGCTATGACCTGGCCGAACGCCGCGGCGCCGAAGCGGCGCACCTGGGCGAGATCAACGAGCTGATCATCCGGCGCCTGCGCACCGGGGTGCTGCTGGTCGACCGCGGCGACTGCATCCGCCTGGCCAACGAGGCGGCGATGCTGCTGCTCGGCGATGCAGGCGAGAGCACCGACCTGCACGGCCGCCGCAGCCTGGTCGTGGCGGCACCGGAGCTGGCGCGCCGCCTGCAGCAATGGCGCAACGAAGGCAGCCACAACGACAGCCCGGTGCAGCTGGCGCCCGACCTGCCCGAAGTGGTGCCGCGCTTCACCCGCCTGCTGGCCGGCAGCGACCAGGTGCTGGTCTTCCTCGACGACACCTCGCTGCTCTCGCGCCATGCCGAGTCGATGACCCTGGCCACGCTCGGCCGCTTCTCGGCCAGCCTCGCCCACGAGATCCGCAATCCGCTGGCGGCAATCAACTACGCCGTGCAGCTGCTGGAAGAGTCCGATGACATTCCGACCGCCGAGCGCCGGCTGCTGGAGATCATCCGCCAGCAGGGGATGCGCATGAACGGCATCGTCGAGAACGTGCTCGGCATGGCCCGGCGCGAGCCGGCCAAGCCCGAGCACGTGGAACTGGTCGGGTTCGCCCGCATGTTCGTCGAGGAGTACCTGGAGAGCCACCCGCTCGACCACGACACCCTGCGCACCGGCGGCAAGGTCGCGCGGCTGCCGGTGATGATCGATCCGCGCCAGCTGCACCAGGTGCTGACC
>DATDBI010000055.1:0-1723 GCA_036524915.1 Lysobacter sp. | reverse complement strand
CGAAGATTCCATGGGGAGTGGATAGCGACCAAGTCTGAGGCCAGACTGAGGTTGCAAAACCACTCAACCTGGAGACAACGATGTTGCTCGATCATCCTTCCGACGGACTGGCCGCTATCCGCACGCATATTGGCGCAATTTTTGTGTCGCTGGAACTGAGCCGAAAGAATTGGCTGGTGACGTCGTTGTCGCCGGGCAAGGGCGAGAAGATGTCCAGGTACAGCGTCACGGCCGGCGATGTTGCCGGGCTGATGAAGCTGTTTGCAGCGCTCCGGCGCAAGGCGGAGGTCCGGACCGGCCAAAGCTATCCGATCATCACGATCCAGGAGGCGGGGCTGGACGGGTTCTGGCTGCACCGTGTTTTGCAGCAGAACGGCGTTGAGAGCCACGTGGTCGATCCGGCTTCGATCGCCGTGCCGCGGCGGCGCAAGCGCGCCAAGACGGATAAGATCGACGGCGAGACGCTGCTGCGGGCGCTTCTCGCCTACAAGCGCGGCGAGCCGCGGGTCTGCGCGATGGTGGTCGCGCCCTCGCCCGAGGAAGAAGACCGCCGGAGGCTCTGCCGCGAGCGGCGGACGCTGATTGCCGAGCGGATCGAGCATGTGAACCGGATCAAGGGGCTTCTGTTCGCGCAGGGGATATCCGACTACAAACCGCTGCGGCGCGACCGGCGGGCGCGGCTTGAGGCGTTGCGCACCGGGGACGGACGGGAGCTGCCGCCGCATCTGAAGGCGCAGATCGGCCGCGAACTCGATCGGCTCGAACTGCTTCTGGAACAGATCAAGTCGGTCGAGGCCGCGCAGGATGCCCTGCTGGCGGCGGCAAGAACGCCTGCCAGCCAAGAGGCGGCGCCGGGCCCGGTCACTCTGCTGCTCGCCTTGAAGGGAATGGGTGCCAACTTCGCCGCCGTGCTCTGGTCGGAGGCGTTCTATCGGCAGTTCGCCAACCGCCGCCAGGTCGCCGCCTATGCCGGCCTTGCCGCCACGCCTTGGCAAAGCGGAGGCATCCGGCACGAACAGGGGGTGTCGAAGGCCGGCAATTCCAGGCTGCGGACCACGATGATCCAAGTCGCCTGGCTGTGGATAGGTCACCAGCCGAACTCGGCCCTGACGCGCTGGTTCAAGGAGCGAAGCCCGCAAGGCCGCAAGCGCGCGATCGTGGCGCTGGCGCGCAAGCTTCTCGTGGCGTTGTGGAAGTATGTCACGCAGGGCGTCGTCATCGAGGGGGCCGTGATGAAGCCTGTCGCCTGATCCGGGACCAGCATCAGGCTCCACCGCCTGCACGCAACGAAAGGACCATAACCCAAATCTGCCGAGGTGAGAAGCAGCCTCGGAAGATCCGGGTGGACGAACCGATGGATTGCATGGCTTCAAACGCCGCAACGAAGAATGGTCTCGCCCTCTCGAGCCTGCCCGCCGCAAGCGGAATCCTGGTGCAGTCGCCTCGCGCGACGACCGAATGTGAGTTTGGTCTGGCAAGCAACCCAGATCGCAGAACCGGCTCGAACCCTGGATCGCAAATGCGAGGATTGAAGATGCCCTGACCGAACCGCCATCACGAGGAGCCCCTGTCGTGCCCGACGGACCAAGCATGATGACGTGCTCGCTCAACTCAAGGCCAAGCCGCTGCGCGGCGGCCCCAAGGGGCCGGCCTTGACTTGATCTGCGCGCGTCATCCTGCAAAGCCCGCGGTCGGGACGGAAAGGTGGCCGCAGTCGAACAAA
>DATDBI010000054.1:0-13312 GCA_036524915.1 Lysobacter sp. | reverse complement strand
CTGCGTGGGGAGGGGGTGGGGTGTATTGCGCGAACCTCCGCTTCGCTCCGTTAACTGTTCGCGAAATGCACCCCACCCCCTCCTTGCGGATGCTGCGGTTGTTTCATTGACTTCGCGTGCCGATTCCCCGCGATGATCGCGTGGCGTGGCTGCAAGGGGCGGACTCGGGCTGCGGGGACACAGGGCGGTGTCCGTGCCCTCGACTCATTCGCGCGTCCGCTCGGTGAGCTCGGGCCCGGACGCCCGCTGGAGGATCAGGTGGTTTCAAAGCCGCTTATGTACGCAGCTCCATGGTTCCCGCCTTTGCGGGAATGACGGCAGCCTTCTCCCGCTTTCGGGTGAGGGCCACCGAAGACCGGGTAACGAATTGCCGAAGCGTCGTCCGTCGGGTCGGGGGTTGCCCCGCAGCGGGACAAGGATGTCCCGCGCCCCGCATCGGACAGGATGTCCGCCTAAGGGGCGGGGCAACCCCCGGCCCGGCGGACGACGCCACTCCACCGACCTACGCCTGCGACGAGCAACCTTTTGCTTTGCCTGTTCCGGCGGCGGGCCCACGCCGTCAAGGAATGAAGCGCAACGTCGTCGTCGTCCCGTGCCCTTCATCGGAGGCGATGTCGAGCTTCCACCCCAGGTGCTCGCACAGGCGCGAGATCAGGTCCAGGCCGATGCCACCGCCAAGACGCTCGCCGCCGCCGCGGGCGACCTTGGCGTAGATCGCGCTGATTTCCTCGGGCGTCATGCCGTGGCCGGGGTCGTCGATGACGACCGTTGCCGGCGCCTCGAGGCGAATCATGATTTCGCCGCGGTCGCTGTGTTCGATCGCATTGCGCAGCAGGTTGCCGATGGCCGCCTGGACGATGGGCAGTGGCGCAAGCACCTCGATCGGCGACAACGACGCGATCGTCAGCGTGAGGTCCTTGTCGCGGGTCAGGTAGCGATGGTCGTCGACGATTTCCGGCAGCAGCTGGTCCAGCGGGACACGCTCGCTGACGCGGGCCAGTCGCGCCGGATCCTTGGCGAGAACCAGCAGGAGCGAGATGAGCTGCTCCACGTCGTTGGCGGTGCGCTGGATGCGGTTGAGCTGGGCGCGTGTCGGTGGCGGAACGTCCGCCTGCTGCAGCGCGATCTCGCAGGCGCCGGCAATGACCGCGATGGGTGTGCGCAGTTCGTGGCTGGCGCTGTCGATGAAGGTGCGTTCGCGTTCGACAAAGCGATCGTTGCGATGCAGGTAGTCGTTCAGGGCGTCGGCGATCACCACCAGCTCGGCACTGGCCGAGGCGGGCACCTCGATTCGCTGGCCGGACTGGTCCGGTTGCAGACGGGCGATGTCCTGGGCGACGTTGCTGAGCGGCCGCACCAGGCGGTTGACGCTCCACGCGATGGCGATGCCCAGCAGCACGATCATGGTGACCGCCGAGCCGATGACCGTCAGCGACATGTCGAACTCGCGCTGTTCCAGGTCGGTGATGTCGAGCGCCAGGAAGATCGGTCGGCCATCCACTTCGCGCACCAGCACGACGCGTTCGATACCGTTGACCATGATGTCATCGTGCACGCCAGGCCCGAGCGTGCGCAGCGACGCCGGTACATCAGCCGGGTTGCGGCCGTCGTACAGGGCGATGTTGGAGGTGTCGACCCAGTGGTAATCCGGATCCTTGCGGCTGAGCTCGGCGATGTGGTCGAGTTCGGCGTCGAGCAGGCTCTGCCAGACCAGCTGCTCGGCGTGCTCGTTGACGACGAAGCCGTGCAGGATTATCGCGACCGTCAGCACAACGACGTAGCCGAACAGCCCCAGCAGGATGCGTCGGCGAAGGCCCGTGCGGGGCTTGCTCATGGGCTGTTGTCCCCGCCGGCTTCCGCGCTGGCCGCAGGCGCGCCGACGGCCGCAATGCGGTAGCCCACGCGCGGCAGGGTCTGGATCAGTTTCACGTCGAATGGTCCATCGACACTGCGGCGCAGCTCGTAGATATGCGAGCGCAGCATGTCGCCGTCGGGTGGATCGTCGCCCCACAACGCGTGCTCGAGGCGATCACGGGTGACCGCGGCCGGGCTTGCCTGCATCAGCACTTCCAGCAATTTCCGGCAGGCCGGATACAGATGCAGCGTCTGGCCATTGCGGGTGACGTCGAGCGTGGTGAGGTCCAGGCGCAGGTCGCCGACCTGCAGCACGCGACTGCGGCCACGCCCGCTTGCGCGCGCGACCAGTGCCTCCAGCCGCACTTCAAGTTCCGGCAGGTCGAAGGGCTTGGTCAGGTAGTCGTCGGCGCCGGCGCGGAAGCCGGCGATCTTGTCGGGCAGCTCATCGCGCGCGGTCAGCATCAGCACCGGCATGCTGCGGCCGGCGTCGCGCAGGCGGCTCAGCACTTCGCGGCCGTCCATGCGCGGCAGCATCCAGTCCAGCACGATCGCATCGAAATCCTGGGTGATCGCCAGGTGCAGCCCGGTAGGGCCGTCGGGCGCCGCATCGAGCGTGTAGCCGCGTGCTTCGAAGTAGTCGAAGAGGTTGGCGACCAGATTGCGATTGTCTTCCACCACCAGAACGCGCATAGGCAATCGCCTTCATATCGCAAGCGGCGCGCAGCGCGCCGAGCCCTGCAGTTTGGGCTCGCGCCCGTCGGAATCATGTCGGAACGGGTCGAAGATACTCCGGGCCTGTGACGGGAGGGAATGCCAGAGCCGGCCCGCGTGATCAGCTCTTGCGTGTGCAGCTGCCCCGACGCTGAACGAACGCAAACGAACTTGCCGTTCGTGGCGGACACTCCTACCGCTTTCCGACAACCCGCTCTGGATCATCGCCGCCGTTCCGACCCCGGAATGCGTCCCGACGATCGATCCAGTCCCGATGAAAAACCCCCCTTCGATGAAATCCAGTGCCGCCAGTGGCTCCGCCTCATGGCTGGCACCGCATTGGTCGCCACGACCCGGCAAGGGCCCCGGCGCGCGCTTCTACCTGACCCACGCCTGGTTCCCGCTGATCGCGTTTGCCGCGCTGGTGCTGTGGACGATGGTGCTGGGCGGTGACCAGTGGCTGGCCGATCGGGTCTACGCCTGGCAGGGCGGCCATTGGCAGTTGCGCCACGGCTTCGTCACCGAGCAGCTCATCCACCGGGTCGGGCGCGATGTGAGCACGATGGCCTGGCTGACCGTGCTGGCGGCCTGGATCGTTGCGCGCACCCGGCCTGGCTGGGATGCCCTGCGCCGTCCGCTGAGCTGTCTGCTGGTGTCGATCGCACTGTCGACCGCGCTGGTTGCGTGGGTGAAGTCCTGGTCGAACATGGACTGCCCGTGGGACCTGGTGCGCTACGGCGGTGCCCGCGAGTACGTGGGCCTGTTTGCGATGCGGCCCCTGGGCCTGTCCCGTGGTGCCTGTTTCCCCGCCGGACACGCCAGCGGCGGCTATGCCTGGCTGGCGCTGTATTTCTTCCTGTGGTCGGTGCGTCCCAACTGGCGCTGGATGGGCCTGGCGGTCGGCGGCGTCGCCGGACTGCTGTTCGGGTTCTCGCAGCAACTGCGCGGTGCCCACTTCCTGTCGCATGACCTGTGGACGCTGGCGATCTGCTGGGGTTCGGCGGTGGGCGTCTTCCTGTGGTTCCGGCGCCGACCCGCCCAGTCGCACGCCGCGTCCGTGCCTGGCGCCGCGTCGGCGGGAGCCGCGCGATGAACTCGGTCGTCCGCGATCGTGCGCAGTCGCCCGCTTCCTTTGCGCAACTGTTGCGCCAGTTCCTTGCCGCCGGCCCCGAGATTTCGGTGGAGACGCTGGCGCTGGTGGGCGCGGCCTTCTTCACGTTGTTCTGCAACACGGCGTTCTTCCGCGAAGTCATCGCACTGGGTGCGCTGCACGGCGCGCGTGGCATCGGCACCGGGGCCAGCCTGGTGGTGATGATCGGCGCGTTGAACATGCTCCTGCTTTGCGTGCTGCTCAATCGCTGGACGGCAAAGCCGGTGTTGACCGTGCTGCTGCTGGTCACGGCAGTCGCATCGCACTTCATGAGCCAGTATACGGTGTATCTCGACGCCGACATGCTGCGCAACATCCTCCATACCGACGGCAAGGAGTCGGGCGAACTGATCTCGTTCGGCATGGTGCCGAGCCTGCTGGTGCTGGGCGTGCTGCCCTCGCTGCTGCTGTGGCGTGTGCGCTTGCGCCGGCGTGCGCCGGGTCGCGCCCTGATGGTGCGCTTGGGCTGCATCGTGCTGGCCGTCGTGATTGCCTCGGGTGCGGCGCTGGCATCGTTCCAGGACCTGTCGGCGCTGATGCGCAACCATCGCGAAGTGCGCCACCTGATCACGCCGGGTAACTACGTCGTGTCGCTCGTGCGGGTCATGCGCGATGACCAGGCCGGTCGCAATCGCCCGCGCACACCCGTAGGCACCAATGCCAAGGTGATCGGCCGCCCGGTCGACGCCAAGCCGAGGTTGCTGGTGCTGGTGGTCGGTGAAACCGTGCGCGCGCAGAACTGGGGCCTCAACGGCTATGCGCGCGACACGACGCCGCAACTGCGGCGGATCGCGCCGATCAACTTTTCCGACATGACCTCATGCGGCTCGGCCACCGAGGTCTCGGTGCCGTGCATGTTCTCGCCGTACGGGCGTGCGCATTACGACAAGGACAAGATCAACCACTCCGAGACGTTGTTGCACGTGCTCGAGCACGCCGGCATCGGCACGATGTGGCGCGACAACCAGACCGGTTGCAAGGGCGTGTGCGAGGGCCTGGCGTTCGAGTCGTTCGAGCACGCCACCGATCCGCGCGAGTGCAACAGCGAGGGCTGCATGGACGAAGTCATGCTCAACGGCCTGAGCGAGGCGATGGCACGCAAGCCCGGCGACATGGTCGTGGTGCTGCACCAGCTCGGCAACCACGGTCCCAGCTACTACAAGCGCTACCCCGCGTCGCTGCGTAGGTTCACGCCGACCTGCGAGACCTCGGAGCTGGGCAAATGCAGGCGCGATGCGATCGTCAATGCCTACGACAACGCCGTGCTCCACACCGATGCCTTCCTGGCGCGGACGATCCGCCTGCTCGCCGAGCAGAGCGGCCGCGACACGGCGATGATCTACCTGTCCGACCACGGCGAATCACTGGGCGAGAACGGCCTGTACCTGCATGGCGTCCCGTATGCGATCGCGCCCGACACGCAGACCCGCGTGCCGATGGTGATGTGGCTGTCGCCGGGCATGGCGGCGTCGCGTGGCATCGATCAGGCCTGCATGAAGCGCGAAAGCGCCGCGCCGGCGAGCCAGGACAACCTGTTCCACTCGGTCCTCGGGCTGATGCAGGTCAGCACCCCCGAGTACGACGCCCGGCTCGATCTGTTCCACGGCTGCACCGCCAGGAGCTGACAGCGGCTCCGTAAACGATGGCAAGTGTTGCAGTGGTCGGCGATCAGGCTTGCTGCGACGCGAACAGGTCGCTCTGCACGTCGTCATCCCCGCGGCCTGCGAAACCCGACAGCCCAACGCCGACCAGCCGGTACTTGGTCCGCGCCGGCAGTGCCACGCGCGCGCGCAGCTCGCAGGCGATCCGCGCCAGTTCCTGCAGCGACGATGGTGGCTCGGCCGGGGTCAGGCTGCGGGTCAGGATGCGGAAGTCCGACGTCTTGAGCTTGAGCACCACCGTGCGCGCGATGCGCGAGTCGTCGCGCGCGATCTCGCGCTGGTAGCCGTCCCAGGTCTTCGTCGCCAGGCGCTCGATGTGCGGTTCGAGATCGTCCAGTGGCAGGTCGTGCTCGAAGGTGTCCTCCGAGGAGATCTGCAGGGTGGGGCGTTCGGGTTGCACCGGGTTGTCGTCGATGCCGAACGACAGCTCGTGCAGGCGCCGGCCCCAGCGGCCAAAGTGCTTTTCCAGCTCGGCGCCACCGAGCGTGCGCAGGTCGGCGACGGTGGCGATGCCGAGCTCGGCCAGTCGCTGCTCGCTGACCTTGCCGACGCCGGGCAGGCGGCCGACCGGAAGCGGCGCAAGAAAGGCTTCGACCTGGTGCGGGCGGACCACGAAAATGCCATCGGGCTTGCGCCAGTCGGAGGCGATCTTGGCCACGAACTTGTTGGGCGCCACGCCGGCCGACGCCGTCAGCTGCGTCTCCTCGCGGATCGCCGTGCGGATGGCTTCGGCGGTCTCGGTGGCCGTGGCCAGGCCGGTCCGGGTGGTGGTGACGTCGAGGTAGGCCTCGTCCAGCGAGAGCGGTTCGATCAAGTCGGTGTGGCGGGCGAAGATCTCGCGCACGTGCCGCGAGACGGCCTTGTAGCGGACGAAGTCCGGCGGCACGAACACCGCCTGCGGGCACAGGCGCTCGGCGCGTACCGCCGGCATGGCCGAGCGCACCCCGAACCTGCGCGCCTCGTAGCTGGCCGCACAGACCACCGAGCGGGCCCCGCGCCACGCCACGACCACCGGCAGCCCTCGCAGGGACGGGTCGTCGCGCTGCTCGACCGACGCGTAGAAGGCGTCCATGTCGACGTGGAGGATCTTGCGGGCGGGGACGGTCAAGGTGGCGGGCGAACGGCCGCTGTCGATCGGCCTGTTAGTTAAAATACTAACGCCGTGCAGGGCCATTGAACAGCCGCCCGGCTATCGTAGGGGCAGCAACTCGACGGCAGCCGATGAGCACCTACTCCCTTCAATCCGTTTTCAGCCCCGCGTCGGTCGCGGTCGTCGGCGGCAGCACGCGCGAGCAGTCGGCTGGCCGGGCGGTGCTGCGCAATCTCGTCAATGGCGGCTTTGCCGGCCGGATCGGACTGGTCAATCCGAACTTCGACGCCATCGAAGGCGTGCCGGCGGTGTCGCGGATCCAGGATCTGCCGTGGACGCCGGAGCTGGTCGTGATCGCGGCGCCGCACGCACTGGTGCCCCGTTTCGCCAGCGCCGCGGCGGCCAAGGGCGCATCCGCGGCAGTGGTGCTCAACACCGGCATGGGCCAGGGCGCGCTGTCGCCGGCGGCCGAACTGGCCAGCGTGGCGCGCGCGCACAGCCTGCGCATCGTGGGACCGAATTCGCTGGGCATCCTCGCGCCGCATGCGCGCCTCAATGCCAGCTTCGCCGGGCACGCGGCACTGCCTGGCGACCTCGCCGTGATCTCGCAATCGGCCGCCATTGCCGCCGGCCTGGTGGAGTGGGGTGCCAGTCGATCGATCGGATTCTCCGCGGTGGCCTCGCTTGGCGATGCGCTCGATGTCGACTTCGCCGACCTGCTGGATTTTTTCGCACGCGATCGCCGCAGCCGGGCGATCCTGCTCTACGTCGAATCGATCCGCGACGCGCGCAAGTTCCTGTCGGCGGCGCGCGCGGCGGCGCGGTTGAAGCCGGTGGTGGTGGTGAAGTCCGATCGCCATGCACGACGCAGCACAGGTGCCAGCACGCATTCGGCGGCGCTGGCCTCGCCCGACGCGGTGTATGCCGCCGCGTTCCATCGCGCCGGCATGCTGCGCGTGCTCGCGCTCAATGAACTGTTTTCAGCGGCCGAGACGCTGGGACGGACGGACACCTTCCCGGGCCGTCGCCTGGCGATCTTCGCCAACGGCCGCGGCACCGGCATGCTCGCCGCCGATCGCCTGGTCGACATGGGCGGCACGCTGGCGCCATTGTCCGAGCAGACCGTGCAACAGCTCGGCGCGGTCGCGTCGTCGCTGTGGCCGCGTACCAATCCGGTCGACATCAATGGCGATGCCGACCATGCCGCTTACACCGAAGCCGTCAGCGCGGTGCTGGCCGATCCGGGCAACGATGCGGTGCTGGCGCTGAATGCGCCGACGGCGCTGATCTCCGCCGACAGCCGCGCGCAGGCACTGGCCGAGGCCAAGGCGAATGCAAAGAAGGCCGGCAATCGCAAGCCGGTGTTCGCGGTCTGGCTCGGCAACGACGAACGCGCGATCGCCCGCCTCAACGCCGCGCGGATCCCGACCTACGCCACCGAATCCGATGCCGTTCGCGGCTTCATGTACCTGGTGCGCCATCGCGAAGCCCAGCAGGCGTTGATGGAGACGCCACCCAGCCTGCCAGACAACCTCGCCGTCGACACGGCGGCGGCGCGCGCGGTGGTCGATGCGGCCCTCGCCTCGGGCCGGGCCTGGCTGGACCCGATGGAGGTTGCGCGGGTGCTGGGTGCGTACGGCATCGAGATCACGCCGACCTTGCCGGCGCGCGATGCCGAAGAGGCCGTGCAGGTGGCCGCGCCGCTGCTTGCGGGCGGGGCCGCGGTTGCGGTCAAGATCCTCTCGCCCGACATCAGCCACAAGTCCGATGTCGACGGCGTGCGCCTGAACCTGTTCACCGCGCAGGCGGTGCGCGAAGCCACCCAGGCCATCCTCCAGCGCGCACGCGATGCACGGCCGGACGCGCGTATCGACGGCGTGACCGTCCAGCCGATGATCGTGCGGCCGCGCGCGCGCGAGCTGATCATCGGCATGGTCGACGACGACACGTTCGGGCCGGTGATCGTATTCGGTCGCGGCGGCACGGCCGTGGAGGTGATCGACGACAAGGCGCTGGCACTGCCGCCGCTGGACCTGCGCCTGGCCCACGAAATGATCGAGCGCACGCGCGTGTCGCGCATCCTCAAGGCCTACCGTGACGTGCCTGCGGCCGATGAGCGTGCGGTCGCGCTGGCGCTGGTGAAGCTGGCGCAGCTGGTCGCCGACCTCCCGGAAATCCGCGAGGTCGACATCAATCCGCTGCTGGCCGATCGCGACGGCATCATCGCGGTGGATGCACGCATCGGCGTGTCACCGACGCGCAGGCTGCACAAGGGGCCGGGCCACCCGCGCTTTGCGATCCGACCGTACCCGAAGGAGTGGGAACGCACGCTCCAACTGTCCGATGGGACGACCGCGTTCCTGCGGCCGGTACGGCCTGAGGACGACGACCTTTTCCGCCAGTTCTTCACCAGGGTGACGGACGAGGACCTGCGCCTGCGCTTCTTCCAGACCATCCGCCACTTCAGCCACGAGTTCATCGCCCAGTTGACCCAGCTCGACTACGCGCGCTCGATCGCGCTGGTGGCGATCGACCCGGACGATGGACAGATGCTCGGCGCGGTGCGCCTGCATGCCGATGCCAACTACGACCATGGCGAGTACGGGATCCTGGTGCGCTCCGACCTGAAGGGCCAGGGCCTGGGATGGCGCCTGATGCAGACCATCATCGAGTACGCACGCTGGTTGGGCCTGCGCTCGATCGAGGGCGAGGTGCTGCAGGAGAACCGCACGATGCTCGACATGTGCCGGCGCCTGGGCTTCACCACCACCGTCAATCCGGACGATCCGACCGTGGTGACGGTCTCGTTGCCGATCGAACCTCAGACCAGTCCGGTGGCGTAGAACATTCCGATCACCACGAACACCGCCGCGGTCTTGATCAGGGTGATCGCGAAGATGTCCTTGTAGGCCTGGCGGTGGCTCAGGCCGGTGACCGCCAGCAGCGTGATCACCGCGCCGTTGTGCGGCAGGGTGTCCATGCCGCCGGAGGCCATCGCCGCTACGCGGTGCAGCACTTCCATCGGGATGCCGGCGGCAGTGGCGTTGGCGATGAACGTTTCGGCCATCGCCGCCAGGGCGATGCTCATGCCGCCCGAGGCCGAACCGGTGATGCCGGCCAGCGCCGTCACGGTGATGGCCTCGTTGACCAGCGGGTTGGGAATCGCGGCCAGCGCATTGGCCACCACCAGGAAGCCGGGCAGGGCGGCGATCACGGCACCGAATCCATACTCGGAGGCGGTATTCATCGCCGCCAGCAACGCGCCGCCGATCGCGGACTTGCTGCCTTCGGCGAAACTGGCCATCACCGGCTTCCAGGCGAATGCGAGGACGGCAAGGATGCCGACCAGCAGCGCGCCCTGCACGGCCCAGATCGCGGCCACCTTGGAAACTTCCTGCACGACCGGCGCGGCGCTGCCGATCACCGCCGGGTCGAAGCTGTGCGCCTCGCCGTAGAAATGCGGGATGGCGACCGTCAGCAATTTGTTGACCACGCCCACCAGCACCAGCGGCAGAATCGCGACCAACGGATGGGCGAGGGTGCCGCCGGCAAACGGTGCGGGCTCGTTGAGCAGCTGCTGGCCATAGCCTTCGCCGGCAGCAAGCGCGGTTCGACGCCGCCAGTCGAGGTAGAGCAGGCCGACGGCCAGGATGAAGACGCCGCCGATCGTGCCAAGCCACGGCGCCGCCCAGGTGTTGGTGCCGAAGAACGTGGTCGGGATGATGTTCTGGATCTGCGGCGTGCCCGGCAACGCATCCATCGTGAAGGTAAAGGCGCCCAGCGCGATCGTGCCGGGGATCAGGCGCTTGGGAATGTCGCTCTGGCGGAACAGTTCGGCGGCGAAGGGGTACACGGCGAACACCACCACGAACAGCGACACGCCGCCGTAGGTCAGCAGCGCGCACACGACCACGATCGACAGCATCGCCCGGCCCGCGCCGAACAGGCGGATGGTCGCGGCCACTATCGCCTTGGAGAAGCCCGACAGCTCGATCAGCTTGCCGAACACCGCGCCAAGCAGGAACACCGGGAAGTACAGCTTCAGGAAGCCGACCATCTTGTCCATGAACAAGCCGGTGAACATCGGCGCGACCAGCGACGGGTCGGTCAACAGCACCGCGCCGAGCGCGGCCACGGGCGCGAACAGGATCACGCTGTAGCCGCGGTAGGCCACGAACATCAGGAAGCACAGTGCGGCCAGCACGATCAGAAATGCCATTCCCCGGTCCTTGTTGAAGCGTGTGGGTTGGCTGTGCCAGTGCCCCTTGTAGGCGTGCAGTCTCCGCAACGGCGCCGGTCGCCGGCATTGTCCGAAGGTACAGCAGCGCGGCACGGCCCCCGGTCCTAGGCTTGCCAGCATGACGGGGGAGGGACTCGTCGTTCATTTCGCTTCCGGCACACCCGCCGGGCCGCGGCCAACGATTTGGGACTGGGGAGAAAGCGTCACCATGAATCGCAGCAACAACAAAACCCGAAGCAGCCTGAGCATCGCCATTGCCTTCGCCCTGCTGGCGCCGGCCGCCTTCGCCCAGGAAACGACCACCGCACCGGCCAGCGACGCGCAGGCCACGACGCTCGGCGGCGTCACCGTGACGGCCCGCAAGCGTGAAGAGACGCTGCAGGAAGTGCCGGTCGCGGTCACCGCATTCACCGCCGACGCTCTCGACAAGCTCAACATCGAAGACCTCAGCGACCTCGACGGGCAGGTGCCCAACCTGACCATCTACGCCGCCCGCGGTTCCAGCAGCACGGTCACCGCCTACATCCGCGGCGTCGGCCAGTCCGATCCGTTGTGGGGCGTCGATCCGGGCGTTGGCATGTACATGGACGATGTCTACATCGCGCGTCCGCAGGGTGCGCTGCTCGATGTGTTCGACGTGGAGCGCATCGAAGTGCTGCGCGGCCCGCAGGGCACGCTGTACGGCAAGAACACCATCGGCGGCGCGATCAAGTACATCTCGCGCGGCCTGCCGGTCGTGCCGGAAGGCCAGGTCTCGGTCACGGTGGGCAACTACAACCAGCTTGACGTGAAGGCCTCGCTGGGCGCCTCGGTTGGTGACGGCGCGCTGCGCGGTCGCCTGGCGGTGGGCAGCTTCAACCGCGATGGCTACGGCGACAACCTGTTCAGCGGCCAGGAAGTGAGCGACAAGGAAGTGCTGGCGCTGCGTGGCCAGCTGGGTGCGTACATCAGCGACGACCTCAACATCCAGTTCGCCTATGACTGGATGGACGACCAGTCCGGTGTGCGCGGTGCCAAGATGCTGGCGCCCAACCGCTTCGCACCGGGCTTCTTGCCGCTGGACAGCCGCTACGACATCCGCAGCGGCATGCCCAATGTCAACGACACGTCGATGAAGGGTGCCTCGGCCACCGTCAACTGGCGCATCAACGAAAACTGGGGCCTGAAGTACATCCTGGCCAAGCGCGAGTCCGACACCGAGACCAACATCGACTTCGACACGCTGCCCAACAAGGTTGCCGACGTGAAGGCGTTCTACGCCGACGAGCAGATCACCAACGAGTTGCAGGTGAACTACGATGGCGGCGGCCGTTCGCGCGGCGTGGTCGGCATCTACTCCTTCGACGGCGAGGCCGGCGGCCAGGTCCTCAACAACTTCTTCAACCTGTCCTTCGGTGACACCCATGGCACGGTCTATACCGACGCGCTGGCGCTGTACGCGGACTGGACGTTCGACCTGACCGACAAGCTCAAGCTCGACGTGGGCGCCCGTTACACCGACGAGAAGAAGCATGCGGTGGTGCTCAACCGCTGCTACACCAATGCCACCTTCACGGTGCTGGCGGCGCGCTGCGCGGCCAACAATCCGACTCCGATCGCGGCCAACTTCGACAAGCGCATCGGCTTTGACAACACTTCGCCGAAGATCTCGCTGGATTACCAGATCACCCCGGACATCATGGTCTACGGTCTGGCCTCGCGCGGCTTCAAGTCGGGCGGCTTCAACATCCGCGCGCAGGCCACCGCGGTGCCGCGCTCGGCCGAGCCGTTCAATGACGAGTCGGTCGACAGCTTCGAGATCGGCAGCAAGATGGCGTTCATGGACCAGACGCTGTTCCTGAACCTGGCCGCGTTCCACAACAAGTACGAGGACATCCAGTTGTCGGTGTTCACGTCCTACGACAGCAACGGCGACGGCACCAACGATGCGTTCTTCGGCGATTTCACCAATGCCGGCCAGGGCACGGTCGAGGGTGTGGAAGTCGAGTACCAGTGGCTGCCGACAAAGAACTGGCTGATCAGCGGCAACCTGGCCTGGCTCGACGCCAAGTACGACGAGTTCATCTACGCCGGGGTCAACATCGCCGACGAGCAGGAGTTCACCAACGCTCCGGACTTCTCCGGTGCCATCAATCTGGAGTACCGCACCGATCTGTCGAACGGTGGCAATCTGTCGGCGCGCGTGGGTTACAGCTACCAGAGCGACGTGGTCGCCACCACCGAGATCGTCCGCACCGGTGCGCTGCCGATCACGCAGGACGGTTACGGGCTGGTCAATGCCGGCGTGATCTGGCGCATCGATGATGCGTGGTCGCTGTCGCTGCAGGGCACCAACCTGGCCGACAAGGAGTACCGCACCACCGGTTACAACCTCAACGCCGCCCTCGGCGTGCTGACCGGTTTCTACGGTGCGCCGCGCCAGTACACGCTAGCGGCTCGGTACGACTTCTGATGGTTTGAAGGGGTGACGGGTTGCTGCTCCGGCGGGGCGTCGTCCGCCGGGCGGGGGATTGCTCCGCCCCTTAATCGGACATCCTGTCCGATGCGGGGCGCGGGCCATCCATGGCCCGCTGCTGCGCAATCCCCGGCGCGGTGGACGACGC
>DATDBI010000053.1:0-1005 GCA_036524915.1 Lysobacter sp. | reverse complement strand
TTGCCAGGCGGCGGCTCCCCGGTTGGTTTTGTTGCCGCAGGAAAGCTTTCGCGCGATGACTGCGCCGCGCAGCTGACGTTCCGCGAGGTTGTTGGTAGCCTCGGCCTGGGGATGACCCAGGAAGCTCAACAGGTGGTCGCGCTGTTTGGCGATGCGGTTGCGAAAGCGTTCCTGTGCGGGGTCGCCGCGCGGATTGGCAAAGAGCGCGTTGGCGCGGCTCTCAAGCAGGACGCGGTGGGTCTGCGCCTGCGCTTCGTCGAGTTCGGGCAGTTGTTTCTTTAAGGCCATCGCGTCTTCAAAGAAGGCTCTCGCCCGGCCCACCCAGTCTTCGACGGAGGCCCTGGATGGTGATTGATCTCTTTGGGCCACCTTGAGCGCTTTGAGGTGATGGGCATAGCATTTGTGCTGATAGGCCGTCGCGCCGTCGTAGACAGACAGGCAGTCGCTGATGAGCAGCCCGGGATAGTCGGGCGGCAGGATATCGTGGAAGGTGGCCCGGTCCCGGTGATCGACCACACGATAAAGGGTGAGTCCTTCGCTGCCCGGCGTGGCAAAGACCCATAGGCTGCAGGAAGTGCTGTTTTTCCACCAACTGGTTTCGTCGCTGTGGACGACGGGCGCCTGGGCCAGCCTATCGATCAATGCGCCCTCTTCGGCAGCCAGTTTGCCGGCCATGCGCTGGAAGGCTTGTGCCAGGCCGCCGGCGCTGATTTGCAGGTTGCAAAACCGTTTCAGGCTCTGGCAGGTTTTGCGCAGTGTCAGCCCCATGCCGTGCTTGAGCTCGGCGGCCACCGCAAGGGCGCGGGCTCCGAGCTGCACTCCGGCACAGCCGCCCGCATGACTGGTCTGACGGGCATGGGTGCTGCGTACCATCCGGTCACACCGTGGACAGTGTCCCTCATAGGTCTTTAGCCGCGTGACGTGCGGGCGAACCTCGGGCAGTTCCTCGATATACTGCACCACGGGGATTACTCCTTCGAGGACTCCCGCGCAGTGTGGGCATCC
>DATDBI010000052.1:0-18579 GCA_036524915.1 Lysobacter sp. | reverse complement strand
CACGCTGGTGACGATCTCGCCCATCGTGCGGCCGGCCTGGTCGACCAGGGTCGAGCCTTCCTCGACGCGGTTGACCGAGTCGGTGATGAGCTGCTTGATCTCCTTGGCGGCACCGGCCGAACGCTGCGCCAGCGAGCGCACTTCGGCGGCGACGACGGCGAAGCCGCGGCCCTGTTCACCGGCACGTGCGGCTTCAACCGCGGCGTTCAACGCCAGGATGTTGGTCTGGAACGCGATGCCGTCGATGACGCCGATGATGTCGACGATCTTCTTGGAGGCGGTGTTGATCGCACTCATCGTGTCGACCACGCGGCCCACCACCTGGCCACCCTGCGAGGCGACGTCGGCCGCACCGAGCGCCAGCTGGTTGGCCTGGCGGGCGTTGTCGGCGTTCTGGCGGACGGTCGAGGTGAGCTCTTCCATCGACGAGGCGGTTTCTTCCAGCGACGCGGCCTGCTGCTCGGTGCGCTGCGACAGGTCGTTGTTGCCCGCGGCGATCTCGCCGGCGGCGGCGCTGATGGCGTCGCTGCCCTGGCGGATCTCGCCGACGATGCGGCTGAGCTGGGCAACGGTGCTGTTGGCGTCGTCCTTCATCTGCGCCAGCGTGCCGCGGTACTCGGCGTCGATGGTCTGGGTGAGGTCGCCCTGGGCCAGAGCCGAGAGCACGCGCACGACGTCGTCCAGTGCCGCGGCATTGGTTTCCAGCAGCTGGTTGATGCCTTCGGCGAGAAGCTTGACGAAGCCGTCCTTGCCCTCGATCGCGATGCGGTGGGAGAAGTCGCCCTCGACCGCGGCCTGGACGATGCCGGCAATCTCGGCCTCGACCGCGACTTCAGCGGTGAGGTCGCACCATTCCACGACCGAGCCAAGGCGCTCGCCGCTGGCGTTGATGATCGGAGAAGCTGCCAGCGAGAACGTCCGGCCGCCGATGACCATGCGCGTGGCGTAACGCTCGCGCAGGGCATCGAGCATGCGCTTCTGGTAGCCCGGCTCCTTGTCGAACACGTCCATGCTGGCGCCCAGCAGTCGGCGCGCCTCGAAGTGCGGCAGGTCCTTGCGGATGTCCGACTCGGCGTTGGCCAGCATCGCCGCGATCGACTGGTTCATGTAGATGATCTGGCGATCGTTGTCGGCGATCAGCACGTTGGTGCCGACGTCGTCGAGCGCGTTGCGGATGCGCAGGTTCTCGTCGGCGACGCGACGTTCTTCCTCGATGTTGGACTTCAGCTGCGTCTGCATCTGCGACATCGCGGTCATCAGCTCGGCCACTTCGTCGCGGCCGTCAATGACGATGCTGTTGTCGAGGCGGCCGTCGGCGATCTTGCGCGACACGCCGATGACGCTCTGCAGCGACGAGCGCGTGCCGCGGCTGAAGCCCAGGAAGAGGTAGCCCGACAGCGCCAGGATCAGCACGCAGGCGCCCAGGGTGAGGGCAGTGCGACGCTGCAGACGCGCGATCTCGGTGTTCGTGGCCATCGCCAGCGAGCGGTTGGCGGCGGACATTGCGGCGGCCAGGGCGAGGCGGGTCGCATCGGCGCGGGCGGCCATCACCTTGACCGGCAGCACCGGGGTTTCGGCGTCGAGGATGTGGAGCTGGATCAGCTCGTTCTGCTTGGCCACGGCGGCCAGCGCACTGCTCAGCGGCTTGCCGGCGGTGGTGGCCAGCTGCGGCAGGCCTTCGGCGGCGTCCTTGTACTCGAGCTCGATGCGGCTGCGCACGTAGTCCTGCATGTTGCGCGACACAGCGAGGTTGGTGCGGTCGTCGACCCAGATGGCGCCTTCGCCGAGCACGCGCACGCCGACCAGCGACTGCTGCGCGGTGTACTCGGCCAGGGTCGGGATCCAGTCGGTGCCGGCGTGGCCCATGTACAGGACCGGCGCGTTCTGCGCCTGGGCCAGACCGGTGTGGTCGGCCAGCTGGCCCATCAGTTCGCCGATCTTGCGGATCGCGGCGTTGTGCGCGGTCACGGCCTGGGCGGCGTCCTTGTCAGCCTCAAGGGCCTTCGCCCACGCTGCACGGGCCGCCTGAAGCGGCGCCTGGAGCGGTGCGTCGGCAAGCTTGTCCTTCTGCCAGGAGGCGACTGCGTCGAATTCGGCATCGACGGCGTCGGCGGCCTTGGCCAGCGCCTGGTCGCTCACCGTGTCCTTGGCGGCGCGGCGCGCCACCAGCTGCGAATGATCCTGCACCGCCAGCATCGCGCCTTGCAGGTGGCCCAGGCCGTTGCTGGCCTCATGCTGCATGCGGGCCGCGGCGATCTCGGCGTTCGAACGGTTGATCAGGATGCCGGCGAGCACGCCGCAGGTCAGCATGAAGGCCGTTCCGATCACCATTGCCTTCTGACTGAAGCGCAGGCGCGCCATCAGCTGTGTAGCCGGAGCCAGGAATCGATCCAGATAAGGGGAAGGGGGGCGAACGGACATTGGAAGGGCCTCGGGTTCAGGACGGACCCGTTGCGGGTCGACACTCCCGGCATCGGCGCGGGCGGCGGAAACTTTAGGTTCGCGGCCAATGAGCAGGCTCAGGACTTCATACGGACCTGATCGGGCGCGCTAAAGAATTCGCCAAGGCGGCCGATGCAGGGGATGTCGTCACGAATCCAACCCCAAAGGAGTGCCTCATGCGTCGTCCCACCCTCATTGCTGCCGGCCTTGCCGCGCTGATCCTGTCCTTCGCCGCACCGGCGTCGGCCGACCTCAAGCCCATCAAGCGAGTTGACCCGCAGTACCCGGCGGATGCCGCACGTTCTGGTACGCAGGGTTACGTGGAAGTCGAGTTCGTCGTTGACGAGTCCGGCAACGTCGCCAGCGTCTCGGTGGTCAACGCCAAGCCGGCGCGTACTTTCGAAGCCGCCGCGGTGAAGGCGGTCAAGCAGTGGCAGTTCGCCCCGGGCGGCGGTCGCGGCAAGGTTCGCCTGGATTTCGCGCTCTGATCGAGTGCATCTGCGGCCGGCATTTCCTGCCGGCATGCATATAAAGAAACGCGCCGACGCCCGGCGCGTTTTTTTTTGGCTCAAGTTCCGCTGCGTTGTGCCGATGAAGGCGAGAGAGTTCACCTTTCCTGTTCCCAGGGTTCGCCGCCTCCCAAGGCGATCTTCGTGGAGACCCACGCGCCGATTGGCGTTGTCACCAGTAGTACGAGGATCACTGATGGTTACGCAAAACCTTGATGCCGCCCGAGGCGGTCTGTTGTCGTCCGTGCTGTCGGCCATGTCCGGCCGACGGAACATTCCTTCAGAAGCGTCCCGCTCCGCCGCCGCGAGACTGGCTGACCTTGAGGGCCAGGTGGCCGCGATCAATCGCGTGCAGGCCGTCATCGAGTTCGACCTGCAGGGCACCATCCTGCACGCCAACGAGAACTTCCTGTCCGCGATGGGTTACGCCCTCGACGAGATCAAGGGTCGCCATCACAGCATGTTCGTCGATGCCGGCTACGCGCAGAGCCCGGAGTACCGCGCCTTCTGGGCCAAGCTGGGCCGCGGCGAGTTCGACGCCGGCCAGTATCGGCGCCTGGGCAAGGGCGGCCGTGAGGTCTGGATTCACGCGTCGTACAACCCTGTCCTGGATGTCACCGGCCGGCCCCGCAAGGTGATCAAGTACGCCACCGACATCACCGCCCAGAAACTGCAGTCCGCCGATTTCGAAGGGCAGCTTGCCGCGATCGGCAAGGCCCAGGCCGTCATCGAGTTCTCGCTGGACGGCAGGATCCTCAGCGCCAACGACAACTTCCTGGGCGCCATGGGCTACGCGCTCGACGAGGTCCGCGGCCAGCACCATTCGATGTTTGCCGAGCCGAAGTACCGCCAGAGCCAGGAGTACCGCCTGTTCTGGGAGAAGCTCGGACGCGGCGAGCACGACGCGGGTCAATACAAGCGGATCGGCAAGGGCGGGCGCGAGATCTGGATCCAGGCCTCGTACAACCCGATCTTCGACATGAATGACAAGCCGTTCAAGGTGGTCAAGTACGCCACCGACATCACCGCGCAGGTGCAGGCGTCGCAGGCGCTGGAGCTGGCAGTGGGACAGACGCGTGAAATCGTCGATGCCGCTCATGAAGGCGACCTCACGCGCCGCATCTGCCTGGACGGCAAGTCGGGCCTGATCGCCGACCTCTGTGGCGGCGTCAACTCGCTGGTCGAAACCATGGCCGGCATCGTCGAACAGATCAAGGTCGCCGCGGATGCGATCAACATGGGGGCGCGCGAGATCAGCCACGGCAACAGCGACCTCTCACAGCGCACCGAGCAGCAGGCCGCGTCGCTGGAGGAAACCGCCTCGTCGATGGAAGAACTGACCAGCACGGTGCGCCAGAACGCCGAGAATGCCCGCCAGGCGAGCCACCTGGCCGCGGGCGCGTCGGAGGTGGCGGTCAAGGGTGGCGACGTCGTCAACGGCGTCGTGACCACGATGTCGCAGATCAGCGACTCGTCGAAGAAGATCGTCGACATCATCGGCGTGATCGATGGCATCGCGTTCCAGACCAACATCCTGGCCCTCAACGCGGCGGTTGAAGCCGCGCGTGCCGGCGAGCAGGGTCGGGGCTTCGCAGTGGTGGCGTCGGAGGTTCGCTCGCTCGCCCAGCGTTCCGCGGCTGCGGCCAAGGAGATCAAGACGCTGATCAGCGACTCGGTCGAGAAGGTCGGTGCCGGCACGAAGCTGGTCGAGAGCGCCGGCAGGACCATGGGCGAGATCGTCACCAGCGTGAAGCGGGTGACCGACATCATCGCCGACATCAGTGCCGCCTCGCAGGAGCAGAGCGCGGGCATCGAGCAGGTCAACCAGGCCATCTTGCAAATGGACGAAGGCACGCAGCAGAACGCGGCGCTGGTGGAACAGGCATCGGCCGCGGCGCGCGGCATGGAAGAACAGGCCGGCCAGCTGGCCGACACGGTGTCGGCGTTCCGGGTGTCCTGCGATGGAACGGTGCGCGCGCCCGCACAGTCACCACCGATTTCGCTGCGCAGGGCGCCGCCGATCAGCAATGCACGCCCGCAGCGCGCCGTCGCCAGTGTCGCCGATGCGCATTGGCAGGAGTTCTGAGGGGCGGGCTGATCGCACATTGCGAGCGCCGGTCCAATGGCGCTCGGCTTGATTCCGGCTGGAGCGCGCTACCATGCTTCGTCGCCAACTTCTGGAGAAGGCATTTGATCCTTGGCTTGCGTACCGCCATTTACCCGGCGGGCGACCTGGTGGCTGCGAAGGCGTGGTACGCGCAGGTGCTTGGCTTGTCGCCGTACTTCGATGAGCCGTTCTACGTTGGCTTCAACGTTGGCGGTTTCGAGCTTGGCCTGATACCGGATGGCCAGGCGGGTGTGTCGGGGCCGCAGCCGCTGTGGGGCGTGGCGGATGCATCACAGGCGTTTGCACGGCTCGTCGAACTGGGCGCTACGCCACTGGATCCGGTGACTGACGTTGGCGGCGGCATCCGGGTGGGCGCGGTCACCGACCCGTTCGGCAACAGGCTGGGCGTCATCGAGAACCCGCACTTTGATCCGGCCAGTGTCAGGTGACGAGGTCTGAAGGGGTTTGACGCCAGGACCTAGCATTTCGGCCTGGTCTGGCTTGGCCTGGCTTGGCCTGGCTTGGGCAGGCAGCGGCGGACGTGTACGGCGGTCCGGAGGACCTGGACTGGAGCAAGCGCGTTGCACGAAGCTGGGCCGCAGACGTGATCGCGAAGAATCCGGGCGATGTTGCCTCGACACTACCGCGCAGTGGCGCCCTGGGCCTGGAATGGGGCCGCATTCTCGTGATGGGAGGGTTGGGTGGCCTGATTGCGCTCGTGACCAGCGTCACTCGGAAGCGGAAGGCCTGAGCGAGGCGGCGGAAGATGCCCGGGCGGTATCGAGTCCCGCCTCGGTGAACGGTAATAGTGCTGGCTGGCCGCATGCCGGACCTGCGCAGGGGCGAAGGCCAGCGTGCAGTCGGCGAGGGCGGGTTGGCTGTGCAGCAGGACAGCAAATGCACAGAGGAAGGGCAGGGCTTTCATGTGTGGAAGCTCCGGGAAGCGGATGCTTCAGCTTCACGGTTCCCCGTTCCAGTCACTATCCGAATCGCGCTGTGACATGTCGGCGATTCGTTCAAGCCCAAGCCACATTGCGGCCGGGCTCAGGCAGCTCCCGCATTTCGGCCAACCCGAGCGCCTATTTGCGCGCGCTCTCGACGCTTAGCCGCATGCGCGACTTGTCGTCGCCCAGCGCCGCGCCGCGCTGTAGCAGTGCGAGTGCAGCGGCTCGGTCTGCGTCGGTGCCGCGCTCAAGGCGCATGAGCGCGGCGTTGTAGGCGGCGATGGCGCTGCCCTTGGTCGCGGCGTACTCGAAGCCGGCGAGTGCCTTGTCCGGGCAAAGGAAGAAAACGTCCCAGCCGGCGGCGGCGAGGGTAAGCATGTTGGCGTCATCTTCGGGGATCTGGTCCTGCACGAAGGCGGGCCATCCCGCCACGAGAGGCGCCAACACCTCGGAGCCCTCGGGCAGGTAATAGGAGCCAGCGCCCTCGCGCATGGTGAATGCCTGGCGCGTGGTGCGGCGAGTTCCGTCCTTGGCCAGCCACAGGAAGCCGTCCTCGCCCGTGACCGGGAAGCCGCCGAGGGCCTTCGACACCTGATCGGCCAACGATGGCACGCCCGGTCCGGGCGACACGCCTGTCCACGAACCGATCAGCTCGACCCGCTCCAGCTTGCCGTCGAGCTGGGGCCTCACGACGTCCGCCAGGTCGTCGGCGGTGAGGATCCGCATCGCTCCGTCGTACATGCGCCAGGGACTCGCCTGCAGGCCGATGGTGAAGAGCGAGTCGCTGTCGGGCACCGCCTCCATGTACTTCTGAAGCGCCTTGCCGGAGTAGACGCAGTCGGCTGAGCCCTGCTTCGGCGAGCAGGTCGTCACGCTTACGGCGCCAGACAAGGGCAGGTGCGATGTCTCGCACGCGAATGTGGCTGGGCTGAGCAGGCAGAGGGCGAGCAGGGCGGGCTTCATGCGGTTATCGAACAGGGGCGGTGAATGAACGCGAAGGGTGCACCTTCAATATCGTCCCGGCAACTCGACACGATGGGCGCAACCGAAAGCTGCAGCCCGAAGGCTGACGCTCCGCGGCAAGGTTGGCGCTTGTACGTCGCACGATCGCGGCGCACGCCCGGCGTTCATAACTTTTCAGAAGTTTTCAGCACTTCGGAAACGACTCCCGCCCGGGGGCGTGATCCACTTCGGCGCTGCCCGCGGGAGGCAGCGCCACCCGGTGTGTTGCTTGATGTCGCAATGCCTGCCGGACGGGTAATGGATCAGGGGGAAATCTTGAGCACGACCTACATTCAGGCCGGCCTGTGGCTGGCGGTTGCGGCGTTGCTGTTGACCGGCGCGGACGCCCAGGCGCGGGAGCGGAAGCTCGAGAACCGCAACGGGGTCCAGACACGCGAGCTGGACCCGTCCCAGAAGGGGCTGGTCACCGGTGTGGGCATCGAAGCCCACGACATCCAGTCGATGACCAACCAGATGGCGCGCGACCTGTTCGCCAGCGGGTTCCTCAACGGTCTGAACAAGCCGCCGCGGATCCTGATCGACGAGCAGGAGTTCCATAACGAGGGCTCGCAGATCATCAACCGACGCATGATTACCCAGCGTCTGATGACCGAGCTCAACCGCGCCTCCCAAGGCCGCATGACCTTCATCGGCCAGCGCTACGCCGGCATGGTGGCCAAGCAGCGCGAGCTCAAGCGCGAGGGCGTCACGGACGTGGGTACCACCGGCATGACCGGTGCCCAGGCCGGTGTCGACTACTTCCTGGCGGGCGCGATCATGACCCAGGACGCCCGCGACCCGCGCAGCGGCGTGGTGCAGCGCTACAACCAGATCGCCTTCGAACTGGTGGATGCGGAAACCGGTGCGGTGGTGTGGACGGGCATGTACGAGTTCGAGCGTGCCGCCGCCGACGACGTGGTCTACCGCTGACGCAACGCTCGAAACGGACCTGCCACGCACGACGCACGCGCTGCCGGCGAAAGCCCGCCATTGCGATGGCACACGCGTGCCAGTCGGTTGCGCACTCGACAAACTCCAAAGGACATCGACCCCATGAAACTCGCCGCCTCCATCCTGTGCTCCGCCAGCATGCTCGCGCTGACCCTCAGTGGCTGCTCCACGCCCAATGCCAGACCGCAGGCGTTGCTCAAGTGCGATTACAAGGCGCTCAAGGCCAATTCGCTGACCGGCGGCCCGGCTCTGACTTCCATCGCCTACGGGTCGGTTGCGGACATTCCCGCTGACGCGGTGCTGATGAGTGATGCGGGCCTGTATCGCAGCGTCATCGTCCAGCAGCTGAGCACGCAGAACACGCAGGGAGGCACCGTGCAGGTGAATGCCCGCCTTGCCAACTGCACCGGCGCGGAGATGACCGTGCGTGCGCGCACCGCATTCCTGGACCAGGCAATGACGCCGGCAGAGCCGGTGTCGGCCTGGCGCACGGTCTTCCTGCCGGCCGGCGGAATGGCGGTGTACCAGGAGTCGTCGTTCTCGACGGCGAAAGTCGCGCACTACTACATCGAACTGGCGCCGAACTGATCCGGGAGTCGACCATGCGCCTTGCGATGTTGACCTGCGCCGTGTCGGTGGCGCTGATGTTCACGGCTGACGCCGCCGCCCAGATGCGCGCAGGCCAGCCACAGGTCCTCACTCCGACGCCACGATCGGCGCCGCAGGCAGTTTCGCCGTGGTCGGCGCTGCGCGGCAGGCTGGGCACGCGCAATCGCGTGATGTTGCTGTGGGACGCCGAACTCGACAGCGAAGTGAACACCCGCTACCGCGAGGTGGAGACTCTGGACCGGCGCGTGCAGGGTGCCGCGGCACAGGTCGACGGCGTGGTCGACAGCGCTGCCGGACCGGTTGGCGTGGCAGTGGCCGGCGGCAGCGCGCAGCTGCAGCAACGCACTGAAAAGTTTGTCGAAGGCGCCGCCCCGTCCCGGACTTCGCTGTCCGCAGGCGAGCGGGCGATGCAGTCGGAGTTCATGGAGCAGTTGCGCCAGGGCGGCGTGCGCTTCATCGACAGGACCCTGGCCACGCGTCTGGCCGGCAAGTCGGTCCAGGGCGATCGGCCCAACGTCCACGCGATTGAAACCCAGGCGCTGATCGGGCACGCGGACTACCTGATGGAAGTGACCAGCGTTGCCGATGCACAGGTCCAGTCCGGGCGCCGCTATCACGTGTCGTTGCGCGCGGTGGCCAATGGCGAAATCCTGGTGGACTTCGACACGGCCGCCGATGTCGCCGATGCGGGCCCGTTGCCTTACGTCGCCGCCGGCGCCGGCGGGTTTGAACGCGCCGAGCCGCCGGCACCGACCAGCGCCGACACCGCGCGAGTGTTGGCACGGGAAACAGGGCGCCGGATGGTCGACATGCAGGTGCGTCGATGATCACGCGCGGGCTGATGCACGCTGCGCGGATCGTGACGCTCTGCGCGATCGGCTGGGGCCTGCCTGCACTGGCGCAATCCGACCCCGCCGAACCGGTGCCCCAAAGTCTTCGCAAGTACTACGACACGCTGCTGGCCGAGGGTGAGTGGGGCGCGGTCCTGAACTTGCAACGCCTTGGCCTGGAGGCGATCGACCAGGGGCATCTGGATGTGGCAGCACGCGCGTTCGATGCGAGTCTGGCGCGCATCGAACTGATCTACGCCAACTCCGACTCGGCAAAGAAGGCGCGGTCGATGTGGTCGTCGGAGGGCGTCAAGGACTTCAAGGGAGAGCCCTACGAGCGCGCCATGACGTACTACTACCGCGGCCTGTTGTTCATGGCGGAGGGCGACTACGAGAACGCGCGCGCCAGCTTTCGCGCCGCGGAGTATCAGGACACGATCTCGAACAATGAGGAGTATGCCGGCGACTTCGGCATGATGTCGTTGATGGCTGGATGGGCGTCGACCTGCGCGGGCGACACCGGCATGGCCCAGGATCTTTACCAGCGCGCCGCCACGCAGAAGCCGGAAGGCCTGAAGGCGCCCGGCGCTGGCCTGAACACGCTGGTGCTGGTGGAGTCGGGCATGGCACCGGTGAAGACCGCTACAGGCGGCTACGGGGAAGCGCTGACCCTCCAGACTGGCGACAACCCATTTGTTGCAGTCCTGGCCAGCGGCAAGGAACTGCCGGTGCTGGCCGATATCGGCTGGCAGGCAGGCACGCTGGGAGGCCGCCAGATCGACGTGATCCTCGATGGCAAGGCGAGTTTTCGCCAAGGCAGCGATACGGTGGCCGGGCTGGGTGTCGCCGGCGCGACCGTCGCGGTCAGCAGCGGCGACACCGGTGCCGCCGGTGCGTTGGCGGTGGTGGGTATCGCGGCGATCCTGGTCAGCTCCGCGACCAAGCCCAAGGCCGACATCCGCAACTGGGACAACCTCCCCGATCGTATCTACGGCGGCTTCCTCAAGCAGGGCGGCGCAGTGCCGGTTGCCGAGAAGACGGCCGATGGCGAGCTCTATCCGATCGAGTCGCCGGTGATCGATCGCACCGCGGGCCGATGCCGGCTGATGGTGTACCGAGCCCACGAACCGGGCGCGTTGCGCGCGCAGCCGGTCAGCAACCTGACCGCAGGCGAGCGCAAGTCGCTACTGAAACGCAACGAGGCGCGCGATGCGAGCTTCCGCAACGAAATGACCCGCCTGTTCGTGTCGAACGGCGAAGCCTTGGCCGGAGGTGAATGATCCATGTTGTCGAACGTGATGAAAGCCGGTGCGATCGCACTGTTGTCGGTACTGGCATGGCACGCGCGGGCGCAGGACGCTACCGCGGTAGCCGACCCTGCGGTGTGGGGCCCGTACGCCAAGCTGGTGGGCAAGACCTTCAGCGGTGAGGACGTCAGTGGCTGGCCCGGTTACGCCAGTCGCACCCGGTCCATTCAGTGGGAAGTGCCCGGGCAGGTGATGGTCGAGACCGGCGTTTACCCGACCGGCCAGGAATTGCCCCGGATGCGCATTCTGCCGGGCAAGAATCCGGGCGACGTGGTCTTCGACGTGCCGAAGATGCCCAATGCGACCGGCCATGTGGTCGATGCCGATACGATGGTGTTCGACCTGCCGTTCGGGTACCAGAACGTCGTGCGCGTCATTGGCCCCGACAGTTATGAAACCCGGACGCTCAAAGAGAAGAGTGGCGAGGTGAAGGCCGTCGCCGTGTATCGCGACAACAATTCCGAAACGCAGAAGGCGAGGGCTGCGGAACAGGACGTCAAGGCCGCGGCGGACAAGCAGGCAGCCATGCTCGCGTTGCGTGCGGCCGGCGTGCCCGCTGATCCGGTCACCGACGCCCCGGCCGAGAATGTCCTGGCGTATCAGGAACCCATTCGCGGACCGCACGCCACGCTGCAGATCACGCGCGGAAAGGCATGGGAGGCCAGCGCCTGCTACGCGGCGGTGTACATCAACGGTCGCTGGGCGGCGCGCCTGGAAGATGCCGAGACGGCCCGATTCAAGGTGCCGGCGGGCAAAGTCCAGATCGGCGTTGCTTCAGACCCGCAAGGGCGCGGCACGTGCCGTCTGGGCCAGGCCACGCAGACCGAACACGAGACGGTGGTGGGCAAGGGCGAGTCGTTGCACGTGTACTTCATCTTCAGCAACGGCCCGAAGTTCAGCGAGGCACTGATTGCGCCGGCCGCGCCGACTGCGGCAGCGGCCTCGCCGACGAAGGCCTCCGCCCGATAGCCACGCCGCAAGCCTGACCCGTGTCCGTCATCCCTGCGCGGGCGGCGGACCGGCAACGTCCGCCTCAAGCGCGTCGCGCGTGCACGAGTCCGCGCGACGTTGTCCCGCTGCGCATAGCGCTGCGTCGAGTTCGCGGCGGGCCTCGAGCGTGAAGTGACTGTCCTTGCCGAGCTGGCGCACGTAGGCGTCGTATGCATGCTGCAGCAGCGGTACCGCCTGGTCCGGGCTGCCGCGCTGGACGTGCAACCGGGCAAGGCCCATCTGTATTTCCAGCGTGTGCGGGTTGTCGGCGCCGAGCGCGGCCACCGAGCCGCGATGCGCCGTTCGCAGCGCCCGGTCGGCATCGTCGTAGCGCTTGAGTGCCAGCAGGTTCATGCCGTGCAGGTAGCTCACGCGCAGCCGTGTGGGGCTGCCTTCATCGCCTGACGCCGCGAAACTCTCCTCGACCTTTGCAAACTGCTCTTCGGCACGGTCGATGCGACCGGCGCGGCTGTGGAGGACGGCCAGATTGGTCCTGGCCTTGATCAGTGCCGTGTGGTCGGCAGCGTCAACGGCCAGTTGCGAGGTCACCACGCGCTCGCAGGCCACTTGCCCGGCATCGTACTGCTCGCGTCGGATGTACCAGTAGCAGCCGGCACGGTTTGAAAGAAGCGTCGTCTCCGGATCGTTCATCCCCAGGCGCGAACGCAGGGCGTCGGTGTTGTCGATCAGGGTCCGGGCTTCACCGAAGAGCGAGTCGTCGGTGAGGTCGGTGGCAAGGCGGTACCGCGCCTGCTGCGTGCGCGGATCGCGCGGGCCCAGGTGCTGTTCGAACAGTTGCACCGCCCGCCGCTCCTGTTCGATGGCGCGCGCGATCTGCATCGCTTCGCCGTACACCTGTCCGATCGTCATGCGCACCGTCGCTTCGACCACGGGCTGGTCGTGCAGGCGCTCCTCGATGTGGACGACGGCGCTGTCCAACGCCTCGCGGATCGTTGGCTCGCCCTTGCCGCTGCCCGCGTAGGGCGAGGCAGCGCCAAGTACGTCCTGGTTGAAGAAGCGATTGACGGCATGGGCGATTGCGGAATTCTCCTGGGCCTGCCGGCTGGCCTCGATGGCCTTCACGTAGAAGTAGGAGCCTGCAGCGATGCCGACCGTCAGCGCGACCGCAGTTGCGATCCGCCATGGCCGCATCGCACGCTGCCGTTCGAGCGAGCGCTGCACGCGTACTTGCTGCTGCCGGGCCTCGCGTTCGTTGGCCAGTTGTGCCCGGCGCACGTCCAGATCGTTCAGCGCCCGCGCCAGGCCGTCCGCCGGGAGCAGTCGCCGCATCGGGTTGGCTGCAGCGGCAAGGGCGATGTCCTCGCACAGCAGTTCGTCACCGATGTCAGCCTCCCAGCCGGGTGCGAGAGGGCGACGCAGATCACCGACCAGCAACTGGTACACCAGCACGCCCAACGCGAAGACGTCGCTGCGCTGGGTGGGCACCTCGCCTGCGATCACCTCCGGCGCAAGGTAGAGCAGGCTGCCAGCGCGCTGAGTCAGTTCCTCGGCGCAGACGCTCAGCGTGATACCCAGCTCGAGCAATCGCGGTGAGGCTATGGCGTCGCCCGCACCCAGATCCGAGAGCACGATCCGCCATCGGCCGTCGGCAGCTCGCACGGGGTACAGGTTTTCGGGCTTGAGATCCTTGTGGATGATGCCGATCTCGTGCAGTCCAGCCACGGCCTGGCACAGCTGCGCACACAGGTTCACCCGCGCCGCGACCGGCAGTGATGCAAGGCCGTCGGGTTGTGCGGCCCACTGCGCCAGATCGCCATGACGGAAATAGGGCAGCTCGAGGAAGAACGGCGCCTGGCTCAGATTCCAGTCGATGACCCGTGCGACGTCGGGCAGGTCGGCGCGCACGGCACGGATATAGCGGGCCAGCGCGACCTCCCGCTTGAGGCCGCGCAGGCCTGCCTCGCTGGTGGCGACCTTGACCACGCGCTCTTCGCTGTCGGGACCTTGCACGAGGAACGTCGCGCCGGTACTGCCCTCACCGAGCCGCCGCACCAGGTGCCAGCCGGGCCGTTGCGGCAAGGCGTCGCCCACACTCAGCTGGGCGGCACCATGCGGTTGCGTCGCTGCCGATTCAACGGACACGGGCTGGAAACTCACCGTGGCAACAAGCCGGTAGCCGTAGCCGTGTACCGCCCGGATGCAGCTGCCCTGTTCGCCGAGCGCCACGCGCAGGCGGCTCACGGCTTTGGCCAGTGAATTCTCCGACACCACGCGCCCGGGCCAGCCGGCCTCGAGCAGTTCGTCTTTGGTCACCACCTCGCCGGCAAGGCGCAGCAATGCGAGCAGCACGTCATAACTGCTGCGGTCCAGGTCGACCACGGCCTCGCCGACGCGCAGTTGTGCACGTTGCTCGTCGAGCACCGCGTCACCGAAGCGCCAGACGCCTGGCGACGGTAGCGCGGGCGGCGATGTTGAAGTGTCTTGAATGGCCACGGCGCACTCGCAGGAATGCGACAGGATGGCCGAGCGTGAAGCAGCGGACAAGTCGTTTGCGGCGGAGCGTTGCCCAGGCCGGCCGGGCTGCCTAGGCCGCGCTCAGACTGGAGCCCCCCTTGCCGGAGGCCCGCACGATTCAACAGGTCGACGCAGGCGCCGCGCCGGTTGGCATGGAGCAAGCCAGTTCGGTGCTAATGTCCGATTTCTGGCTGCAGCCCGCGGTTCCTTGCTTCGATCGCCTGTCGACGCGGCATGGGTGAAGGTTGCACATGGAAGGCTTTGACGAGGAGGCATTCCCGATGCACCGCAGAGCATTCATTGGAGCACTGGCGGCAGTGCCAATCGCGTTGGGTCTGCCTGGGTGCACCCGGCTTCGCGATGACAGCTCCAGAGTCGGGCAGGTGATGACGGTGACCGGCCCCATCGACGCCACCGCGCTCGGCATCACGCTCGCCCACGAGCATCTTTTCGCGGACCTGCGTCCCTACGCCGAGCAGGCGGCGAAACCCATCGCGTTGGACGAGGATGAGGTGGTCGCGGTGGTGCTGCCCTACCTCCAGGCGATCCGGCAACTGGGTTGCCGCACCCTGGTCGACTGCACGGCGACATCGCTTGGGCGCAATCCTGCGCTCATCAAGCGGCTCTCACTGGCGAGCGGACTGAACATGTTGACGGTGACAGGTGCCTATGTCGCCGCCGGCGGCCGCTTCGTCCCTCCGTATGTATTGGACGAAACCGACGAGCAACTTGCCAGGCGCTGGATTGGCGAATGGCAGCAGGGAATCGGCGACTCGGGCGTTCGCCCCGGTCTGATCAAGCTCGGGATCGAGGGCGATCCGCTGAGTGCCACCGAGCACAAGGTGCTGCGTGCAGCCGCGAGGACCCAGCTTGAGACGGGCCTGATCATTGCATCCCACACGGGCCCGTGGAGCGACGTCGAGCCCGGGCGCAATGCGCGCTGCGCGTTCGCCCAACTGGATCTGCTGGAAGCCGCGGGCGTCGCCCCATCGGCCTGGATCTGGGTGCATGCCCAGAACGAAGTGCAGGGTGACCAGCATGTCCGCGCGGCCCGGCGCGGTGCATGGGTGTCGTTTGATGGCTTCAGGCCTGGCCAGGAAGCGTCGTACGTCGCCATGATCGGGCGAATGCGCGATGCGGGGTTGCTGGAACGCGTGCTCGTTGCGCAGGATGCTGGGTGGTACAACGCTGGCCAGCCGCGCGGCGGCGAGTTCAAGCCGTTCGATCCGCTCTTCACATCGCTGGTTCCAGCGTTGCACAAAGGTGGCTTCGATGAGGCCCAGATACAGGCGCTGCTCACTTACAACCCGGCGCGAGCTTTCGCAGTTCGCGCGGCAGCCACGCGCCTCACCTGATGAAACGAGCCGGGGGCCTTGTCGGCCCTCGGCTCTGAAGCGTTCGAACAGTCAGGCCACGGCGCTACAAACTGCCGCTGCAGGCTTTCTCGTTTCCGCTGCACCGCCCCAGTCGTTCGACATCGGCCTGTGCTTTCGCCTTGGCCGCGACGCGTTCGGCTTCGGTGGTGCAAACGCGCGTCGCAACGTTGCTTCCGACTTCCTTCTTCTTCTCGCATTGCTTGCCATCGGCAGC
This sequence comes from Lysobacter sp., assembly GCA_036524915.1. GTDB lineage: Bacteria > Pseudomonadota > Gammaproteobacteria > Xanthomonadales > Xanthomonadaceae > Lysobacter_J. The sequence continues at coordinate 2,823 of DATDBI010000052.1, read as the reverse complement.
TGCGGCGGGAGCACTGGACGCCTTGTCCGACGTCGCTGAATTTCCGTCAGCTGCATAGGCAAGCGACGTAGCCGACAGAGCAATGAGGAACAGCAAAGTCTTCATTGGGGATCCTTTCCAGGCTGTGGAGCGCTGAGAATAATCCTGCGGCCGCTGTTTGCAAGTTGGAGGGCAGGGTGACCAGGGCGCAACTTTGCGACGCCCCAGCCGGCCCATCGTCGCCAGCTGCCCTCAGGCAGCCGCGGCTTCCGCCACCAGGCCCATCTCGGCGCTGGTCATCAGGCGTTCGATGTCGAGCAGGATCAGCATGCGGTCGCCCTGCGTGCCGATGCCGGTGATGAACTGGCGGTCGATAGCCGAGCCGATGTCGGGCACCGGGCGGATCTGTTCGGACTGCAGCTGGATCACGTCGGAGACGCTGTCCACGACCATGCCGACAACGCGGTCGGCGACGTTGAGAACGATCATTACCGTCAGCGCGTTGTACTCGACCCGCTCCAGGCGGAACTTGATCCGCATGTCGATGACCGGAACGATGGTGCCGCGCAGGTTGATCACGCCCTTGATGTAGTCCGGTGCATCAGGGAGGCGGGTCACCGTGTCGTAGCCGCGGATCTCCTGCACCTTGAGGATCTCGACGCCGTACTCTTCCTCACCGAGCGCGAACGTCAGGTACTCGTCGGCCGATTCCACCGATTGCGCCTTGGCACGATGGTCTTGGCGCGTGAAGCTCGTGGATGTGTCGCTCATGGAACTGCCTCGGTGGGATGGTCGGCGCGTGGATGGGGTGGGGTAACGATCAGGCGGCGAGCGACGGGCGCACGGCCTGGACCAGTCCGTCGGCATCGACGATCAGCGCGACGCGGCCGTCACCGAGGATGGTCGCGCCCGAGACGCCCTGGACGCGGCGGTAATTGCTTTCCAGGTTCTTGACCACGACCTGCTGCTGGCCGAGCAGTTCGTCGACCTCCAGCGCGAGTCGGCGGCCGTCGCTCTCCACCACGACCGCGATGGGCGCGGACGGCTCTGCATCGGCGCCTCGGGTTGCCGCGGGCAGGCCGTACTGTTCGGCGAGATTGATCAGCGGCAGGTAGTCCTCGCGAACACGAAGCACGCGGGTATCGCCACCGATGGTGCGCACGTCGGCGGCCGCCGGCTGCAGCGATTCGACCACCATGTTCAGCGGGACGATGAACACTTCATCGCCAACCGCCACCGACATGCCATCGACGATGGCGAGCGTCAGCGGCAACCGGATCGAGACCGTGGTGCCGTGGCCGAACTGGCTGCGGATCTCGACCTGGCCACCAAGGGCGTTGATGTTCTTCTTAACCACGTCCATGCCGACACCGCGACCGGACAGGTCGGTCAGCGCTTCGGCGGTGGAGAACCCCGGGGCGAACACCAGGTCCCAGACCTGGGCGTCGGTGGGGTTGTCGGGCACGGCCAGGTTGCGCTCGGCAGCCTTGCGCAGGATCCGCTCGCGGTTGAGGCCGCGGCCGTCGTCGCCGACTTCGATCACGATGTAGCCGCCCTGGTGCGCGGCCGAGAGCGTCAAGGTGCCGGTCTCGTCCTTGCCGGCGGCGCGACGGTCGGCGGGCATCTCCAGGCCGTGGTCGATGGCATTGCGGACCAGGTGCACGAGCGGGTCGACGATCTTCTCGATCACGCCCTTGTCGAGCTCCGTGGCTTCGCCGAACGTGCGCAGGTTGACCTTCTTCTCGAGGCGGGTAGCGAGGTCGCGGACCATGCGCGGGAAGCGGCTGAAGGCGAATTCGACCGGCAGCATGCGCACGCCCATGACCGATTCCTGCAGGTCGCGGGTGTTGCGCTCCAGCTGCACCAGGCCCGACAGCAGCAGTTCGTTGGCAACCGGGTCGAGCTGCTCGGAGCGCTGGCGCAGCATGGCCTGGGTGATCACCAGTTCGCCGACGAGGTTGATCAGCGCGTCGACCTTGGCGACGGCCACGCGGATCGAACTGTCGGCGGTGTCGCCGCCGCGCGATGCGATCGCCTCGGCAAGCGGGTGGGGCGTTGCATCTGCCACCGCCGTCATCGGCGCGGGCGCCAGGGCGGTGGAGGTGATGTTGAGCTCGCACTCGCCTTCGACCCAGGCGAAGGCCTCGTCGATCGCGGCACGCGGCACGTGGCCGGGCAGGGTGAGGTCCCAGGCCAGGTAGGCCTCGAACGGGTCCATCTGCTCGAACGGCGGCAGCGCCGAGTCCAGGCAGGTGACACCGAGTTCACCGTGGCTGGCCAGCTCGCGCAGGATGCGCAGCGGGTCGTTGCCGCTCATGTACATCGACGGCGCGGGCTTGAAGCCGATCTGCCAGTCGCCGGCCGGCGCCGCCGCTGTACCGGTGCTTGCGACGTGGGCCGGTGCATACGCCGACGGTGCATTCCCCGACAGCAGGCGATCGAGCCCGGCGCGCGCTTGCGTCAGTGCCGCCTGGTCGACCGGCGTGGCGTGCTCGCATGCGGACAGCAATGAACGCAGCACGTCGACCGAGACCAGCAGCGCGCCGATCGCGGCAGTGTCGAGTGCGCGGCGTCCGCCGCGGGCCTCGTCGAGCAGCGTTTCCAGCAGATGGGTCAGGTCGGTGACGGCGGTGAAACCGAACGTCGCCGCGCCGCCCTTGATCGAATGCGCGGCACGGAAGATGACGTTGATCGTCTCCGCATTGCCGCTGCCGCCTTCCAGCGCGAGCAGTCCGCTCTCCATCGCGTCCAGCCCTTCACGGCTTTCCTCGAAGAACGCAGCGTGGAAGCGGGTGATATCCATGGCTCAGCCAAGCACCTTGCGGATCGTTGCGACGAGCTGCT
>DATDBI010000051.1:0-10984 GCA_036524915.1 Lysobacter sp. | reverse complement strand
CCCGCCGCTTGCGCCCGTGCGGCGCGCTCCAGCGCGGCGTCGATGTCATCGGCCGCCTCGTCCAGATAGCCGGTGTCGAGCCGGCGGCGGATGCGGGCCGGGTCGACCTCGACGCAGAGCGCCACACCGCCGTTCATGGTCACGGCCAGCGGCTGCGCGCCGCCCATGCCGCCGCAGCCCGCCGTGACGACGAGCCGTCCGCCGAGCGAGCCGCCGAAGTGCTTGCGCGCACAGGCGCCGAAGGTCTCGTACGTGCCCTGGACGATGCCTTGCGTGCCGATGTAGATCCACGAGCCGGCCGTCATCTGGCCGTACATCATCAGGCCCTTCTTATCGAGGGCGTTGAAGTGCTCCCAGGTCGCCCAGTGCGGCACCAGGTTGGAGTTGGCCAGCAGCACGCGCGGCGCATCGGCGTGGGTCGGGAACACGCCGACCGGCTTGCCCGACTGGATCAGCAGGGTTTCGTTGTCTTCCAGCTCGCGCAGCGATTTGAGGATCGCGTCATAGCTTTCCCAGTCGCGCGCGGCGCGACCGATGCCGCCATAGACCACCAGCTCGGTCGGGCTCTCGGCGACTTCGGCGTCGAGGTTGTTCTGGATCATCCGGTACGCAGCTTCGCTCAGCCACGACTTGCAGCTCAGCTCGGTGCCGCGCGGGGCACGGATGACGCGGGAAGGATCTTTGCGGGTGGACATCGGGCGACTCCAGGCAGCAACGGGGCGGTCATGCGGGGGCATGACCGCACATGGAAGGTTCGTCGGGAATTATCGCGCCGCCTTCGTCACGCAGCGCCTGCGACGGCAACCAATCCACCCTCCTGAGCCCTTGCACGGGCCCTCCAGGGCTGTTTTGTATACGCTGTATACATGAGCCCGCCTGCCGACACCGCCACCCGCATCCTGCGTGCCGCCCTGGCGCTGTTCGATCGCGAAGGCGCCGGCGGGGTGACCATGCGTCGCGTCGCCGCTGCGGTCGGCCTGACGCCGATGGCCATCTACCGCCACTTCCCCAATCGCGAGGCGCTGCTCAAGCGGATGAGCGACGACAGCTTCGACGCCATCGCGCGGCACTGGCACGCGCGCGGTCGCGGCGGCGACGTCGGCGAACGACTGATCGCCGTCCAGCGCATCTACCTGGACTTCGCCCTCGCCCACCCGCACCGGTTCGACCATGCATTCTCGACGCCACGCAGCGATGCGCGGCGCTTTCCCGAGGACTTCCATGCCCGCCTGTCGCCGACACTCAATGTTGTCGCCGATGCCGTCGAGGACGCGATGCGCGCCGGCCTGCTGAAGCAGGACGACATCTGGGACGTGACGATGACGCTGTGGGCCCACACCCACGGCCTGATCGCGCTGTATCGCGCTGGACGCTTCAGCTATGACGAGGCGGAGTTTCGGCGTTACTACGACGCGTCACTGCAGCGATTGCTCAATGGCCTGCAAGCGTAGGAGCGAGCTTGCTCGCGACCCTAACGGTTGTCGCGAGCAAGCTCGCTCCTACGGTATGCGCACCCGCGGTTTCGCCGGCGGGATCTCGTTCGGTGGCGGTGGTTCGGGAAGCGATTCGGTTTCGAGTCGTTCCTGCTCATGTTCCTTGCCCACGCGCCAGGCATCGTGGTCAGCCTGCTTCTGGTCGTACTCCTGGCGCAGCTCGTTGCTGCGCGCCGGATTGGCGCCGCGCTCGCGTTCATAGCGGGCGCGCTCGGACTGCAGTTGCTGGTCGGCGCGGTCGATGTCGTTGCGCACGCCGTCGGCCTGGACACGCCGGCTGGCCGCGTCGATGTCGCGGCTCAGTCTGGCGGCATCACTGCCTGCACGCGTGGGCTTGCTGCTGACCGGCGATGTCGGCGGCGGTATCGGAGCGACCAGCGGCGGCGGTTGCAGCGAATTCGATTGCGCCAGCGCGCACGCCGGCGCCACCAGCAACGCGGCGGACAAGGCAGCAGACGACAGCGACCACTTCACGACGCGCACCACAGACGTTCCTGCGCGTCGTTACTTGATCGACGGATCGAGGTGGCGCAACGCGTCGGCCAGGTCGGTCTGACCGGTGCGGGCGATGTCGTCGCGGCCGTACGTGCGCCCAGGACCCTGATTGCACGCCGGCTTGCCGCTCTTGCGGTCGGCGGTGCGGATGCGCGAACCGGTGTACTGCAGGCAGTTGTATGGCGTCAGCTGGTCGGCCTGGTCGCCGGGCGACTGGTTGGCAACGGCGTCGGCCTGGCCAAGGTCGGCCTGCGCGGCGATCTGCGGATCGGACTGCGGCTGCGCGGGATGCGCGACAGTCTGCGCCGATGCGGCGAACGTGGTGGCCAGCAGGCCGAGACATGCAGCGATCGAAAGAAGGGGCGTGCGATTCATGGCATCACCTTTGGCGTCTGGGCCGGTGGCATCTGCGGCGGGCATTGCCGCCAATCCACGATACGCCCGCGACGTCGCCGCCGAGGTGGCCGCCCTGCCTGCATTTACGCCGTAGTCAGCCTTGTGGGCACGCTGTCCTGCGGCCTTCACGGAAGGCGACCGCCTCGGCCTCGCCGACCGGACGCGGCTCGACGCCGTCGTCGAACAGCACGCGCCACACACCATCGGCACCGCGGTGCCAGACCGAATGGAATCCGCCGATGCGGTAGCGGTGTTCCGCCTTCGGGTCGGTATCCTCGAACAGCGACGGGCCACTCGACCAGGCGATGTCGCCGACGCCGCCGATCGTCGTCCGCGTCGGGTACCACTCGAGCCTGAAACGCTTGCCATCGATGATCCCGCCCCAGCGCCGGGTGATCTGGTCGCGCCCGCGCACTGGTTCGGCGTTGCCCGCGCCAAAGGCTGCGTCTGCTTCGAGGTGCGAGGCGAAGGCCGTGGCGTCGTGACCGGCCACCGACTGGGCAAAGCTCAGTTCCCGCGCCCAGACCTGGCACTCGTCCGCCCCCAGGCGCGTCACCGGTGCCGGCGTTGACTGCGGCTGCGCGGCGCTGGCGGTCGCGGCGGTGATCAGCAACACCAGGGCAACCCCTGTGCAACGGCCTGCATGTGTCATGGCGACGTTCCTCGTAGGACGCGCCACTATCGGCAAGGTCGATGCCGCCGACCAGCGACTAAAGTCATGCCGCAACACTGGCTGGCTATCATCGCCCGATGCCCTCGATACGCTCCGCGGCCGCGGCCGCCTGCCTGGTCCTCGCTTCAGTCCTCGTCCCGGCCCTGTCCGGCTGCTCCACGTCGTCGCCACGCCAGGCTCAGACCCCGGTGCCGGCCGCGCGTGCGCAGGGCGTGGTGCTGGTCTCCATCGACGGCTTCCGCGCCGGCTACCTCGACCGGGGCATCACCCCCAACCTGGCGCGGCTTGCCACGCAGGGCGTGCGTGCGCAGTGGATGAACCCGTCCTACCCGTCGCTGACGTTCCCCAATCACTACACCCTTGTCACGGGGCTGCGCCCGGACCACCACGGCATCGTCCACAACAGCATGTGGGAGGACGGACTGGGCACCTTCCGCACGTCCGACCGCAGCGCCGTCGGCACGCCGCAATGGTGGGGCGGCGAACCCATCTGGGTCGGCGCGGACAAGGCCGGGCTGCGCACCGCGACGATGTACTGGCCCGGCAGTGAAGCCGCCATCCAGGGCCGCCGGCCGCAACGCTGGCTGCCGTTCGACCACGACGTCAGCGCCGACGCGCGCGTCGACCAGGTCCTGGCGTGGCTGGACGAACCCGAGGCGACCCGGCCGCAACTGGCGACGCTGTACTTCGACCAGCTCGACGTCGCCGGGCACGATCACGGCCCCGATTCGCCGCAGGTCCGCCAGACCATCGTCGAACTCGACGCAGCGGTCGGGCGCCTGCTCGATGGCCTCGCCGCGCGCGGGCAGCTCGATCGCATCGATCTGATCGTCGTCTCCGACCACGGCATGGCCACCGTCGGCCCCGGCCACGCCATCGCCGTGGAGGACATGATCGCGCCCGAGGATGCGACGGTCGTGTCGATCGGCCAGTCGATCGGCATCGCCCCCAAGCCGGGACGCGAGGCATTCGTGGAACGGCGCCTGCTTGGCGCGCACGCCCAGTACGACTGCTGGCGCAGGAACGAACTGCCCGCGCGCTGGCACTACGGCAGCAATCCACGCGTGCCGGCGATTGTCTGCCAGATGCACGAGGGCTGGGACGCATTGCCACGCGAGAAAGTCGCGCAGCGCCCGGCCGGCATCACCCGCGGCTCGCATGGCTTCGATCCGGCACTGCCGTCGATGCGTGCGATCTTCCTCGCACGCGGCCCGTCGTTCCGACGCAACGCGGTGTTGCCTGCATTCGACAACGTCGATGTCTATCCGCTGCTGGCGAAACTGCTGGCGATTCCGCCGGCGCCCAACGATGGCAATCCGCAAACGCTGCTGCCGGCGTTGCGTGTCGATTCGAAGCGTTGAAGGCGTGTGGCGGGGTCGATTCAAGGGTGAATGCGCGGGCCGGCCGGTCCCCATAGCGATGTCCGAATCCGGCCAGTCCATTTCACCGCACGGTGCTAGCCTGCACCCATGCCGACGCTCTCCCCCACCCATTGCGATGCACTTCCCGACTGGCAGGTCTGCGAGCAGGCGCGCAAGAGCCGCGACGCGCGCTTCGACGGGTTGTTCTTCACCGCCGTGCCGAGCACGCGCATCTATTGTCGCCCGGTGTGTCCGGCGCCGATGGCGAAGAAGGTCGCGTACTACCGCCATGCCGCCGCGGCCGAGGCGGCAGGCTTCCGCCCGTGCCTGCGCTGCCGGCCCGAGCTGTCACCGGACGACGGCAGCTGGCGTCGCGGCGATGCGGCGTTGGCACGCGCGCTCAAGATGATCGATGACGGCGCCCTGGCCGACCAGCCGCTCTCGGCGCTGGCCGAACGGGTCGGGCTGGGCGAACGCCAGCTGCGGCGCCTGTTCGTCGAACGCGTCGGTGTGGCGCCGATCGGCGTGCACGGCACCCGCCGCCTGTTGTTCGCGAAACAGCTGCTGACGGAAACGACGCTGCCTATCACCGAGGTCGCGCTGGCGTCCGGCTTCGGCAGCCTGCGGCGGTTCAACGATGCGTTCCGCGCAGCGTACCGCATGGCGCCGCGCGACCTGCGCAAACAGCGCGACCTCGCGCGCCATGACAGCACCCGGGCCTTGACGCTGCGGCTGGGCTACCGGCCTCCGTACGACTTCGAGGCGATGCTGGATTTCCTCCGCGGCCGCGCCCTTCCCGGTGTCGAGGTCGTCGACGCCCACAGCTATGCGCGCGTGATCGGGCCGATCGAGCAGGCCGGTTGGCTGCGTGTCAGCGCGTGGCCCGGTGGCGAGCACGCGCTGAAACTCGAACTGCACGGCCCGGCGTCGGCGCGACTGCTGGAAATCGTCCAGCGCCTGCGTCGCATGTTCGACCTCGATGCCGATCCGCAGGCGATCGGCGCGGCCCTGTCGGCCGACCCGCGCCTGGCGCCGCTGCTCGCCAGGCGCCCCGGCCTGCGCCTCCCCAGCGGCTGGGACGGCTTCGAGATCGCGGTGCGCGCGATCATCGGGCAGCAGGTCAGCGTCGCCGCCGCGCGCACTGTCGCCGCGCGTCTGGCGCAACGCTTTGGGCAGCCACTGCCGCACGCCTTCCTGCCCGGCCTCGAGCATCTGTTCCCGACGCCGCAGGCGCTGGCCGATGCCGACCTGAGCGAGATCGGCCTGACCCGCGCACGTGCCGGGACGGTTCGGACGGTGGCACGCGCGTTGCTGGATGGCGATGTCGACTTCCGCGCCGAGCGCACGCTCGAGGATTTCGCCGCGCGTTGGGTGGCACTGCCCGGGATCGGTCCATGGACCGCGCAGTACATCGCACTGCGCGCGCTCGGCCACCCGGATGCATTCCCGGCCGAAGACCTGGTGCTGCAACGCGCGGTGCCCGCCGACGGCTCGCGCCTCAGTGCGAAGGCATTGAGCGCGGCCTCGCAGGCGTGGCGACCTTGGCGCGGCTATGCGGTGATCCACCTGTGGCGCGACACGATGTCGCATCCACTGCCCGCCGTGGTCAAACCCGCGCTGAAAGTGCCGCGCAAGCCCACCGCCAGCAAGCGCCGCAGCACCGTGTCGGCGAGGGCGACGCCGTGATCGTGCACACCACCATTGCCAGCCCGGTCGGCCCGCTGCTGCTGGCAGCCAGCGACCATGGCCTGCACCTGATCGAGTTCCACCGCCCCCGCCACCCGATGCGACGCGGCGTTGACTGGCACGAAGGCGACAGCGAACTGCTGCGCATCACTGCGCAGCAGCTGGACGAATACTTCGCCGGCGAGCGCCAGCACTTCGAGATCCCGCTGGCGCCGCGAGGCACACCGTTCCAGTGCGGCGTCTGGCAGACGCTGGCGGACATTCCGTACGGCGAGACGATCAGCTATGCGCAGCTGGCCCAGCGTGTCGGCAAGCCGTCGGCGGTGCGTGCCGTCGGCGCCGCAAACGGTCGCAACCCGCTGCCGCTGGTGCTGCCCTGCCATCGCGTGATTGGCAGCAACGGCAGCCTGACCGGTTTCGGTGGCGGCCTGCCCACCAAGCAGTTTCTGCTGCAGCTGGAAGGCGCGCTGCCGCAGGGCGACGACCTCTTCAACGTCGCGTTGTAGGAGCGCTTACGCCAGCAACTGCGCCATGGCCGCACGATAACGGGCGGCGATCGCGCCGCGGTGCAGGTGATGCCCACCTTCGACCACGCGCCGTCCGCCGACATGCACGTCGCGCACGAGGTTGCGGTTGCCGCTGAAAATCCAGCGATCGACCGCATCGCCCGGCGCCAGCCCGAACAACTGTGGCGCGTCGGAATCGAGCACCACCGCGTCGGCGAACTCGCCTGCGGCAAGGCGGCCAATGGCGTGGCCGGTGGACTGGCGCGCGCTGGCGCAAACGTCCGTCAGCAGCGTCTCGCCGACGCTCGGCGAGGCCGGTCGCACGGCGATGTTGCGATGGCGCGTGATCAGGCGCTGGCCGTACTCGAGCCAACGCAGCTCTTCGACCGGCGAAACCGAGATGTGCGAATCCGAACCGATGCCCCAGCGTCCGCCTGCAGCGAGGTAGTCGCGCAACGGGAACAGGCCGTCGCCGAGGTTGGCTTCGGTGGTCGGGCAGATCGCCACCGTAGCGCCGCTGCGGGCGATGCCCTGCACTTCCGCGGGCGTGAGATGGGTGGCGTGGACGAGCGTCCAGCGCGCATCGACGGCGGCATGGTCGAGCAACCATTCGACCGGGCGCGCATTGCGGATCGCCAGGCAGTCCTGCACTTCCCCCACCTGCTCGGCGATATGGATGTGAACCGGCATTGCCGGCGGCAACGCGGCAAGCACGGCCGCCATCGCGTCGGCCGGTACCGCGCGCAGGCTGTGCAGGGCGCAGCCGATGTGGAGGTCCGGACCGGCGTCCTCGCACAGCGTGTCGATCAGGCGCAGGTAAGCGTCGAGGTCGTGGCCGAAGCGGCGCTGGCGCTCGCCGAGCGGGCGGCCATCGAATCCACCGGTCATGTACAGCACCGGCAAGAGGGTCAGGCGGATGCCGGCTTCGCGCGCGGCGGCGATCAGCGCGCGCGACATCGCCGCCGGGTCGTCGTAAGGCCGACCGTCGGGTGCGTGGTGCAGGTAGTGGAACTCGCAGACCGTGGTGTAGCCGGCCTCGAGCATCTCCGCGTAGAGCTGCGCGGCCACGGCCTGGAGCAACTCGGGGGTGAAGCGCGCGGCGAACCGGTACATGGTCTCGCGCCAGGTCCAGAACGAGTCCTCGGGGTTGGTCTGGCGCTCGGCCAACCCTGCCATCGCCCGCTGGAACGCATGCGAGTGGAGGTTGGCGATGCCGGGCACGATCCAGCTGGCGCTGGCGGTGGGTTCGGCGGCGTCGATCGCGGCAACACGGCCGTGGTCGTCGATGTCGAATCCGGCATCGGCCTGCCAGCCGTCCGGGGTCCACAGCATCGCGGCGTCCATGGTCCTCATCGCGAGGTCCTCATGAGGGGTTCTGCATGGCGAGGGTCTTCATGGGCCGCATTCTCGCCCGCACCGGGCGGTGTTGGCGAATCGCTGCCGGCGAGGCCTGCCGCACCGCAAACGCGGCCAGCAAACGTGGATAGAATCGCCAGCATGACCGCAAGCACCCACCCGGCCTGGGACGGCATCGTCCTCGGCGTTTCACTGGCCACTCTTGACGCGCCAACGGGCTATGCCGAGGTCGCCGACGGCGCGCTCGCCTGGAAGGACGACCTGCTCACTTTCGTCGGCGCCCGCGCCGACCTTCCCGACGCGCCGCAACGCCTGGCGCGCGAGGTAATCGAAGCCAAGGGCTGGATCACGCCGGGCCTGGTCGATTGCCATACCCACCTGGTCTTCGCCGGCGACCGCGCCCGCGAGTTCGAGCAGCGCCTCAGCGGTGCCAGCTACGAGGACATTGCCCGCGCCGGTGGCGGCATCCTCTCCACCGTCGCCGCCACCCGCGCAGCCGACGAGAGCGAGTTGTTGCGGCAGTCGCTGCCGCGTGCGCACGCGCTGATCACCGATGGCGTGACCACCCTGGAGATCAAATCCGGCTACGGCCTCGACTTCGAGAACGAGCGCAAGATGCTGCGCGTCGCCCGCCGGCTCGACCAGCTCGGCATCGGCGTGCGCACCACCTACCTTGCTGCGCACGCGCTGCCGCCCGAGTACACCGGTCGCAGCGACGACTACATCGACGCCGCGATCGAATGGCTGCCGCGCCTGCACCACGATGGCCTGGTCGATGCCGTGGATGCATTCTGCGAAGGCATCGGTTTCAGCCCGGCGCAGACCCGCAAGCTGTTCGAGGTTGCGCGTTCGCTCGGACTGCCGGTCAAGCTTCACGCCGATCAGCTGAGCGACCTGGGGGGCGCGGCATTGGCCGCATCGTTCGACGGTCTGTCGGCCGATCACGTCGAGCACACCAGCATCGACAGTGTTCGCGTGATGGCCGCGCACGGCACCGTCGCGGTGCTGCTGCCTGGCGCGTTTCACGTACTGCGCGAAACCCGGTTGCCGCCACTGGCGGCCTTTCGCGAACACGGCGTGCCGATGGCGGTCGCCACCGACTGCAACCCGGGCACGTCGCCATTGCAGTCGCTTCGACAGGCGATGCAGCTGGCGTGCACGCATTTCCGCCTGACCCCCGAGGAAGCACTGCGCGGCGCCACCGTCAACGCCGCGCGCGCACTCGGACTGCACGACCGTGGCATCCTGCGCGTCGGTGCGCGCGCCGACTTCGTGCTCTGGAACATCAACCACCCCGCCGAGCTGTGCTACTGGCTCGGCGGTCGTCTCGCCCAGGCGGTGCATGCCGGCGGACACCGCGTCATCTGAGTTCCGACATACACGCGGACGCCATCGTCCGCACGTTCACCACGCTGTTAACGCTGTTCTGGGGAGAAAGCATGCGTTCTTTGTTCGTGTTGGGTCTGACCCTGTCCGTTGCCGCCGCACCTGCGCTGGCCGCTTCCAATGACGCTGCGCATCGACTGGCCCAGGATGCGGTCATCGTCGACACGCACATCGATGCACCCGGCGAGCTGATGTCGCACTGGGACGATCTCGGCGTGGCCACCCCGGGCAAGGAGTTCGACTACCCGCGCGCGCGCCAGGGCGGGCTCGACATCGGCTTCATGTCGATCTACACCTCGCCCGACCAGGACAACGCCGGCACGGCCTGGCAGATCGCCAATACGCAGATCGACGCGGTCGAGGCGATGGTCGGCCGGCATCCGGACAAGTTCGCCAAGCTGACCTCTCCGGCCGATGTCGCGCGCCTGCGCAGCGGCGGTCGCGTGCTGCTGGCACTGGGCATGGAGAACGGTGCGCCGATCGGCGCCGACCTTGCGCAGCTGGCTGCATTCCACAAGCGCGGCGTGCGTTACATCACCCTCGCCCACAGCGCCAACAACCGCATCAGCGATTCGTCGTACGCGCTGGAGAAGAAGTGGGGCGGGCTCAGCCCGTTCGGCGAAAAGGTCGTGGCCGAAATGAATCGCCTGGGCATCATGGTCGATGTCTCGCACCTGTCCGACGAGGCGATCGCCGACGTGCTGGCAGCCACCGACGTGCCGGTGATCGCAAGCCATTCGGGCATGCGCCACTTCACGCCGGGCTTCGAGCGCAACATCAGCGATGAGCTGGCCAAGAAGGTCGCGGCCGAAGGTGGCGTGGTGCAGCTGGTATTCGGCACCGGCTTCATCGATGCCAAGGCGGCGTCGGACCTGCAGGCCTCGTTCCAGGCCGAAGCGGATTTTGATCGCGAGAATGCCGCACTCGTTGCCGCGGGCAAGCCGGCGCGTTCGAAGGACGATTTCGAGAAGGCGTGGAAGGATGCGCATCCGATGCCGGTCACGCACATCGAGGCGGTGCTGGATCAGATCGACTATGCGGTCAAGCTGATCGGCGTCGACCATGTCGGCATCGGGTCGGACTTCGACGGTGTCAGTGGCAACCTGCCGGTCGAGCTGAAGTCGGTCGCCGACTATCCCAACCTGGTCGCCGGCCTGCAGGCGCGCGGCCACTCCGATGCCGACATCCGCAAGATCCTCGGCGGCAATCTGCTGCGGGTGTGGACGGCGGTCGAGAAGGCGGCTACGGCGCGCTGATTGCCGGCCCGGCGGCGTCTCGGACGCGGCGCGATCCTGCGAGCGGCAAGGTCTTCCGACGGGCGTTGTCCGCAGGGGCAGGGATTGCTCCCACAAAAAAGCCCCGCCGGAGCGGGGCTTTTTCGTCTGGAACCAGCGCCGGGGCGCTTATTCCTTGGAAGCGGTCTTCTTGGCAGGTGCCTTCTTGGCAACCGGGGCCTTGGCCACGGTCTTGGTCGCCTTCTTGGCGACCGGCGCAGCGGCGTTGCCGGTGGCCTTGGTCACGGTCGAGCTGCTGCGGGCGTTGCCGTAGCTGGAGTTGTAGCGCTTGCCTTTGGCGGTCTTGCGGTCGCCTTTACCCATGGTCGTGCTCCTGGAACTATCGAAAATCCGCACG
>DATDBI010000050.1:0-7976 GCA_036524915.1 Lysobacter sp. | reverse complement strand
CATCGTCCGCTCTGGTTGATGAGGGCGCCATGAGGTTTTGCCGATGAATCCGAACGGGATGGCAGGCCAGGGCGGGCTAACCACCGAAAGTTACCGATTCGACGACATCGTGGTCGACGCGACCGCGCATACCTTGTCGCGCGCCGGTTCCCCCCAGACGGTCGAACCGAAGGCCTTCGCCGTGCTGCTGATGCTGCTCCGGCGCGCCGGCGAGCTGGTCGGTCGCGACGAGTTGCTGGACCAGGTCTGGGGTCACCGCCACGTCACCCCGGGCGTATTGACCCGGGTCATCGCCCAGCTCCGGCACGCCCTGGGCGACGACTCGCAACGGCCGCGCTACATCCAGACCCAGCACGCCCTCGGCTACCGGTTCATCGGTCAGCTCCGGGCCGTCGCCGAGGCCGAGCCCGAAGCCGCGGCAGAACCTGCCGCGCGGACCGAGCCCATGGCGGATCCGCTCGAGGGCGTCGCCGCAGTCAGGCAATCGGTGCCGCCATCGCTGAACGTGGCGGCCAATGAGGCCGAGGCGCCGCTGGCCGCCGACGACGCGCCCGACGCCACCGACCGTGCCGCCAGCGCCGGGACGCCGGCCGATGAGGGCCGGTTCGCGCAGGCGTCCGGGGGGGGCGGCCAGCTTGCCGTACCGGCGACAACGCCAGCGCCCTTCCGCACACGTCGCAGGATGCTGGCGCGGCGGCGATGGTGGCTCGCTGCGGCCGCGCTGCTGGTCATTGCCGCCGGCGGCTACTGGTTCGGACAGCACGATCGCGCGGTGGCGCCGGTGTCGGAGGCCTCGATCGCGGTCTTGCCCTTCGTCAGCCTCAGTGCCGACAGCGCCGACAGTTACTTCGCCGAGGGGCTGGGCGTGGAGATGCACGATGCGCTGGCCGGTGTGCCCGGCCTGCGCGTGGTCGCGGCCCCCGGGCGCGGCAAGCAGCAGGTCGACATCAAGGCCCTGGGAAGCCAGCTCGGGGTGGCGACCCTGCTCGACGCCAGCGTCCGCCGGGAGGGCCCCAGGGTGCGGGTCAGCGCGAGGTTGTCCGATACGCGCACGGGTTTCACGTTGTGGGCCCATAGCTACGATCGAGAAACCGGTGACGTGTTCGCACTGCAAAGCGACATTGCCAACGAAGTGGTGCAGGCGCTCGTGGGCGTCCTGCCGGGCAGCGGAATGGACTCGGCGCGGCAGGCGTTGGCACGGCGTTTGACGCCGACCCGCAATGTCGCCGCGTACGACGCCTATCTCAAAGGCCAGCAGAAGATGCGCGTGCGCGGCAACAAGGCCAATCCCGACAGCGCGATCACGTATTTCCGTGGCGCGCTGGCGATCGATCCCGCCTTTGCCCGTGCCCAGGCCGGCATCTGCCGTGCCGAGATCGAACGCTTCGAGGGTGCGCGCGACAGCGCCGCGCTCGAACGCGCGCAGTCCGCATGCAAGCGTGCATCGGACATGGATCCATCGCTTCGCGAAGTGAGCCTGGCGATGGGCGACCTGCACCGCGCGCGTGGCGAGTCCGACGCCGCCATCGAGCAGTACACGCACGCGCTCGAGGATCCGGCGCTGCGCGCCGATGCGTATCTCGGCCTGGCCGGCGTGGCCAGCGCGCAGGGCCGCGGCGATCTTGCCGTCGACTATTTCGGTCGTGCACGCAAGCTGCGTCCGCGCGATGCGGGCGTGTTCCAGCAGTTCGGCTACCACCAGTACACGAGCGGCGACGTGCCGGCGGCGATCGCGTCGTACCGCACCGCGGTCACCCTGCAACCCGACGATGACAACCTGTGGAGCAGCCTCGGCGGCCTCTACCAGGCCAATGGCAATGCCGCCCAGGCCATCGCCGCGTACGAGCGCTCGCTGGAAATCCGGCCGAACTACGCGGCACTGAGCAACCTGGGCTCGGTCAAGTACGACAGCGGCGCTTACGAGGAAGCCGCTGCGTTGTACCGGCATGCGGCTGAGCTCGACGGCAGCGATTTCCGGATATGGGGAAACCTCGGCGATGCACTGTCGGCGTCGGCCGATACCGCGGCGCAGGCGCGCGAGCCGTACCTGCGCGCGTCGCAGATGGCCGACCGCTATCTCAAGCTGAAGTCGGATGATGCGCAGGGCTTCGCCCAGCTCTCCTGGTACCTGGCCAACCTCGGCGAAGGCGACAAGGCCCGGTCGATGCTGGCCAAGGCCGAATCGATCGCCACCGAACGTGGCGAGGTCGCCTTCTGGGGCGCCCAGACGATGGCCGTGCTCGATGACCTGCCTGCAGCGCGAAGACAGCTCGACGCTGCGCGCAAGGAAGGCATCCCCGAAGTGCGGATCGCAGCCACGCCGGTGTTGCGGCGACTGGCAGCGCAGGACATGACGGCATCGCGCGCCCCCTGAGCGGGGCAGTGATATCCCAGCCCGTTCCCCCGCGGGCACAACCGAGGAGAATTCGAATGAAGGCGATACCCTGTTCGGTGATGGCTGCGGCCGTCACCTGCCTGATTCTGGCTGCCTGCGGACACCGTGGCGTGGCAGGCGAGCCAGTGCTGTGCGGTACGCAAAGCGGCACCGCCCCGGTATTCATCAACATCACCTACGGCGCCGACGGCATGCCCAAGGCCAGCCCCGATACCTGCACGGTGACGGCGGGCACGGCGATCTCCTGGCGCGACACGCCCGGGACGGTGCCATTCACGCTGGTGTTCAAGCGCTCCAATCCGGGTGGTGCCAACCAGCCGTTGCAAGTCCCGGCGCAACAGGTCTCGGGCAACTACCAGGTCAACATCCCGACGGCCACGACCAGCGACGGCACCTACCAGTACGGCATCACCGCCAACGGCAAGACGCTCGACCCGGCGATCATCATCAGGCGCGCGCAGTAGTCCAGCCATTGATCCGATCGCGTACAGGGCCCGCAGGATGCGGGCCTGTTTTTTTCGGCTAGACCGACAGTGCCGCAAGCGCATCGCGCACCGGCGCAAAGCTGCGGCGATGCTCCGGGCACGGCCCATGCCGCGTCAGCGCGGCAAGATGCTCGGGCGTGCTGTAGCCCTTGTGCTGCTCGAAACCGTACTGCGGCCACTGCGCATGCAGCTGCCGCATGTGGCGATCGCGAGCGACCTTGGCCAGGATCGACGCGGCCATGATCGTGCGATCGCGTGCATCGCCGCCGATCCACGCTTCGGCCAGGCAGGGCAGTGAGCGCGGCAGCGCGTTGCCGTCGATGCGCGCCAGGTCGGCGACGTGGCTGACGGCCACCAGGGCGCGACTCATGCCGCACATCGTCGCCTGGTAGATGTTGATGCGGTCGATCTCCTCGACCGCGACGAACTCGATGTGCCACGCCAGGGCGCGCTCGACGATGCGTTCGTACAACGCCTCGCGCCGCGACGCGGTGAGCTGCTTGGAATCGTCCAGGCCGTTGACTGGCGTACGACCGGGCGCAAACACCACGGCGGCCACCACCACCGGCCCGGCCAGTGGGCCCCGACCGGCTTCGTCCACGCCGGCGATGCGCGGCGGCGACGGGTCGCTGCGCGCGCTCAGGTCCAGTGGCATCTGCCCGTCATTGGCCATGGCCGGCCTCGAGCAGTTCCGATACGGCTCCGGCAGCGCTGGCGGAAGCATCGCGACGCAGCTGCAGGTGCAGTTCGCGAAAGCGTGGCTGCAGCGCGGCGGTTGCGGCCGGATCGCGCAGCCACGTCGATACCGCCGTAGCAAGATTCTCCGGCGTGCAGTCGCCTTGCATGAGTTCCGGCACGACGCGCTCGCCCGCCAGTACGTTGGGCAGTGCGTAATTGTCGACCTTGAGCATGCCCAGGCCCTTGACCAGCGCATAGGTGCTGGCCGCGACCTTGTAGGCCACCACCATCGGACGCTTGGCGAGCATCGCTTCCAGCGTGGCCGTGCCCGATGCCAGCAGCACCACGTCACTGGCGATCATCAGCGTGCGCGCCTGGCCGCGGATCACCCGCAACGCCGTCGTCAGCGCGATGCTGTCGGGGTGCGCTGCAAGCACGCGCTGGAAGGCGTCGCTCGCGTGTTCGTTGGCCATCGGCACGACCACCTGCAGTTGCGGGTCCTGCCGGAGCAGCAGCGCCGCCGCGGCGAGGAAGTCGGCGCCCAGGCGCTCGATCTCGCCAACGCGCGACCCTGGCAGCAAGGCCAGCACCGGCCGGGCCAGGTCGAGGCCCAGCTGGCGCCGGGCGGCGTCTCGATCGGGTTCCAGCGGCATCTCATCGGCAAGCGGATGGCCGACGAAGCGCGCATCGACGCCATGGCGCGCATAGATCGCAGGTTCCATCGGGAACAGGCACAGCACGCGGTTGGCACTGCGGCCGATCTTGCCGGCGCGCTTCTCGCGCCACGCCCACACCGATGGGCTGACGTAGTGCACCGTGCGCACGCCGCGCTGCCGAAGCCACTTCTCCACGCCGAGATTGAAGTCGGGGGCATCGATGCCGATGAAGACGTCCGGTCGCCACTCGAGCAGGCGCGTGCGGAATGCGCGCCGCAACCGCAGCAGCCGCGGCAGGTGGCGCAGCACTTCGGCCAGCCCCATTACCGCAAGTTCCGAAGCGTCGTGCCAGGCATCGAGGCCGGCTTCGCGCATCTGCTCGCCACCGATGCCGGCGAATTCGGCATGCGGATAACGCTTGCGCAGCGCGTCGATCAGGCCGGCACCGAGCAGGTCGCCGGACGCTTCGCCGGCGCACAGAGCAATGCGCAGGGCGGAGGTCGGAGAGGGACTGGCGGGATTGGTCAAAGCCGGCTCGCGTGAGGGGTGCGGCAGAGCCGCGATCGCAGGGCGATGATAGCCCAGCGCCCCTCAGCGCAGCAGCGGACGCTCGCCTGCGTCGACGAACTCCAGCACCGCCCGCACATCCTCGCTGTCGCCGGCAAGCTCGGCGAGCCTGGCGCGCGCCTCCTCCAGCGAACCGCCGGACACATACAGCGCACGGTACGCGCGCTTGATCGCACTGATGCGTCCGGCATCGAAGCCACGGCGCTTGAGGCCTTCGCTGTTGATGCCGCGCGGCCGGCCGTAGCCGTCCTGGGCGACCATCACGAACGGTGGCACGTCGCCATTGACCAGCGCGCCCATGCCGATGAAGGCGTGCGCGCCGATGCGGCAGAACTGGTGGATGCCGGCGAAGCCGCTGAGGATGACGTAGTCGCCAATCTCGACGTGGCCGGCCAGCGTGGCGTTGTTGGAGAACACGCAGCTGTTGCCGACGATGCAGTCGTGGGCGACGTGGGTGTAGGCCAGCAGCCAGTTGTCGTTGCCGATGCGGGTGACGCCGCCGCCGGTGCCGGTGCCGCGGTTGACGGTGATGAACTCGCGGAACAGGTTGCGGTCGCCGATCACCAGTTCGACGCGCTCGCCCGCGTACTTCTTGTCCTGCGGATCGCCACCGATGGCGCAGTGGGCGACGAAGCGGTTGTCACGGCCAATGCGGGTCGGGCCGTGGACGCTGCAATGCGGGCCGAAGGTGGTGTTCTCGCCGACTTCGACGTCCGCGCCGATGTAGCACAGCGCACCCACCTGCACGCCCGCCGCCAGGCGTGCACCGGGTTCGACCACGGCGCTGGCGTGGATGCTGGCGCTGGGATGGATGTGCGGTTCGCCCATGGCTCAGGCCTTTGCCTCGGCGCAGACGATGTCCGCGCAGGCGACCTGCTCGCCACCCACGCTGGCCACGCCGGCGTAGATCGCGACATTGCGGATCACGCGCTTGAGCGTCACGTCCAGGTCGAGGCGATCACCGGGCACCACCATCTTCGAGAACTTGGCGTTGTCGATCTTCACCAGGTAGAACAGGCGGCCGTCGGCGGTGGTCTGGCTCGACAGCTGCGTGAGGATGCCGCCGGCCTGGGCCAGTGCTTCCACCACCAGCACGCCCGGCATCACCGGGTGGCCGGGGAAATGGCCCTGGAAGTAGGGCTCGTTGCAGGTGACGTTCTTGTAGGCCAGCACGCGCTTGTGCGCCTCGAACTCGACCACGCGGTCAACCAGCAGGAACGGATAACGATGCGGCAGCAGCGTGTGGATGGTGTTGACGTCGAGCGGTAGTTGCACGTTGTGGCTCATCATGGGTCCTTTCGGCCGGTCCATCGCTGCCGGATGGTGTCCGCCGCGGGGTCCAGCATTGCAGTAATCGGGGGCAATCCGGGTGAAGGTGTGCCCAGGTCAAGGGGCGACGGTCAAAGGGTCGACGCCGGGTCGCTCCGGCGCACGCGCCGGCTCAGTCCTCGCGTCGGCCCGGCAGCCGCCGCGCGATGGCGTCGAGCTGCTTGAAGCGCGCGGCATTCTTGCGCCAGCTGCGATTGTCCATCAAGGGCGTGCCGGAGGAGTACTCGCCCGGTTCGCGGATCGAGCTGGTCACCAGGCTCATCGCGGTAATGACGACCTTGTCGCAGATTTCCAGGTGGCCCAATACCCCGGCGGCACCGCCAATCAGGCAATAGCGGCCGATGCGCGCGCTGCCGGCGGCGGCTGAACATCCGGCCATGGCCGTATGGGCGCCGATGAACACGTTGTGGCCGATCTGGATCTGGTTGTCGAGGCGTACGTCCTCTTCCAGCACCGTGTCCTCGATCGCGCCTCGGTCGATGGTGGTGTTGGCGCCGATCTCGCAATCGTCGCCGATGACCACGCCACCCAGCTGCGGCACGTTGAGCCAGCGCCCGGCTTCCATCGCCAGGCCAAAGCCGGCGGCGCCGATCACCGCGCCCGGATGGATCACGACGCGCTGGCCGATGCGGACGCGGGTGACCAGGGTGACGCGGGCGATCAGCTCGGTGCCGGCACCGACAACGCAGTCGTCGCCGATCACGCAGCCCGGGCCGACGATCGCGCCAGCCCCGATGCGACTGCGCGCACCGATGCTGACGAACGGACCGACATGCGCCTGTGGATCGACGACCGCGCTTGGATCGATCGCCGTCGAAGGGTGCACACCCGGATCGCGAACCGGCCTGGGTTCGAACAACGCCGACAGCTTGGCGAAGGCAGCGTACGGGTCGCGCGCGAGCAGGGCAGTGCCGTTGAATCCGGCGACGTCGTCCTCGCGCATCACCACCACGCCGGCCTGGCTCTCGGTGAGTTGGCTCCGGTACCTGGGATTTGCCAGGAACGCCAGTTGCCCCGGACCGGCCTTCGCCAGCGTGCCCACACCCTCGACCCGGACCGCGCCATCGCCCTGCAATTGCAGGGCGAAGCGCTTGGCCAGGTCGGCGGCGCTGTAAGACGGGCTTTGCATGCTCGACGCGCGACCAGTGACTTAGAACGTGCCGCCGAAGGTGAACTGCAGGCGCTCCAGTTCGTCGCCCTCCTGGATCACGACGCCGTTTGCGTTCCTGACGTCTTCCTGCTTCTTGAGCGGATAGGCGTAGCTGATCGAGATCGGACCCATCGGCGAGCGCCACATCAGCGCGATACCGGTCGAAGCGCGCAGCTCGCCCGCGTCGAAGCTGTCGAAGTCCTTGTAGACGTTACCGAAGTCGACGAACGCCGAGACGCGTGCCGCTGGCGTGTCGAGCAGGGTCGGGAAGTACATTTCCAGCGAGCCGACGGTCTTGAACGCGCCACCGATCGGCTGGCTGTAGGTGCTGCCCGGGAACGGCACGTCGCGCGGACCGAGGGTGTTGTCGGTGAAGCCGCGGACGGAGCGCACACCACCGGCGTAGAAGTTCTCGAAGAACGGCAGGCCGTCGGCAGTAACTTCGCGGAGGTAGTCGGCATCGCCCGGCACGCAGCTGTTGTTGCCAGGAGTGCGGCACAGGTTGCGCGTGGTCGCATCGCCGTAGCTGTCGCCATACCCCAGCTCGGCGCGCGTGTTGAGCACCAGGTGGCGATTGAGCGGCCAGAACTTGGAGATGTTGTAGTTGAGCTTGTAGTACTCGACGGTCGAGCCGGGCAGGGTCGTTTCCAGCCAGACGCGCTGCTGCATGCCGCGGGTCGGGGTCAGGAAGCTGTCGAGCGAGTTGCGGCCCCAGC
>DATDBI010000049.1:0-2939 GCA_036524915.1 Lysobacter sp. | reverse complement strand
GCGCCCCCATTTGACGGCCTATACCTCGATGTTCAAGAAGTTTCGCGGCATGTTTTCCAACGACCTGTCCATCGACCTGGGCACGGCCAACACTCTCATCTATGTCCGCGGCCAGGGAATCGTCCTGAACGAACCATCGGTGGTCGCTGTCCGCCAGGACCGCCTGATCGGCGGCAACCGCACCGTCGCGGCGGTCGGCAGCGAAGCCAAGATGATGCTCGGCCGCACCCCGGGCCACATCACCACGATCCGCCCGATGAAGGACGGCGTCATCGCCGACTTCACCTACACCGAGGAAATGCTCAAGCATTTCATCCGCAAAGTGCACAAGTCGCGCTTCCTGCGCCCGAGCCCGCGCGTGCTGGTCTGCGTGCCGTGCGGCTCGACCCAGGTCGAGCGCCGCGCCATCAAGGAGTCGGCGGAAGAAGCCGGCGCCCGTGAGGTGTATCTCATCGAAGAGCCGATGGCGGCCGCGATCGGCGCCGGCATGCCGGTGACCGAGGCCCGCGGCTCGATGGTCGTGGACATCGGCGGCGGCACCACCGAAGTCGCAGTCATCGCCCTGAACGGCATCGTCTACTCCGCGTCGGTCCGCATCGGCGGCGACCGCTTCGACGAGTCGATCATCGCCTACGTGCGTCGCACCTACGGCACCCTGATCGGTGAGGCGACCTCCGAGCGCATCAAGATCGAGATCGGCTGCGCCTACCCGCAGACCAAGGCCGCCACGATCGAGGTCTCGGGCCGCAACCTCGCCGAGGGCGTGCCGAAGATGATCACGATCAACTCCAACGAGGTGCTGGAGGCCCTGCGCGAGCCGCTGGCCGGCATCGTCTCGGCGATCAAGCTGGCGCTGGAGCAGACCCCGCCGGAACTGTGCGCCGACGTCGCCGAGCGCGGCATCGTCCTGACCGGCGGTGGCGCCCTGCTGCGCGACATGGACCGCCTGATCAGCGAGGAGACGGGCCTGCACGTGCAGGTCGCCGACGATCCGCTGACCTGCGTCGCCCGCGGTGGCGGTCGCGCGCTGGAGCTGGTCGACATGCACGGCAACGAGTTCTTCGCGCCGGAGTAATCGCGGCGCAGTTGGGGGTAACGAGCGGCATCCGCTTGCGTAACACCCGTCACGGGTGACTGTGGTCCGCCACGGCACCCGGACGATCCGAGGGCCCTTTCCGGGGCCCCCGTGTCCGGTTTCTTGACCGATTCTCGCCCAGGGGCATGCGGGAAACGGGTAAAACAGTGCTCCACCCTCCCATTCCCACCCTTCTCGACGCTGCCCTCCGCCTGTGCCTTCCTACGCCGGTCCTCCCACCGCTGCCCGCACGGGTGATGTCGCTGGCACGTTGAAGCTGCTCGCTTACCTGGCCCTGGCAGTGATGCTGATCATGATCGACCACCGTGGCGGCTGGCTGTCGCAGGCGCGGCGCCAGGTCACCGTGATGGTGCAGCCGTTGTGGATGGTGGCCGGCTGGCCCGGTCGCATGGTCTCGCGGATCAGCGACGATGCCGGCACGCTGACCCAGCTCACGGCCGAGAACCGCCGCCTGCGCAACGACCTGATGCTCAACCAGGCACGCATGGCGCGCCTGCAGACGCTGGCCGCCGACAACGCGCGCCTGCGCGGCCTGCTCGACGCCGCCGACCGCGGCAAGCTCGACGTGGTGCTGTCGCCGGTGCTGGACATCGACCTGGATCCCACCCGCCAGCGCCTGGTGCTCGACGCCGGCACCAGCGATGGCGTGCAGGTCGGCCAGAGCGTGATCGACGCAGGCGGCCTGCTTGGGCAGATCATTGCGGTCACGCCGATGTACGCCAACGTGCTGCTGTTGACCGACCCGTCGCATGCCGTCCCCGTGGCGGTGGCGCGCAATGGCGTGCGCCTGGTGGTCTACGGCGAGGGCCGCAGCGACCTGTTGCGCGTGCCGAGCGTGCCGCTGTCGAGCGACATCAAGGTCGGCGACGTGCTGGTGACATCGGGCCTGGGCGGACGTTTCGCGCCGGGTTTCCCGGTGGGCACCATCGCCTCGCTGCGCCCTGACGACAGTCGCGCCTTCCTGATCGGCGAAGTCACGCCCGCCGCGCAGCTCGATCGCGGCCGCGAAGTGCTGGTGCTGCTGAGCCAGCCGAGCCCGCTGCCAGGCGCGACCGCCTTCAACGCCACCGCCGCGCCTGGAACGGCCACGCCGGCCGGGGCCGCCATCGCGATCGGGCAGGGCACCGCCACCGTGCCGCCGGTCGCGCCGGCAAGCGCGCAACCGGCGCCGTCAGGAGCAAAACCGGCCGTGCCCGCGCCAACGACCAGGCCAGCGACGCCGGCCGCGCCGGCCAAGCCCACGCCCACACCGACGGAGCCGCGCCGATGACCCGCGTCCGTCCGCAATGGGTGTTGCCGCTGAGCCTGGTGGTGGCGCTGATCCTCGGCCTGTTGCCGCTGCCGCCCACGTTGCAGCCGCTGCGCCCGTACTGGCTGGCGCTGGTGCTGGCGTACTGGGTGATCGAGGATCCCGACCATATCGGACTGGGCGTGGCCTTCCTGGTTGGCCTGGCCGGTGATCTGGTCTATGGCGGACTGTTCGGCGAACAGGCGCTGCGGCTGGTGGTGATGGCCTACATCCTGCAGCGCTTCCGCGCGCGCCTGCGCTTCTTCCCGATGTCGCAACAGGCCCTCGCCATTGGCGGCCTGCTGCTCAACGACCGCATCGTGACCGCTGCGATTCACATCGCCGTGGGCGAGCCGACGCTGCCTGCCTCGTTCTGGCTGGCGCCGCTGGCCGGCATGCTGCTGTGGCCGTTGTTGTTCGTGGGCCTGGACTCGCTGCGACTGGGCCGCTGGCGGGGGCGTTGACGATGGGTCCGCGTCGTCGCGTCCTCAAGAACGCCGCAGCCGAAGCCAACCAGTTCCGTCTGCGCTCCGCGATCGCCTTCACCTGCGTGTT
>DATDBI010000048.1:0-22929 GCA_036524915.1 Lysobacter sp. | reverse complement strand
TTTTTCCCGTCTGACCCCCGCCTGTCAATCAAAACCGGTCCGGCTTGTGGCATCCACTTGGGCATGGCACAGTCGGAGCCAGTAGATTTCAGGAGTCCGCATCGTGATCGATCCGGACGGCTACCGACCCAACGTCGGCATTGTACTGATGCACCCCGACGGACGCCTCTTCTGGGCGCGACGAGTGCACCGTGATGGCTGGCAGTTCCCGCAGGGCGGGATGAACAGCGACGAGACCCCGCTGGAGGCCATGTATCGCGAGCTGCGCGAGGAAACTGGCCTGCTCCCCGAGCACGTCGAAGTCCTGGGCGCGACCCCCGGCTGGCTGCGCTACCGGCTGCCGCAGCGGGCGATCCGTCGCCACGACCGGATGGTCTGTATCGGCCAGAAGCAGGTCTGGTTCCTGCTGCGCCTGACCGGCCAGGAGTCGGACCTGCGCCTGGACCTGACCGACAAGCCCGAGTTCGACAACTGGCGCTGGGTCGACTTCTGGTACCCGGTCGAGCATGTGGTCATGTTCAAGCGTGGCGTTTATGCCAGGGCCCTGAACCACCTGGCGCCGGCCGCCCGGCAGGTGGCTGGGGTCCAGGCGGTGCCCGCGCCGGCCCCGGAATCGCGCTGCATCGACCCGCGGGCCCCGGCCCGCAACCGCCAGAGAGCCCGCTGGAGGGGCCCCGGCGGGGCTGAACCCGGGCAGGGTTCGCGTTAATGACAATCACTGCCCGGATTTATTGACAATCATTCTCATCCGTGGCGAAATGGCCCTGCAGCCGAACCGGCTGTCAGCCCGAACCTTGCCACCGTGTACGTCTGCATCTGCAATGGGGTTACCGATCACGACATCCGCCAGGCCGCCGACGCGGGCTGCAGCAGCGTGACCGAACTGACCATGCGCACCGGTGCCGGCGCCAACTGCGGCAGCTGCCTCGACATGGCCGCCTCGATGCTGGACGCCGCCCGCGCCGTCCGCGAGCTGCCCTTCGCAGTGATGCAGCAAGCCGCCTGACGGCTTCGCCGCGGGCCCGGGCCCGCCCTCAATCGCCCCTGATTCCTGCTCGCGGATGCACTCGATTCGCGTTCCGTCACGTGTTGCGTGAACGGGGTACAGTCCGGCCATTACAGGCACAAGGAGCCGGGCCGTGAAAGGCGACGCCAAGGTCATCGAATACCTCAACAAGGCGCTCTACAACGAGCTGACCGCGATCAACCAGTACTTCCTGCACGCCAAGATGCTGAAGAACTGGGGCCTGAAGGAACTCGCCGAGCACGAGTACCACGAGTCGATCGACGAGATGAAGCACGCCGACAAGCTGTCGGAACGCATCCTCTTCCTCGACGGCCTGCCGAACTTCCAAGCACTGGGCAAGCTGCGCATCGGCGAGAATCCGCGCGAAGTGCTGGCCTGCGACCTCGCCCTCGAGCTGGAGGCCTTGCCGGTGCTGCGCGAGGCTATCAAGTACTGCGAAACGGTGAGCGACTACGTCAGCCGCAAGATGTTCGCCGACATCCTCGATTCCGAGGAAGAGCATGTCGACTGGATCGAGACACAGCTGTCGCTGATCGACCGCCTCGGCGAGCAGAACTACCTGCTGACCAAGATGGAGGAGTGAGTCGGCGCGTCACGCGCCGAAGCACGCTCGCACAGACGCCGCCGGCATGACCGGCGGCGTTTTTTTCGGGTCCGGTTCGACGACGACGCGAGGTCGTCACGCCGTCCCTGGCCGCGGCGCACGCCGGAACAGGGTCCGCCATACCCACCACAGCAGCAGTGCCAGCACCACGCTGACCAGTACCACGATCGACAGGGCGATCCAGGGATGGGCGAACACCAGCGCCAGCCCGCCTACCGTGGCCACGTCCTCGGTGATCGAGGCGGTCCAGTTGCTGACCGGTTCCGGCGAGGTGTTGAGCAGCGCGCGCGAGCCGGCCTTGAGCACGTGGCTGGTCAGCGCGACCCCGGCGCCCGCCGCCAGGGCGCCGGCACCGAGGTGGCCGTCGGGCGACAGCGTCGCGGCGGCCAGGAAGGCGCCGGCGGGTACGCGAAGCAGGGTATGGAGCAGGTCCCAGCCCGAATCGACCCCGGGGATCTTGTCGGCGAAGAACTCCGCCACGGCCAGCACGCCCGAAACGCCCAGCACCCAGGGCGAGGCGGTCACTTCGAGGGCCTGCGGCAGGTCCAGCCAGCCGAAAAAGCCGGCCAGCCCGACGCCGAACACCGTCAGGTAGACCCGGATGCCCGCGAGCCATGCCAGGACTACACCAATTGCGAACAGGTGCGCATCCGTCACGGCTGCTACCTCGCTAGACTGTGGACCGAGTATAGGGGCAGGGGCAGGGGATCCGGTGGCGCAGGCCATCGGCACGCATGCTGATGAACAAACCGCCACGCAAGGCGCCACCGCCGCGTTTCACCATTGTCCAGCAACGCCCGGACCGGCGGCCGCTGATCGTCACCGTGCTTGCGCTGGCCTGGCTGGCCTCGGTGGGCGCTGCCTGGATCGGCGCCGAGCGCCGCGCTGCCCCAAGGCTGCCCGAACTGACGGCCCAGCTCGACGCCAGCCGCGCGCAACTCGAGCACTGGCGCGAGAAGGCCGAGACGCTGGAGCAGCGCGAAGCCACGCTGGCCCGCTCGGACCAGATCAGCCGGGTCGCCAACAAGCAGGTCCAGAGCGAACTGGCCGAGCGCGAGGAAGAGATTTCCGACCTTCGAACCAACATCGCCTTCTACGAGCGCCTCGTCGGTGCGACCGGCCAGGCCAAGGGCCTGAGCGTGCATTCGGCGCAGTTCGCACCCGAGACCGGCGGCACATGGCGCTACCAGATCGTGCTGACGCAGAACCTCAACAAGGGCGCGATCAGCCGGGGCAAGCTGCGCTTCAACGTCGAGGGCGTGCGCGACGGCAAGCTCGCCTCGATCGGCTGGGACGAGCTGCACCAGCGCGCCGGCTGGCCAGCGCAGGACTACTCGTTCCGCTATTTCCAGCAGCTCGGCGGCAGCGTCATGCTGCCGGCGGGGTTCACGCCGCAGCGGGTGCGGGTCTCGCTGCAGAACGGCGACGTCGCCATCGAACAAAGCCTGGGATGGAGCCACGCCGGCACCATCGCCAGTCTCTGAGACATTCCAAGTACCAGTAGCAACGGCCCGCAGATGCGGACCAACAACCGGAAACACTGACTGATGTTCAAGAACAAGATGGCCGCGCACGATGGCCAGGTCGACACCCTGATCGGGCCGCAGGTGGTGATCCGCGGCGACCTGATGTTCAGCGGCGGGCTGTACGTCGAAGGCCGCATCATCGGCAAGGTGATTGCGCAGGACGGGCAGAAGGCAACGCTGACGGTGGCCGAGAACGGCTGCATCGAAGGCGAAGTGCGCGCGCCGGTGGTGGTGATCAACGGCCAGCTCAGTGGCGACGTCTTCGCCAGCGAGCGCGTCGAGCTGGCGGCCAAGGCCCGGGTCCAGGGCAACGTCCACTACCAGGTCGTCGAGATGCTGGCCGGCTCGGTGCTGACCGGCCGACTGATCCACGCCGACGCCCACGCCGAGGGCCACTCGCTGGCTGAAGGCCATCTGGACGCCCACGCCGCTTTGGGCTGACCGTCACAGTCAGGCGCGGTAGGCTGGTCGCCGGAACATTCCCGTGGCGACCGGCATGACCCAACCCGATCCCGAGACATCCGAGCACGGAACACCCGAGCACGGAACATCCGAGCCCGCGGCGACGCCGGCGTGGCCGGTCATGCAGGTGCAGACGCGCTGGGTGGCGATCGCCTCCATGGTGTTCGCGATGGCCCTGGTGGTAGGCGCCTGGGGGGCGTGGCGGGTGTTCTCACCCGATCCGAACGACCCGCGCACCCAGCTCGACGAAAGCCAGCGGACGACGCGGGGCCAGCAGACCCAGATCGACCAGCTGCAGCAGCGGGTGTCCACGCTGACCCGTTCCGACCAGATCAGCCGCGAGGCCAATCGCGACCTGCAGAGCACGCTGGCCGAACGTGACGAGGAAGTCGCCGCGCTGCGCGCCGACGTCGCCTTCTACGAGCGCCTGGTCGGCAGCACGGCGCAGCGCCGCGGCCTGGCCGTGCACGCACTGCGGCTGCAGCCGCAGAACGACACCGCGTGGCACTTCACCACCACCCTGACCCAGAACCTCAACCGTGGCGCGGTCAGCACCGGCGAGTTGAGCCTGACCATCGAAGGCACGCGCAACGGCAAGCTGCAGAAGCTGGCCTGGGGCGACCTGCGCCAGCAGCCGGGCGCCTCCGGCGTGGCGTACTCCTTCAAGTACTTCCAGCAGGTGGAGGGCGACGTGTTCCTGCCCGCCGATTTCACCCCGGTACGGGTGAGCGTGCGGCTGGCACCGAAATCCGGCGCGGCCATCGAACAGTCGTTCACCTGGGCCGACGCGATACGCGAAGTCGCGCCGGCGACGGCGACCGAATCGGGCTGACGGCCTGGCGCACACTCGCCGCACCCCGGACGGGGGCTGGAGCAGGCAAGGCTTGAACCGCGCCTCCGCGCCCCCCATCCTGACCGGATGGAAACGTTCATCCCCACCCTTGCGACGCCCGATTACCAGTCGCTCGATCGCCCCCTGCAGTTCACCTCCGCGGCTGCCAGCAAGGTCCGCGAACTGATCGCCGAAGAGGGCAACGAGGCCCTCAAGCTGCGCGTCTACATCCAGGGCGGTGGCTGTTCGGGCTTCCAGTACGGCTTCGAGTTCGATGAGTCGCAGGGCGACGACGACCTCGCAGTCCAGACCGATGGTGTCACCCTGCTGGTCGATCCGCTGAGCCTGCAGTACCTGATGGGCGCGCAGGTCGACTACACCGAAAGCCTGCACGGTGCGCAGTTCGTGATCCGCAATCCGAACGCGAAGACCACCTGCGGCTGCGGTTCCTCGTTCGCGGTGTGAGCATCGAACCGGCACCCTTCGCCTTCGTCGAGGCGGGCACCGATTCCGCCTGCCGCGCCGCGCTCGACCGCGCCGATCGCCTGCGCGACGATCCTGATGCACTGAAGGCGTCGTGGCCGACGGCGCGTGTGGTGCTGCTCGACGAGCACGGCCACGCCTACGCCGACGAAGGCGGCCACCTGCTTGCGCCGCACGGCGAACAGATCAGCGAAGGCCCCGGTGGCATCGGTGCCGCGGTCTTCCTGGGTCTGGATGCGCAGGGCGGTGCCTGGTTCGCACTGGAAGGCGCATTGAGCGCATTCCAGGCGCCGCGCCGGGTCGACCTGCGCAGCGCTGCCTCCCTGTGGCCCGCATTCGAGGCCAGTGTGTTCGCGCAGGCGCGCGCGCTGCAGCACTGGCGCAGCCGGCATCGCCATTGCGGCGTTTGTGGCGGCGTGGTCGCGCTGTCGCGCGCCGGGTGGCAAGGGCGCTGCGAGCAATGCGGCGCCGAACATTACCCGCGTACCGACCCGGCGGTGATCGTTGCCGCCAGCGATGGCGCGCGATTGCTGCTCGGCCGCCAGAAGGCCTGGCCGGCATGGCGTTACTCGGTGATCGCCGGCTTCGTCGAACCGGGCGAATCGCTGGAGCAGACCGTCGCGCGCGAAGTGCTGGAGGAAACCGGCGTGCGCGTGCGCCGCTGCCGTTATCTCGCCTCGCAGCCGTGGCCGTTCCCGGGCGCGCTGATGCTCGGCTTCAGCGCCGAAGCCGAAGCCGACGAACCGGTGGTCGGCGACGAACTCGAGGAAGCGCGCTGGTTCACCCGCGATGAAGTCGTTGCGGCGTGCGCCCGAGGCGAGTGGGGCGGTACAGCCGACGATGGCCAGGGCGCGGTGCTCTCGCCCGGCATCTCGATATCGAGATGGCTGATCGAGCAGTGGCTCCAGGCCAGTGACGGCGCGCAGGAACGCTGACCTGCCGTCCTGCGCAAGCGCGACGATCGTCTGTACGGGGCAGTATCGCAATGACAGCCATTGGCGGATGCTCCTAGAATCGACCCGGTAGCCGCGACGTCGCGATGCCCGGAGAGCGTGTTCCATGTCAGCCACCCTGATCGCCGTTGTCATCGCGCTCGTGCTGGGCCATCTGGCGCAGTCGCTGGCGACGTCGGTGCGCGACTACAGCTGGTACCGCAACTGGCTGCGCTGGCTCGACGGACGCATGTCGGACAATGATTTCTGGCGCGGACGATGGGGCATCGTTATCGCGCTGGTGCCGCCGTTGCTGGCGGTTGGCCTGTTCCAGCTGGCCCTGCTCGAACCCCTGTGGGGTTTGGCCGGCCTGGCATTCGCCATCGCGGCCCTGTTCTATGCCTGGGGACCGCGCGACCTCGACCTGGATATCGACGCCATCGCTGCCGCCGGCGATCCGACCTCGCGGCGGGCCGCCGCGGCACGCCTGTGGCCCGACGGCGAAATGCCGGCGACGCTCGATGGTGCCTCGCTGATCGAAGCGGTATTCCGCAACGCGCAGCAGCGCTGGTTTGGCGTGCTGTTCTGGTTCCTCGTGCTCGGTCCGGTGGGTGCCCTGCTGTATCGCCTGACGGTACTGGCGGCGCAGGGCGAGGCGGCAAGCGCGTTGCCCGGCGAGACGCGCTCTGGCGCACGCAAGCTGCAGGCCTTGCTCGACTGGCCCGTGGCGCAGCTGATGACGCTGTCGCTGGCGCTGGTCGGCAACTTCGACACGGTGCTTGGCGCATGGCGCGAGGCCGGCGGTGCCTCGTTCGATCTCGACCGCCCGTTCCTTGGCGCCGTCGCGCGTGCCAGCGTGAAGTGCGAACTGGCCGACGAGGCGGAGGACTACGCCCTCGATGATGGCGGAAGCGTGGAAGTGGGCGAGGGGGGCATGCCGGTGCCGGTTCCGCCGCCGATGCCGCCGGCCTGGTCGGCCGACCTGCCTGAACTGCGCGACGCGATGAGCCTGGTCTGGCGCAGCCTGCTGGTGTGGCTGGCAGTGCTGGCGCTGTTCGTGATCGCCGGCTGGGTCAGCTAGCCCGGCGCCATCCACGCAAACGCCGGCCACGGCAGATTGCGCAGCACCCCAAACGCCAGCAACACCGCAATCCAGATGCGTCCGTCGAACAGGCGCCGCGCGATTGCGTCCGGCAATGCGTGCACGCCCCGATGCCAGGCCATGGCCAGCAAAGCGAACAGCCCGGGCAGCAATAGCGGATTCATCGCCCAGGCGCCGGCAAGGTCGCCATTCAACAGTGCGTGCAAGGCGCGCGTCAGTCCGCATCCCGGGCAGTGCAGTCCGGTGATCGCATGGAACAGGCACGGCGGGAACAGGCTGCCGGCCACGCCCGGATCGAAGCTGCGCAGCAGCCACGCGGCGGGCAACGCCGTCGCGGCCGCGCCTGCGGCAACGATCGCGCTCGGACCCGGCCGCAACCAGTGGGCTGGCATCGGTGCGTTCATCCGTGCAGCTGCACCCGCTCCAGTTCATCCATCATCTGCTGGTACTTCTGCATGCCGCCGCTGGAGATGAAGAAGATCGTCCAGCACAGGCCGGCGATCACCAGGCCGGTGGTGATCCAGCACCAGGTCTTTGCGTTGCGCGAGGCATTGCCCGCGCCAATGTCGTCGCCGGCATCGCGCTTGCGGTTGACCTGCGCGGCGAACACGATCGCGACAATGCCCGGAATCGTGCCGATGATGCAGCAGAAGAACAGCGAGGCGATCGTGATCAGGATTGCCCACAGCAGGTAGTTCGGGTACGAGGTCCGCAGCGGCTCGTGTGGCGGCGGTTGCGGAATCACCGGTGGCGGCGTGCTCATGGACGGCCCCTCGCAGGATGGTCCGGGCCGATGCTAGGCAGTCCCCTGTCGCGGCAGTGTGGTGATGCCTCAGGCCGCGTCGCCGCGCAGCTCGCGCACCCGGGCTTCCAGCGCCGGGGCGTCGGCGGTGGTGCCGTCGATCGGTGCCTGTGCGATGACCTCGACCGTCGCGCGCAGGCGCCGCGGCACGCGCATGCGGCCCAGGCGCCCGTCGCGCCGGCTCCACATGCTGGTCCACATGTTGCGCAGGGCCATCGGCACGACCGGCACCGGGCACCGCTCGAGGATGCGCTCGACGCCCGACTTGAACGGTGCGATCGCACCATCCCGGGTCAGCCCGCCCTCCGGGAAGATGCAGACCAGCTCGCCTTCGGCCAGGACGGCATCGATCTCGTCGAAGGCGCGCCGCATCAGTTCGGGGTCTTCCCTGGCACCGGCGATCGGGATCGCCTTGGCGGTGCGGAAGATCCAGCTCATCACCGGGATGTTGAAAATCTTGTAGTACATGACGAAGCGCACCGGCCGCGGGATGCTGGCGGCCAGGATCAGCGCGTCCATGTAGCTGACGTGGTTGCACACGATCAGCGCCGCGCCTTCGTCGGGGACGTGCTTCTCCACGCCGTGCACGCGCAGGCGGTACAGGCTGCGCACCAGCACCCAGCTGAGGAAGCGCATCAGGAACTCGGGCACGATCGTGAAGATGTAGATCGCAACCACGACATTGGCGATGGCCAGTGCCAGGAACACCTGCGGAATGGACCAGCCAAGGAATCGCTGCACCACGATGCCCAGCGCTGCGGCCAGGACGATGAAGGCGGCGTTCTGGATGTTCATGCCGGCGATGACGCGCGAGACTTCATTGCGCGCCGTGCGACTCTGGATCAGCGCGAACAGCGGCACCACGAAGAAGCCGGCGAACATGCCGATGCCGATCAGGTCGATGACGATGCGCCAGCTGCCAGGTTGCGCCATGAATCCGGCGACACCGGCGACCGCCGCCGGTGCGGCCCCGCTGCGGGCGAAGTACAGGTCGATCATGAAGGCGCTGATGCCGAACGCGCCCAGCGGCACCAGCCCGATCTCGACCGTGCGCGCCGACAGCTTCTCGCACAGCACCGAGCCGACGCCGGTGCCGACCGAGAAGAGCGCCAGGGCAAAGATGTAGAGCGTGCCGCTGCCGCCGAGGTTGACCTCGGCGTAGGTCGGCAGCTGCGAGGTCAGCACCGTACCGATGAACCAGAACCAGGACACGCCGAGGATCGCGTTGCGCACCGCCGGCTGCTTCTTGGCCAGGCGCAGGATCGCGACCGATTCGGGAATCGGGTTCCAGTTGATCGTCAGGTCCGGCGCGCCGGCCTCGGCACGCGGAATCGCGCGGCTGACCAGGTTGCCGGCGACGGCGAGCAGGATGATCGAGGTTGCCGCGACGATCGGCCCGTGGGTGCCGGCGAGGGTGAAGATCAGTCCGCCGAAGATCATGCCGACCAGGATCGAG
This sequence comes from Lysobacter sp., assembly GCA_036524915.1. Lineage (GTDB taxonomy): Bacteria > Pseudomonadota > Gammaproteobacteria > Xanthomonadales > Xanthomonadaceae > Lysobacter_J. The sequence continues at coordinate 13,703 of DATDBI010000048.1, read as the reverse complement.
ATCGACGTGCCCATCTCGACCAGGCCGTTGCCGCCGGTGAGTTCCTCGGGCTTGAGCACGGAGGGCAGGATCGAATACTTCACCGGCCCGAACAGCGTTGACTGCAGGCCGGTGCAGAACAGCGCCACCAGCAGCACGATCATGTTCTGGGTCAGGAAGCCGACCGCGGCCAGCGACATGATCACGATTTCCATGGTCGTGGTGATGCGGATCAGCCGCGACTTCTCCAGCTTCTCCGCGATCTGTCCGGCGGTGGCCGAGAACAGGAAGTAGGGGAGGATGAACAACGCCGGCGCGATGTTGGTGTAGAGCGTGCGCTGCTCGGGACTGACGCCCAGGTAGAACAGCAGGCCGATGATGGCCTGGCGGTAAACGTTGTCGTTGAAGGCGCCCAGAGCCTGGGTGGCGAAGAACGGCAGGAAGCGACGCTGCCGCAGCAGCTCGAACTGGTTGTGCGCCATGCGCTGGGGTGGTCCGTTTTCGGTTTGGGCGAGACTAGCAAACGGGCGTGCCAGGCGTCAGCGCGGCGGGGCGTGAAGGCCGCGCATACGTCGCCATTCCGCTCCCAGCCAGCTTCCCCCGCCTACCCTGCCCGGGCACCCTCGCAGAAGGAGACGTCATGACCGCGGACACCAAGACCCCGCTCGAACACGTCAACGACACCGTGTTGCAGCTCAAGGAGATGCGCCATTACTCCAAGAACAATGTCGAGCTGCTGACCACACAGTGGCTGTTGTTCGACGGCGAGCTGTCGAAGCTCAAGAAGGCGCAGACGATCGAAGACTTGATGTCGCGCCAGGCCGAATTCCACGATGCGCTGGAAACGGCGATCACCGACCTGGAAGAGGTCGCGACAAGCCTGCAGCCGCCGCCGGAAGAGGCGGCCTGAGCCTGGTGTCGAGCCGGCGTAATGCCGGCTCGCAATCCGCTGAAGCCGGCGTAACGCCGGCTCGCGATCCGTGAAGCCGGCCTCAGGCCGGCTCGCAATCCGCCGTTTCGCGTTCGATCGCGCGCCAGCCGATGTCATGGCGGTGGAACTCGCCGTGCCAGGAAATGCCGGCGATCTCGGCGTACGCGCGGCGCTGCGCTTCCAGCACCGTCTCGCCCAGCGCGCACACGCACAGCACGCGTCCGCCAGAGGTGACCACGTGGTCACCTTCGTTCTTCGTGCCGGCGTGGAACACCTTGGTGTCGTCCAGGTCGGGTGCGTCCCAGGCGCCGATCACGTCGCCCAGTCGCGGCGTGCCCGGGTAGCCTTCCGCGGCCATCACCACGCCCAGCGACGGGCGCGGATCCCACTTCACCGCGACTTCGTGCAGGCGTTCGTCGATCGCGGCCTCGACCAGGTCGAGAAGATCCGACTCCAGGCGCAGCATGATCGGCTGCGTCTCGGGATCGCCGAAGCGCACGTTGAACTCGATCACCTTCGGCGCGCCCGACGTGTCGATCATCAGGCCGGCGTAGAGGAATCCGGTGAACGGCACGCCGTCGGCAGCCATGCCGCGCACGGTCGGCTCGACCACTTCGCGCATGATGCGCGCGTGCACTTCGGGGGTGACCACCGGCGCCGGCGAGTAAGCGCCCATGCCGCCGGTGTTGGGGCCGGTATCGCGGTCGCCCACGCGCTTGTGGTCCTGGCTGGTGGCCATCGGCAATGCCGTGGTGCCGTCGACCATCGAGATGAAGCTGGCTTCTTCGCCGTCGAGGAATTCCTCGATCACCACGCGCGCGCCGGCGGCGCCGAACGCGTAGTCGGAGAGCATGTCGGTGATCGCCGCTTCGGCCTCGGCCAGGGTCATCGCCACGATCACGCCCTTACCGGCGGCGAGGCCATCGGCCTTGATCACGATGGGCGCGCCTTTCTCCTGGATGTAGTCGAGTGCGGCATCGGCCTCGGTGAACACGGCGTAGTGCGCGGTTGGAATGCCGTGGCGGGCGAGGAAGTGCTTGGCGTAGGCCTTGCTGCCTTCCAGCTGGGCGGCCTGCGCGCTGGGCCCGAAGATGCGCTTGCCCGCGGCGCGGAAGCGGTCGACCACACCGGCCACCAGCGGGCCCTCCGGGCCGACGATGGTCACCGTCACGTCTTCGCGATCGACCAGGGCGAGCAGGGCATCGATGTCATTGGCGCCGACATCGACGTTGCGGCACTTCGGCTCGCCCGACGTGCCGGCGTTGCCGGGGGCGACCAGTACTTCGTCGATGCGGGGCGACTGCGCCAGCTTCCACGCCAGCGCGTGCTCGCGACCACCGGAACCGATTACGAGGACTTTCATGCGTGCTCCTGGTGCGTTTCGCGGCGTGGGGCTGGAATTTTACGGGACGCGCCGCGCAGCCGCGACCGCCGTCACCTAGGCCGGCGCCGACGAGGACGCCGCCCGCGGCGGCAATGCCTTGATCGACTGGCCCTGCAATGGATTGAACGCTCTTCTGGCCGCAGATCGGCCTGATCAACGAACGCGTCGAGGCCGAGCCGCTACTGCGCGGTAAAGCTGGCGTGGTAGGTCACTTCGCCCTCGGCAACGCGATCCCCGAACGTCAGTGTCTGGAAGTACTGCGGCGGTACCTGGCCGAAACGCAGCTCGGGCTCGTGGCGGAAGCCGAAGCGCTGGTAGTAGCCCGGCTCGCCCAGCACGACGCAGCCGCGTGCACCACGCTCTGCAAGTTCGCTCAGGCCGGCGCGGATGAGCGCGCTGCCAACGCCGTTGCGCTGGTCGCCTGGCGCCACCGCGACCGGACCCAGGCCGTACCAGCCCACGGCCCCATCGCCGACACGCACGGCCGAGAACGCCGCATGGCCGGCAATGCGACCGTCGATATCGGCCACCAGCGACAGGCTCAGCGCCCCGTCCGCGCGCAGGGCTTCGACGATGCGCTGTTCAGTCTGGCCCTCGCCGGGCTGGTCGGCGAAGGCGGCTGCGATCACCTTGTTGATGGCCGCGTGGTCGGCCTGGGTTTCAGTTCTTATCCACATGACTGGATGCGCCTGGCAGTGTCTGCGGAGTTTGCCGGAGCAACGGTTATGGCGCGGTCAGTGCGCGAGCCGGCCGCAACGCATGATCCCGGCTTGCGCCGGGATCATGAGGGGGTTGCGTTGGGCATGCCGCCGCGATCAGTGGCGGAAATGGCGCACGCCGGTGAAGACCATGGCGATGCCGTGCTCGTCGGCGGCGGCGATGACCTCGCCGTCGCGCATCGAGCCGCCCGGCTGGATCACCGCCTTGATGCCGGCTTCGGCTGCGGCGTCGATGCCGTCGCGGAACGGGAAGAACGCGTCACTCGCCATGACCGACCCGGGTACCACCAGGCCTGCATCGGTGGCCTTGATGCCGGCGATGCGGGCCGAATACACGCGGCTCATCTGGCCGGCGCCGACGCCGATGGTGCGGTGGTCCTTCGCATAGACGATTGCGTTGGACTTGACGAACTTCGCCACGCGCCACGCGAACAACAGGTCGGACATCTGCTCTGCCGTGGGCGCAAGCTTGCTCACTACCTTCAGCTCGCCCGGGGTGACTTCGCGGATGTCGCTGGTCTGCATCAGCAGGCCCGAGCCGACGCGCTTGATGTCGAAGTTGTTGCGGCCCTCGCCGTGCGGAATACGAAGCACGCGGACGTTGGCCTTCTTGCGCGCGTAGTCGAGCGCACCATCTTCGTAGTCGGGTGCGATCAGCACCTCGACGAACTGACGGTCGAGGATGGCCTTGGCGGTGGCCGCATCGAGCGTGCGGTTGAAGGCGATGATGCCGCCGAATGCCGAGGTGGTGTCGGTGGCATAGGCCAGTTCGTAGGCATCGCCGCAGGCAACACCTTCGGCCACGCCGCACGGGTTGGCGTGCTTGACGATCACGCAGGCGGTGCGCTCGAACTGGCGCACGCATTCCCATGCGGCATCGGCGTCGGCGAGGTTGTTGAAGCTCAGTTCCTTGCCCTGCAGCTGGGTGAACGTCGCCAGCGTGCCCGGCACCGGATACAGGTCGCGGTAGAACGCGCCATGCTGGTGCGGGTTCTCGCCGTAGCGCAGGTCCATCACCTTGACGAAGTTGCTGTTCTGCTGCGCCGGGAACAACGCGCGACTGCCATCGGCCTGCAGCGCCGACAGGTAATCACTGATGCAGGCGTCGTACTGGGCGACGCGATTGAACGCAGCCACCGACAGCGCAAAGCGCGTGGACGCGGCAAGCGCGCCGTCATTGGCATCAAGCTCGGTGACGATCCCGGCGTACTGCGCCGGATCGGTGGCGACGGCGACACGGGCGAAGTTCTTCGCCGCCGAGCGCAGCATCGCCGGACCGCCGATGTCGATGTTCTCGACGATGTCTTCCATCGAGCTGTCCGGATCGACGGAGACCTTCTCGAACGGATACAGGTTGAGCACCAGCAGGTCGATGGCGCCGATGCCGTGTTCGGCCATCACCGCATCATCGATGCCGGCGCGACCCAGCAGGCCGCCGTGCACCAGCGGATGCAGCGTCTTGACCCGGCCGTCCATCATCTCCGGGAACCCGGTGACGTCCGATACGTCCCTGACGGCCAGGCCGGCCTCGCGGATGGCCTTGGCGGTACCGCCGGTGGACAGCAGTTCCACGCCGTGGGCGGCAAGCGCCTGGGCGAATTGGATCAGGCCGGTCTTGTCGGACACGGAAATCAGCGCGCGGCGGAGTTTCACCGGCGAGGCAGCGGCATCGATGCTCATGGGGGGCTTGGGGAGGCGGAAAACCCCGGAATTATACGCTGCCCTCCGCTGGCGCCGGGCCTGTTCTGCCTGCCTCCGCGCGGCCTGTTCGGACCGCGCGGGGCCTCTGGAGCGCTACGGCGAGGCGCCGGCGACGGCCTTGGCGGGAGCGGGAGGGAAGTAGAAGTCGATCTCGTCGCGTACGGCCAGCATGGCCGGATCGTTGGGCAACTTGGCGGCCACTTCGGTCGCCGTCGTCTTCAGCCATTCCAGCCCGGCCTTGCCCAGCCCGTCATCGCCCTGCGTGCCCATGGTCCAAAGGTTCTGTGCGCGTGTGGCAGTGCGTTCGAAGTTGTAAGTGGTGACCGTCTTGCCGTTGAGCAGGACTTCATAGCGGATGACCAGGCGGTCGTTGGTGACGACCGGAATGATGCCCAGCGTGCTGCCCGAGAGCACCGCGCTGAGCAGTCCCGCGGCGGTTCCGCCGGCGGTCGGGCGAACGGTGTGGGTCACGATCAGCGACAGAGGGCTGCCGGCCAGTTCCTTGTCGAGCGCCGACAGCGCCGGTTCGGCCTTGAGCACGGTGAACACTTCGTCGCCGGCGAGCGAACTCAGGAATTTCATCGGTGGCAGCGTGGCTACCTTTTGCGGCGGCGTCGGGGCCACAGGCGCCGGTACCGGCTTCGCGGGCGCCACCGCCACGGGCGGTGAGATCACAGGCGGTGAGAGCACGGGCGCTGCCGTCGGTTCGGCGGCCAGCGCCTGCAGTGGCAGCAACAGGGCAGCGGCGAGCATCGAGATGCGGATCATGGCGCGCCTCACTGGTAGCAGTTCAATTGGACGGTGTTGCCCAGTGCGGCCTTGTTGGCCACCTGCATGCTGCCGGCGCCGGCCGGTCGCGTCGATGCGAACGCGACCTTCTCGCGACGCAGGAACATCGCCACGTACCGCGCGTCGAGCGCGAAGTTGACGTTCTGCGGAATCTGCCCGAGCTGGGCCAGTGAAGCGGCGTTGAGCGTGCTCACTGCCATGCCGAGCAGTTCGCCGTTGTCGGACACGATCGGCCCGCCGCTGTTGCCGGGCTGGATCGGCGCAGAGAACTGGAACATGCCCATGGAGCCGCGCAGGCCCTTGCTCGCGCTGATGTTGCCGCGGGTGACGTTGGGCGAATCGCCCAGCAGGCCCTGCAATGGATAACCCACGCTGGTGACGGATTCGCCGAGAACGATCTCGTTGCCCTCGCGCAGGGAGATGGCACCGGCATGGGCCTTGCCGGAATCCAGCACGGCGATATCGAGCAGGTCGCTGAATGCCTTGGCCTTGACCGGGAATGTCTCGCCGTCCTGGTGCGCCTCGATGACCACGCAATCGCGCGATACGTGGGCGGCGGTCAGCAGCTGGCCGTTGCCGTTGACGAAGAACGCAGTGCCGGTGCGGACCGGCTTCTCGCGGTCGACCAGCGGCGCCAGGTCGATCGTGGCGACCGGGGCGGTGGCCGGCATGCGTGCGGGATCAGGCTGAACGCGGCGCTGGATGTCACTCATGATCTGCTGGATCGCCACCACCGATGCGCCGCTGGCGGTGGCATTGAGGTTGCCGCGCAGCGGCACGAGCTGGTCGCTGGTGCCATCGATCAGTTTCTTGCCGTCGACGCCGTAAACGTCGTACTTCACCGTCAGGCGGATCTTCGCCGCCTCACGTTTCCATTCCGGGTCCAGATCGACGAGGAGCCCGTAGCGCGCGTTGTCGGTCGACGGGACGACATGCAGCTTGGGGAAGTAGCGCTGGCCGACTTCGGTCAACGCATCGGAGAATGCCTTGCCCGGCTCGACCCACATGTTCGAGGCCGCCACATAGCTCCTGGCGCTCATGACCGCGGGCGGCACGTAGACGGCAATTTCCGTGGCGTTGGCAACGACCGGAGCCGCGCGCGGCGTGGCCGAGTCGGCCGGTGACATCGCAACGACGGATGCAACGAGCACCAGCATGGGCATCACCCGCGCAGGTGTGGATACGACAGCTCGCATTTGGACAGCCTCCCCAGACTGTTGCGCGGCAGCGGCGTGCTTTGCCGTTGCGCGACGTTCGGACTTGTTGCACTGGACGTGATGCTTTCGCTGGCCTGCCTGCGGCACCCCTGCCGGGGACAGTCCAGCGGCAAGTCTAGCCGATCACAAATGGCGGTGGACGCGCTGGTGTCGGGTCCGGTGCCGGGCCGGGGGGAGGCTCAGTCGAGGCCGTACTCGCGCAGCTTCTTGCGCAAGGTCGCGCGATGGATGCCGAGCATTGCCGCGGCGCGGCTCTGGTTGCCGTCGCAGTGCTGGAGCACTTCGATGAAGAGCGGGATCTCGAGTTCGCGCAGCGCGATCTCGTAGAGGTTCTCGGTCTCGCAGCCGTCCAGGTCGCCGAGGAAGCGGCGGATCGACGTAGCGACGTGATCGCGCAACGGTACGCGCGGCGCGCTGCGTGCGGAGTCGGTGCGGTCGGCGGCTGCGTTCAACGTGATCCCCAGGGTGTACGCGGTGTGCGCGATGTGCGCGGTGTATGGATGCTTTGGAGCTTCGCGGGTGTTGCGGCGACACCGTCGGTCCGGGCAGGGGCGCGCGACGGGAAGCGGAGTCTAGCGCGGGCCAGTCGCAGGCCACAATGTGATGGCAGGCCCTTCATCGGAAGTCGAAAGTAAACGCGACAATACGCGGCGCCGGTTCGATGACCTCCAGCGTCACAGTGGTACTTTGCCCGGGCAGCAACACGTCATCGACCTGATGATCGGGACGGTACTCGAGAGGGGTGAACGCGCGCTGTCCGGCCAGCCGGCCGTCAACGTCGGACAAACCCAGCAAAAGGGTCGGCCAGGGCTGCGGCCAGTGGGCGTCGTTGCGGAAACTAGCCTCCACGGCAAGGACGCCGGCGCTGCCGGGTTTTGCACGCACGTTGCGCTGGATCATGGTGAACGCGCCGGGCTCGTGCCAGGGCGGAAGGTCGCAGCCGGCGACAGTGCAAAGCGCCGAGATATACGGGCGCCAGCGCGCATCGGCAGCCAGTTCGTGCCGCTGCGCAAACACCAGCTGCAGTGCAAGCAACGCCACGAGTCCGGCCAGTGCCGCGTACCACCGCCAGTGCGGGCGCGACGTTGCCGCGGCCGCATGCCGGCTGGCGAAACTGGGCTCGCCCTGGCGACGCGGCCGGGTACCACGACGCTGCCGTCGCGGCGCGGCCGGGCGAATCGCGGCCGCCTCGATGGCCTGTTCGAATGTCGGCGGCGCAGGGTCGTCGATCGCCACGGTGTCGTCCGTCGCGAAGCTGCTGTCCGCAGTGCCGCTAGGCGCGTCGATTGCCGCGCCGGCCGTCGATGGTGATGCGTCTTCATTGACGCTCGCGTCGCGGCTCTCCACTGCATCGTCGGTCGTGACTTCTTCGCCTGCATGCACCAGCCCATCGCAACGCGGACAGCGCTGCGATGCGCGGTCGCCAGCGGCGATCAGTGCAACCAGGAATCCGCAATGAGGGCACGGGACAAACATGGTGTGAGTCAGGTTGCGACGGCAATGGAATGGGAGTGGCGTGGAATGGGCAGGGGAGTGCAATGAACTGCGGCTGGTCGTGTCCAGCCGGGCAGGTGCAATGCATTCCATGGCCGCACGTCATGCAGCGGACCGGATGCGTGGCAGGTCATCCCCGTCCCCATCCCCGCCCCGAGCAGTCCCGGTGTCGCACTTCAGTCAATCCCCGGGGGTATTCAAACACGTCGGCGCCGTCAGCGGCGACGAACGCCTGTGACGCGCATCCAGTCTTCGAGCTGCTCGGCCTGCAGCGACTCGAAGTCGGCGCTGTAGCGGGCGATCACCTCGTCCTCCTGGCCCGCCAGGATCCCCGACATGGCGATGCGGCCACCGGGCGCGACGCGCGCAGCCAGGGTGTCGGCCAGCGTCACCAGGGCCGAGGCAAGGATGTTGGCGACCACTACCGGGTAGGCGGCAACCGGCTCTTCATTGGGCAGCCAGGCCTGGAGGCGGTCGCCGACGCCGTTGCGCTCGGCGTTGTCGGCGGTGGCGAGCAGGGCCTGGGGGTCGTTGTCGACGCCAACGGCCTGAGCCGCGCCGAGCTTGAGCGCGGCCAGGGCGAGGATGCCCGAGCCGCAGCCGAAATCGAGGACCCGGGCGCCGTCCAGGGCGCCTTCACCGGCGAGCCGGTCGAGCCATTGCAGGCACAGCGCGGTGGTCGGATGCGTGCCCGAGCCGAAGGCCAGACCGGGGTCGAGGCGGACGACCGCGGCATCGGCGGCGTCTGCGCCGGCGGGCAGCTCGTGGTTCCAGGGCACGATCCAGGTCCGCGTGCCGAACTGGAGCGGCTCGTACTGGTCCATCCAGGCGCGTTCCCAGTCCTGGTCGGCGACGTCGCGGAAGCTGGCGCGCGACCAGTCCAGGCCTTCATCTGCGGCGCTGAGCGCGTACAGCAGCAGCTCCTGCGAGGTGCCGCCCTCGAACAGCGCGGTCAGTGTCAGCTCGTGCCACAGCGGTGTCTCGCCGACGCCGGGTTCGAAGATCGCCTGTTCGTCGGGGGCATCGGCGTGGGCGTCGGCCAGGGTAACGGCGAGGGCGCCGACATTTTCCAGCGCGCGCTCGTACCGCGGCTGCTGGACTTCGGAACAGGGCAGGGTGAGTTCGAGGTACGGCATGGTGGCGGTCGCGCTGGGCAGCGCGTGCGGAAAGGGGGGCGGACATGTTGGGGGGTGGGGCCGGCGGCGTAAAGCCGACCGCAGGCACCGCCGCACCCCGCGGACTCCACTTCGGTGGCCCGGATCCCGGCGTCGGGTCAGGCCGTTCAGTCAGACAGCACCTTATTCGCGCGGCCCCATGCCCTAGAATGGCCGCCTAGTTTGCAGAGCCAGCCGTCCTCGGATGTCCGACACGTTGGAAACAGGGTTCAGGGCGCGATCCCATGCGGGACCGGGCACGCGCGTGCGTGTCTCGGCCGCGGTCGTGGCGCTGGCAATCCTGGCCGTGGCCGGCAGTGCGTGGGTTCGCAGCAACCGCCCCGGCATCGTCACCGACCCCATCGCGACCCTGGGCGCGGTGGACGCCGCCATTGCGGAACATTCCCGTGGCAGTGACGTGGCACCGTCGCAGGCGATCACCGTCGCGCGCACGGCCGGCCACGTCGCGCCGATCCGCGTCGAGTTCGAACGCAGCGACGACCTGTTCGCCTACATGCAGTCCCTTGAGCCGGCCGTTCGCGACGGCGATGCCGATGCGATGTGGATGGTGAGCCGCGTCTACGACTACTGCTCCGGTTATGCCGTGGCACCAACGGCTTACACGCGCGACACGCAGGTGATCCGCGACATGGCCATGCGCGGTTCACCGGCGATGGCCGCCGCACGTGAGCGTGTCAGCCGGCGATGCGCCCGGTTCGTGCCGCAGGACGATCTGTCGCCGCGCATGATCGTGGTCAAGCGCACCGAAGCGGCCGCGGCCGGCAGCCTCCCCGCCGAGGCGGCGCTGATGGCATCCGGACAGCCGGTCAAGGAGGGCGATGCGTATGCGCGCGACCTCGTCCAGCGTGTGCAGGAGTCGAAGGACCCTGACGCGTACTCGGCACTTTCGCCGGGCATGGGCATCGCCTCCAGCGGCCGCGTGTCGATGTCGGACCAGGTCGCCGGTACCCAGTTCTCGGAACTGGCCTGGCAGCTGGCCGCGTGCAGGTTGGGCCTCGATTGTGGCCCGCAGAGTTCGTTGATGACGTCCTACTGCGCCAACGGCGGGATCTGCTCGACCGATCCGGCACAGGATTTCCAGAGTTTCGTTTACGACGCCGCGATTCCGCGCCAGGGCGTCGATGTGGTCAATGCAATGGTCGACTCGCTGATGGGCGAGAAGAGGAAAAACAAATGAAGAGTCTGAAGATTGGCGACAAGGCGCGCCGCTATTTCTGGGTGCTGTTGTTCGCGACCTATTCGGTCTCGGCGGCCGGCGTGATGATCGACGTGCTCGGCGACGAGTACCGGCATCTGTCGCAGGTGGCCGTGACGACGGTGGATTCGTCCGAAGCGTTGCGGATGTCGGGCGCCGCCCAGGTGGCCGCGGTCTACCGCGCCAGCAGTGGTGCACCGTTCTCGACCCTGCCGCCAGGGAGCACCTTCCGGGTCGTCTGGCCGGACGGCTCGAGCGAGTACGTGATGATCGTCAGTCCGTCTTCGAGCGTGGGCGTCAATCCGATCCCGGGCAGCGTGCAGCCGGCACCCGCACCGGCGGTCGCCAACGACGCGACCGCCGACGCATCGCCGCTGGTGGACGCACGCTGAGAACACCGCCAGCCCGGCGAACACCGGCACCCATGGGTGCTTGCCACAAAAAAACGGCGCCTCGTGGCGCCGTTTCTTTTTCCCCATGAGCGCGTCGATCACACGATCGACAGCGCCTTTTCCTTCTGTTCCTTCAGACGCTTTTCCAGGTAGTGAATGTTCATTCCACCCTGCTGGAAGCCGGCGTCCGACATGATCCGCTGCTGCAGCGGCACGTTGGTCTTGATGCCGTCAACGACCATCTCGCTCAGCGCCACGCGCATGCGCGCGATCGCGGTCTCGCGGTCGGGGCCGTGCACGATCAGCTTGCCGATCATCGAGTCGTAGTTCGGCGGTACGCGATAGCCCTCGTAGATGTGGCTATCGACGCGCACGCCCGGGCCGCCCGGTGCGTGGAAGTGCTGGATCAGGCCCGGGAACGGCATGAACGTCTCCGGATCCTCGGCGTTGATGCGGCACTCGATGGCGTGGCCTTCCAGTACCACGTCGCTCTGCTTGATCGACAGCTTGTGGCCGGCGGCGATGTTGAGCTGCTCGCGCACCAGGTCGATGCCGGTGACCATCTCGGTAACCGGGTGCTCGACCTGGATGCGGGTGTTCATCTCGATGAAATAGAAGCGGCCGTTCTCGTACAGGAACTCGAACGTGCCGGCGCCGCGGTAGCCGATGCGCAGGCAGGCCTCGACGCAGACCTTGCCGATCTCCGCGCGCTGCTCGGGCGTGATGCCCGGTGCCGGCGCTTCCTCGACCACCTTCTGGTGGCGGCGCTGCATCGAGCAGTCGCGTTCGCCCAGGTGGATGGCCTGGCCCTGGCCGTCGGCGAGCACCTGGATCTCCACGTGGCGCGGGTTCTCCAGGAACTTCTCCATGTAGACCATGTCGTTGCCGAACGCGGCCTTGGCCTCGGACTTGGTGGTCTGGATGGCAACCGTCAGGTGCGCTTCGGTGTGGACCACGCGCATGCCGCGACCGCCGCCGCCACCGGCGGCCTTGACGATGATCGGGTAGCCGATCTCGCGCGCGATCTTGACGTTGGTCGCCGGGTCGTCGCCGAGCGGGCCACCGCTGCCGGGCACGCACGGCACGCCGGCGGCCTTCATCGCGCGGATCGCCTCGACCTTGTCGCCCATCAGGCGGATCGTGTCGGCCTTCGGGCCGATGAAGATGAAGCCCGACTGCTCCACGCGTTCGGCGAAGTCGGCGTTTTCCGACAGGAAGCCGTAGCCCGGGTGGATCGCCTGGGCGTCGGTCACCTCGGCGGCCGCGATAATCTGCGCCATGTTGAGGTAGCTGTCGGTCGACGGCGCCGGGCCAATGCAGACCGACTCGTCGGCCATGGCGACGTGCTTGAGGTTGCGGTCGACGGTGGAATGCACCGCGACCGTACGGATGCCCAGCGCGTGGCACGCGCGCAGGATGCGCAGCGCGATTTCGCCGCGGTTGGCGATGACGACTTTGTCCAGCATCAGTGCGACCTCAACCGATCACGAAGAGCGGTTCGTCGAATTCGATCGGCTGACCGCTTTCCACGAGGACCTTCAGCACCGTGCCCGACACGTCGGCCTCGATGGGGTTGAACATCTTCATCGCCTCGATGATGCCGAGCGTCTCGCCGGCCTTGACCGCCTGGCCGACCGTGACGAACGCCGGCTTGTCCGGCGAGGGCGAGGCATAGAACGTGCCGACCATCGGCGCGCGGACGACGTGGCCTTCCGGCAGGTCGGCGTTCTTGGCGCTGCCGCCGCTGACGCCTTCGGTCGGGCCCGCCATCGGCATCACCGGCGCGGGGCGCGACTCGACGTGCATCGGCATGACCTGCGGCGCGGCCACGGTCACGCCACCGCGCGGTACGCGCGCCAGGCGGACGGACTCTTCGCCTTCCTTGATCTCGATCTCGGCCAGGTTGGATTCTTCGAGGAGATCGATGAGTTTCTTGATTTTGCGCAGGTCCATGGCGGGCCTCAGGTTGCTGTGTCGTTGGAGAGCCGCTGAAGCGCGGCGTCGAGCGCGAGCCGATAGCTCGCCGCACCGAAGCCGGCGACCACGCCGACGGCGAGATCGCTGAAGTAGCTGGTGCGGCGGAACGGTTCCCGCGCGTGCGGGTTGGACAGGTGGACTTCGATGAAGGGCAGCGCCACGGCGGCCAGGGCGTCGCGGATCGCCACCGAGGTGTGGGTGAACGCGGCGGGGTTCACCAGGGCGAAGGCGGTGCCATCGCTGCGCGCGGCCTGGATGCGGTCGACCAGCTCGTGCTCGGCGTTGGACTGCAGGCTCTCGAGCTGGTGGCCGGCGGCCTGCGCGCGCTGCGCGAGGTCGGCGTCGATCTGCGCGAGGGTCGTGCGGCCATAGACCTCCGGCTCGCGCGTGCCGAGCAGATTGAGGTTGGGGCCGTGCAGGACCAGCAGCTTCGCCATGCGCGAACCGGGAAACCATCGGACGCGCAGTCTGCGCGAAGCCAAGGCTCCTGTCCAGACAATCACTTCACAATCGCAGACGTTAGCCGGACTTAAGCGTTTGTTTGAGTGACCGCTCTAATCCCTTGCCCAGCCAGCGATTTCCCCGTCGGCAAACGGTCCGATCCGTTGTTTCAGCAGGCGGCCATCGGCCGAGACCAGCACGGAATAGGGCAGCACGCCCTGTGGATTGCCCAGGCTCACCCCGGCGTCGGCCGGCCCCGGAGCGTCCAGGAGGATCGGATAGTCCACCGGCGTGCGTTGCAGGAAAGCG
>DATDBI010000047.1:0-1858 GCA_036524915.1 Lysobacter sp. | reverse complement strand
GGCTACGGCGAGAGCCGTCCGCTCGAACCGACCCCGCAGGAGTTCCCGGCCTGCAAGAACGAGAAGAACCGTCGCACCGAGCTGAACGTCCAGAACTAAGCTCGCGACGCGGATCCTCCGCAATGCAACTTCGAAGCCCGGCCTCGTGCCGGGCTTCGTCGTTGTTGGGGCAGGCGTGCGTGGAGCAGTCGCACGTGATGCGCGCGTGACGCTGGTTTTCAGCATGTTTTTGCGGTTGTCGCGCGCAGCATCGGCGCCTACACTGCCGACGCAACCCTGGAACGTTCGGGTTCCCGGGACGAAAGAAGGAGCCGTGCGATGCGCGCGATGATCCGTTGGTCCAGCTTGTCGGCGAGTTCGTTGTCGATGCTGTTGTTCGCCTCGATGGCACAGGCGCAGTCCGCGCAATGCGGTTCGACGGCCGCGCCCAGTGCGTTGCCGATCCGTCCCACCGTGGTCGCGCCGATCGCACCGGAGCTTGTCGTTCCCAGCCACCAGCTCGGCGCGCCGACCGGCGTGCTGTCGCAGGCATTCGACGAAGCGCTCGCCGTGGACCAGGTCCTGTTCCGCCTGCGCCTGGAAGGGTGCCAGGTAGCCAAGGCGCTGCCGGCCGCCGCTCCGGCCGCGGCAATGCCAAGCGCGAATGATCCGGCGGCCTACAAGCCCAAGACGGCATTCGACAACACGCCCTGGCGCTTCGACATGAATCAGAACGGCAAGAAGATGACCGCCGAGGAATTCGATGCCTGGATGAAAGCCAAGGGCGTGCGCGTGGCGAAGGGCAAGGGCGCTGCCGTCGCGCCGGTCACCCCGGCGCCGGCACCGGTCGCACCGGTCGCGCCGGCCAAGGACGAAAAGAAGTGAGCAACCGGGGCGCATGCGCGCCCCGTTTGTTGTCAGTGCGCCGCATGCGCGGTGTTGAGAATTCCCGGAACAGCGGATAGATGATGGCGTCCACGCCTCGCCACGGCCTTGCGCGCGTGTTGTCAAAACAGGGCCTGTGTTCGCGCAGCGAAGCCGCGCGATGGATCCAGTCCGGTCGCGTCGAGGTCGATGGGCGCGTGGTCCGCGATCCGGAGTTTCCGATCGTGCAAGGCGGTCGCCAGCGCGTCGTTGTCGACGGTCGCGAACTCGACCAGGCGCCGCGCATCCACCTGATGCTCAACAAACCCCGCGGCCTGGTCACCACGACGCAGGACGAGCGCGGCCGCGACACCGTCTATCGCTGCCTGGATGGCGCCGGACTGCCGTGGCTGGCGCCGGTGGGCAGGCTGGACAAGGCCAGCGAAGGCCTGCTGCTTTTCAGCAACGACCCGGTCTGGGCGGCGCGCATCACCGACCCGGACAGCGGCCCCGACAAGACCTACCACGTGCAGGTCGACACCGTGCCTGACGATGGCGTGCTGGCGTCACTGGTCGTCGGCGTCGAGGTGGAAGGCGAGTGGCTGCGCGCCAGCGCGGCCCGGCTGCTGCGCAGCGGCGAACGCAACGCGTGGCTCGAGATCGTCCTGGACGAAGGCCGCAACCGCCAGATCCGCCGATTGCTGGCTGCGTTTGAGATCGGCGTGCTGCGCCTGGTGCGGGTGGCCATCGGCTCGCTGGCGCTGGGCGAGCTGGGGAAAGGGCAGTGGCGCCAGCTCAGCGAGGCGGAAGTTGCGGGGCTGCTGTCGGCTCCCTGTTCATCTGTGCGCTGAGTGCCGCATTGGCCGCAACCCCTGACACGGAGTGTCGGAATGTGGGCGATATCACTCTTTTAACGTTTCCTTTGCGCGGTTTTGACGCCTACACTGCGCCGAACTTCGTCGTGGGGAGAGTTGAGATGCGCAAGATGTCGATGGTGGTTTCGTTGCTGCTCGTG
>DATDBI010000046.1:0-5912 GCA_036524915.1 Lysobacter sp. | reverse complement strand
AAGGCCTGGCCCTTGCCCGGCTTGACGTACTCGGTGTCGATGATGATGCACGGGTCGTTGTTGACCAGGATCTTCTGGCCGTTCTTGACGTCGTTCATGCCCAAGGTGGCCATGGGTGCAACTCCTGCTAGATGAATAAGTACCTGTCGCCGGCCGCCGCGAAGGCGGCGGAGGCTAGAATGTCGGGTTGTTGTGCCCGGCCCGCGGCCACGGCACAAGGAAAACCGTCCGACATGATACCCGCAGCCCCCTCCCCAATGCAGCCCGCGGCAGGCCCCCAAACTTCCGCACAAACCCCCGTCGCCCAGCGCTGGCAACAGCTGTGGCGCGAGGCCGTGCGCGATCCGCGCGAGCTGTTGGCCATGCTCGGGGTGGATCCTGAGGGCGCCGGCCTGGGCATTTCGGACGAGGCCGCAGCGCAATTCCCGTTGCGGGTCCCGCGCGGATTCGTCGCCCGCATGCGCCACGGCGACCGCCACGATCCGCTCCTGCGGCAGGTGCTGCCGCTCGACGCCGAGATGCAGCCGATGCCGGGCTTCAGCCTCGATGCCGTTGGCGACGGCGCTGCCAAGGCCGGCCACGGCGTGATCCGCAAGTACCGCGGTCGCGCCCTGCTGGTCACCACCGGCAGCTGTGCGATCCACTGCCGATACTGCTTCCGCCGCCACTTCCCCTACGCCGAGGAAACGGCCGCGGCGGGCGGCTGGCGCGAAGCGGTCAGCCTGATCGCGCAGGACACCGGCATCAACGAGGTCATCCTCTCTGGGGGCGATCCGTGGTCACTGGCGACTCCCAAGCTGGCCGAGCTGACCGACGCCCTTTCCGCCATCGCCCACATCAGGCGACTGCGGGTCCACACCCGCCTTCCGGTGGTATTGCCCGAGCGGGTCGACGAGGCCCTGCTGGCCTGGCTGCGCGCCCTGCCCTGGCCGGTCACCGTGGTACTGCACGCCAACCACGCCAACGAATTCGATACCCGGGTCGACGAGGCCATGGCGCGCCTGCGCGGCGCCGGTGCGACGCTGCTGAACCAGGCAGTGCTGCTGCGGGGGGTGAACGACTCCGTCGATGCCCTGGCCGAGCTGAGCGAACGCGGCCTCGCCGCGGGCGTCCTGCCCTACTACCTGCACCAGCTCGACCGCGTCCAGGGCTCGGCCCACTTCGAAGTCGACGACGAGACCGCGCTGCGCCTGCACCGCGAACTGGCCGCGCGCCTGTCGGGCTATCTGGTTCCGCGGCTGGTGCGCGAGATCGCCGGCGACACGGGCAAGCGACCGCTGTGAAGCGTCGGCTGTAGTCCGCCCGCTGTAGCCCGTCCTTTGTAATCCGCCAGTCGTGCCCGGGAGGCAAGATGCCGGCCGGCCCGTATTTTTTGTGCCCGACGCCTCAAAAATCGCTCGCCGGTGCCGTCAACGATGTCGTGCCCCCGCGCGTTTGTCCGCTTCTTTCATGGATGTTCTTCGCGAACGTTCCTTGTCTCCGCCTTCCGGATCGCGACTGGCCCTTTCATGACCCTCCCAGCAAAACACCGTTGCCAATCCCGAATCCGTCGAGGCCGCGTGGACTCATTCTCCGGTTCGTGTCATAAAACCGGCTTGGGGAGGTGACGCAATGCAATTTGGCAAAGATACGGCGCTGCGCCTGCTGATCGTCGACGACAGCGTCGAGGCAGCCGAGGCCATCGTCAGCGGGCTGCGCAACAGTGGTATCGCGGTGCGCCCGTCACGACCAGAAAACGAGGCCGAACTGGCCAGCATGATCGGGCAGCACCCGCCGGACCTGGTGCTGGCCGCGCGGGATTCGCGGATCGTGCCGATCACCAAGGTCATGCAGGCGGTCGACGCCAGCGGCAAGGACCTGCCCGTGTTGATGCTGATCGACAGCATCGACGACACGCGCCTGCTCGAGATGTTCACCCTCGGGGCCCGCGGCGTGATCCTGCGCGGCCATCCCGATCACGTGCAGAGCCGGGTCCGCCGCGAGTGGGCCGACCTTGAGGCGCGCCGTGCGCTGCGCCGCCTGGAGGCCCAGGTCCGCGAGACCGAGCGCCGCTGCGATGCGCTGATCGACTCCTCCCGCGAGCCGATCGCCTACATCCACGAAGGCATGCACATCCGCGCCAATCCGGCGTACCTGGAAATCTTCGGCTTCGAAACCTTCGAGGACGTCGAAGGCATGTCGCTGCTCGACCTGATCGCGCCCGGGCGCGTCGACGGCTTCAAGCAGCTGCTCAAGCAGATCGGCAAGGGCGATGCCCCGCCGCGCCACGAGACCGAGGCGCGCGCACTCGACGGCAGCAATTTCCCGGCGGTGATGGAGTTCACCCAGGCCAGCTACGAGGGCGAGTCCTGCCTGCAGGTGATCCTCCGCCGGCAGGAGATCGACCCCGAGCTTGCCCGCGAAGTCGAGGAACTTCGCCAGCGCGACCAGGTCACCGGCCTGCTCAACCGCGCGACGTTCCTGCGTGCGCTCGAGGACGCCGTCGCCGACGCTGCCCAGAACGCGACGCATCACGGCCTGCTGCTGGTCGAACCGGACCATTTCAATCGCCTGCTCCAGGACATCGGCCTGGACGCGGCCGATTCGCTGGTCGCGGCCATGGCCGTGCGCCTGCGCGCCGCGCTGGGCCCGGACGACGTTGCCGCCCGGTTCGGCGAGCACCAGTTCGCGGTGCTCACCAGCAACAGCAACCACAAGCGCAGCGTGGACCTGGCCGAAAGGCTGCGGACGGCATTCTCCGACCATGTGCTCGAGACCGCCGACCGTTCGCTCAGCACCACCGTCAGCATCGGCGGCGTGCTCATCGGTGAAAAGATCGCCAGCGTCACCGCCGTGCTCGGCAAGGCCAGCCAGTGCATGCAGTCGGCCAGTGGCGTCGGCGGCAACCGCACCGACCTGTTCGACCCGGGCGCAGCCGATCGTGCCGAGGAAGAGCGCGTCGAGGCCTGGGTCGCCCGCATCCGCGATGCGCTCGACGCCGACCGTTTCGTGATGGACTACCAGCCGCTGATCGGCCTGCATGGCGAGCCGATCGAAATGTACGAGTGCTACCTGCGTCTGCGCGGCGAGCACGGTGAACTGGTTCCGCCGCTGACCTTCCTGCCGATCGCCGAAGAACACGGTCTGCTGTGGGAGATCGACCGCTGGGTGGTGGGCCGGGCGATCGCCGTGATCGGCGAACGCATCCGGGCCGGCAAGCAGACGACGATGCTGGTCAAGATCACCCAGGCATCGTTGCAGGACAACACGCTGCAGCAGTTCATCCAGGAACAGCTGGCGCGGCACGGTGCCGATGGCGGCCTGCTGGTACTGCAGTTGCCCGAGTCGAAGGTGTTCACGCACCTGCGGGCGGCGCAGGAATTCCAGGCCAAGGTCGCGCAGTTCGGCGTGCGGGTCGGGCTGGAGCAGTTTGGCGTCGGCCTCAACTCGTTCCAGCTGCTGAGCCATTTCGACGCGGCGCTGCTGAAGATCGACCGCAGCTACATGGAAGACCTCACCGGCAATCCCGACCATCAGCAGCGCATCCGCGAGATCGCCGACAAGGCACGCGAGCTGGGCAAGCTGACGATCGCCGAGTTCGTCCAGGATGCGGGCAGCATGAGCGTGCTGTTCGGTGCGGGGATCGACTATGCGCAGGGCAACTTCCTGGCCGCACCGGGTCCGGCGATGGATTACGAGTTCTGAGCCCGCATTCGTAGCCTGGTACGGTCAAGAAAAAAAGCCCGCCGATTGGCGGGCTTTTTCGTTGCAGCGGGCGAGTGCGATCAGCTCACCACGGTTCCGCGCACCTGCTCGAGCGGTGCATTTCGCAGGGTCTCGATGCGCTCTTCCAGCGGCGGGTGGCTCATCAGCAAACGGCGCAGGCCGTGACCGACCGCACCGCTGATGCCAAACGCCTGCACCGTCTTGGGCAGCGTGCTTTCGCCGTAGGTCTGGGACAGGCGCTGCAGCGCCGCGATCATCTTGTCGCGACCGGCAAGGCGGGCACCGCCGGCGTCGGCGCGGAACTCGCGGTGGCGCGAGAACCACATCGCGATCATGCTGGCGAACAGGCCGAAGATCATGTCGAGAACGAACACGATCACGTAGTAGCCGATGCCCGGGCTGCCTTCGCGGTTGCCGCTGATGAAGCTGTCGATCACCCGGCCGACCACGCGCGACAGCACGATCACGAACGTATTGAGCACGCCCTGGATCAGCGCCATCGTCACCATGTCGCCGTTGGCGACGTGGCTGACTTCGTGGCCCAGCACGGCTTCCGCCTCGTCGCGGTTCATCGCGCGCAGCAGGCCGGTCGATACCGCGACCAGCGAGTTGTTGCGGCTCGGACCGGTGGCGAAGGCGTTGATCTCCGGGCCGTCGTAGATGGCCACTTCCGGCATCTTGATGCCGGCCGCTTCGGCCTGGCGGCGCACGGTGTTGACCAGCCACTGCTCGGACTCGTTGCGCGGCTGCTCGATCACGTGGGCGCCGGTGGACCGCTTGGCGATCCACTTGGAGGTCATCAGCGAGATCAGCGAGCCGCCGAAACCGAAGACGGCAGCCATGACCAGCAGGCCAGCCTGGCCCTGCACATTGAAGCCCATGCGCGTCAGCACGGCCATGACAACACTGAGCAGGGCCAGGACCGCCAGGTTGGTGGCGAGGAACAGGGCGATGCGTTTGAACATGACAGGAACCTTTCGCGCACCATGCGCGTTACCTGGGAAAAATGTGGCACGCTGGCGTTGAATTCAAGTGAAACCCCGTGAAATCCCGCGACTTCGCTTTGCCAGACGAGTCCGCAGTGTCCCCATCACCTGCCACTTACCGCGGCCGATTCGCCCCCTCGCCTACCGGCGATCTGCATTCGGGCTCCCTGCTGGCGGCGTTTGGCAGCTGGCTGCTGGCGCGCCAGGCGGGTGGCCGCTGGCTGGTGAGGGTCGAGGACCTGGACCCGCCGCGTGAGGTTGCAGGCGCGGTCCGGCGCCAGCTCGACGCCCTGGCCGCGTTCGGCCTGCACGCCGATGAGGAGATTGTCTGGCAGAGCCGGCGAGGTGCCCTCTACCAGGCCGCGCTGGACCGCCTGCTGGAACAGGGGAGCGCCTTCTATTGCCACTGCAGCCGGACCGACCTGATCGTCAGCGCCGGCGTCCACCGCTCCTGCGTGGCGCGGCCGCCTCGTCCCGACCCGGCGGTGCGCCTGCGCGTCGCCGACGGCAGCGCGGTCGGGTTCGAGGACCTCGTCGTAGGCCATTACCGCCAGGACGTGGCCGGCAGCGTCGGTGACTTCGTGCTGCGGCGCGCCGATGGCTTCTGGGCCTACCAGCTGGCCGTGGTCGTCGACGACGCCGACCAGGGCATTACCGACGTTGTGCGCGGCGCCGACCTGCTCGACTCGACCCCGCGCCAGATCCTGCTGCAGCGCGCGCTCGGGCTGCCTACCCCGCGCCATGCCCACCTGCCGCTGGTGCTCGGCCCGGACGGGCGCAAGCTTTCCAAGTCCGACGCATCGCAGCCGGTTGACCCGGACAACCCGCTGCCCGCCCTGCGCGCGGCCTGGTCGCGACTGGGCCAGGACCCTGCCGTGCTCGCCGATGCCGACACCCTCCCCGACCTGCTCGCCCGCTCGGTCGCTGCCTTCGAAACGGTTTCGATCCCGGCGCAGCCGGCGCTTCCGTGTGAGTTGTCATTTGCGTCGCCGACCATGGCCGAGGCCGGCAATGGCGACTGACCCGTCGCCTCACATTGCCACCGCCATCCACCCCCTAGAATCCCATCGACTGGCCGCGCCCGAGCGGTCGGCAATCCAAGGAGACGTCCCCATGCAGTCACGCGTAGCCATGGTCACCGGCGGTACCGGTGGCATCGGCAGTTCGATCGTCCAGCGCCTGGCGCAGGCGGGTCATCGGGTCGCCACCAACTACCGTGAC
>DATDBI010000045.1:0-21102 GCA_036524915.1 Lysobacter sp. | reverse complement strand
GCCGGTGATGGTCGCGGCGATCCTGCTCGCGGTCGCGGTGATGCTGCTGGCGTCCAAGCCGCTGGGCAACTTCATCGACCACAACCCGACGATCAAGATGCTGGCGCTGGCCTTCATCGTGCTGGTCGGCGTGTACCTGATCGCGGACGGCTTCGAATTGCACATCCCGAAGGGCTACATCTACGGCGCGATGGGCTTCTCTGCGGTGGTCGAGTGCCTGAACCTGTGGTCGAAGCGGCGCGCGCAGCGTCGCCTGCAGCCGGAGTAATGGCGCGGTAGCGGCTGGTTACGCATTCGTTATCCCCGGTCTTGTTTGCATGCGGTCCCCGTAGATGCTGCAATGCCGATCAATGTCACGGAAGGAGTCGCACGTCATGACCCGGTTTGTCCAAACGCTCGTACTGGTCCTCATGGCCGCGATGCTCAGCGGCTGCGGCTACAACACCATCCAGCAGAAGGACGAGGCCGTTAAGGCCGCCTGGTCGCAGGTGCTCAACGTCTACAAGCGTCGCGCCGACCTGGTGCCCAACCTGGTTGCGACGGTGCGCGGCTATGCCAGCCACGAGCAGCAGGTGCTGACCCAGGTCACCGAGGCGCGCTCGAAAGTTGGCAGCATCAACGTCAATGCCGACGATCCTGCCTCGCTGGCGCAGTTCCAGCAGGCGCAGGGCGAACTGCAGAGCGCGATCGGCCGCCTGCTGGTGGTCACCGAGAACTACCCGCAGCTCAAGGCCGACCAGAACTTCCTGCAGCTGCAGGCGCAGCTGGAAGGCACCGAAAACCGGATCACCGTCGAGCGCCAGCGCTACATCGGCACGGTGCAGGACTACAACACGTATATCCGCCAGTTCCCGACCAACCTCACCGCGATGATGTTCGGCTACAAGCCCAAGCCGAACTTCACGGTCGAGAACGAGGCGCAGATCCAGGAGGCGCCGAAGGTCGATTTCGGCCAGCCGGCGCAGCCGCAGCAGCAGCCACCGCAGCAGCAGCCGCCGCAGCAGCCGTCACCGGCCAACGGCTGAGCCGGGCGTCGGGTCCTGGCGTGGGCCGTAGCGGGGCATTGCGATGAGCTGGCGACGCATGCGGTTGTCGATTGCCCTCGTGGCGATCTGGTTGCTGCTTGCGTGCGCGGCGGTGCAGGCGCAGCAGCTGGCGGCGATTCCGGCGATGACCTCGCCGGTGGTCGACACCACCGGCACGATCGATGCCGCCACCCGCCAGCAGCTCGAGGCCCAGGCGCTGGCCCTGCAGCAACGCAAGGGCAGCCAGCTGCAGGTGCTGGTGGTGCCGACCACGATGCCGGAAGACATCGCCCAGTACGCCGTGCGCGCGTACGACCAGTGGAAGGTCGGTCGCAAGGACATCAACGACGGCGTCCTGCTGGTGGTCGCCAAGGATGACCGGCGCGTGCGCATCGAGGTCGGTTACGGCCTCGAAGGCGCGATTCCCGACGCCACCTCCGCGCGCGTGATCCAGGAGTACCTGGTGCCCAAGTTCCGCGCGGGCGATTACGCCGGCGGCATCACCGACGCCAGTGCTGCGCTGGTCAAGCTGATCGACGGCGAACCGCTGCCCGCGCCCATGGCCGGCCATCGCGGCGCGCGCGGTAAAGGCGGCGGCAGTGGCTGGCTGTTCGCGCTGTTTGCGGCCTTCATCGTCGCCCAGGTGGCGCGTGGCATCTTCGGTCGGGCGCCGTCGCTGCTGCGCGGCGTGCTCGGCGCCGGCGCCGCGGGCGGCATCGCCTGGCTGATCTCTTCGATGTTCGTGGTCGGCGGAATCGGCGCGGCGATCGGTTTCTTCATGGGCCTGGCCAGCCTGCCGTCCGGGCGCTTCGCGCGCGACCGCGGCTATGGCGGCTTCGGTGGATGGGGCGGTGGCGGCGGTGGTTGGGGTGGCGGCGGTGGGGGCTTCGGCGGTGGCGGCTGGGGCGGTGGCGGTGGCATGAGCGGAGGCGGTGGCGCCTCCGGGAGCTGGTGATGCGGCTGTTCAAACACCTGTTTCCGCCTTCGGCCAAGCGCCTGTTCCCCGGCGAGAGCCTGCAGCGCATTGCCAGGGCAATCGCCGACAGCGAGCTGCTCCACACCGGCGAGATCTGCTTCGCGGTCGACCCGAGCCTGCACCCACGCCAGGTGTTGTCCGGGGTGGAAGCACGCGAGCAGGCCAGTGAGGTTTTCGCACGTCTGCGGGTGTGGGACACGCAGGCCAACAACGGCGTCCTGCTGTACCTGCTGCTGGCCGACCACCGCATCGAGATCGTCGCCGATCGTGGATTCGAGGGACTGGTCAGCGCCGAACAATGGCGCGGGGTGTGCCAGCTGATCGAAGAGCGGCTGCGCTCCGGCGAAGCCGAGGCCGGCGTGCTGACCGGGATCCAGGCGCTGTCGGCCTTGCTGGTCGCGCATTTCCCGCGCACCGAAGGGCAACACGACAGCAACGAGTTGCCGGACCTTCCGTACATCCTCTAGGGCACAATAGGCACCACGCTGTCACGCCCTCTCGAAGTCCGGAGCCGAATCGCCGCATGATCGTCCTGCACCAGATCGACCCGATCGCTTTCCATCTCGGCCCGCTGCAGGTGCACTGGTACGGAATCATGTACCTGCTGGGCTTCGGCACCGCCTGGTGGCTGGGTCGGCTGCGCATCCGCGCCGGACGCCTCCCCGGTGCCAACGAACAGGCCTACGGCGACCTGCTGTTCTACGGGATGCTGGGTGTCGTGCTGGGCGGGCGCCTGGGCTACGTCTTCTTCTATTCATTCCACGAGCTGCTGCGCGATCCGTTGATGCTGCTGCGGATCTGGGAAGGTGGCATGAGCTTCCACGGCGGGCTGCTGGGCGTGGTGGCTGCCGCCTGGTGGTGGTCGCGCCGCCATCGCCTGCACCTGTTCGACACCGTCGACTTCATCGCGCCGCTGGTGCCGCCGGGGCTGGGTTTCGGCCGCCTCGGCAATTACATCGGCGGCGAGTTGTGGGGCAAGGCCACCGATGCCGGCTGGGGCGTGGTGTTCCCGCGCGCGCCGGAATTCGCCAACACCCCCTTGGAACAGATCCAGGCCCAGTTCGCCAGCGGCGCACTCGATCGCTATGCGCGCCATCCCTCGCAGCTCTATCAGGCGCTGCTCGAAGGCCTGGTGATGTTCCTGGCGCTGTGGTGGTTCTCGAGCAAGCCGCGGCCGCGCTATGCGGTGTCGGGCCTGTTCGCGCTGCTGTATGGCTGCTTCCGCTTCCTGATCGAGTTCGTGCGCGTGCCCGACCAGCAGATCGGATACCTGGCCTTCGGCTGGTTGACGATGGGGCAGGTGCTGAGCCTGCCGCTGATCGCGCTCGGCCTGTTCTGGCTGTGGTGGTCGCGTCGCCAGCCGACGCTGCAGCCGCAGCCGCTTGCCGTGCCGCCCAATGCGGGCTGAGCCCGGGACGTTGATGACATGAAGCAATACCTCGAGCTGCTGCGCCACGTTCTCGAGCACGGCAGCGACAAGGCCGACCGTACCGGCACCGGCACGCGCAGCGTGTTTGGCTGGCAGATGCGCTTCGACCTGGCCGAAGGTTTTCCGCTCGTCACCACCAAGAAGCTGCACCTGCGTTCGATCGTGCACGAGCTGCTGTGGTTCCTGCAGGGCGAGACCAACACGGCCTACCTCAAGGACAACAAGGTCAGCATCTGGGACGACTGGGCCGATGCCGACGGCGAGCTCGGCCCGGTCTACGGCAAGCAGTGGCGGCGATGGGCTGGCGCGGATGGCATCGAGATCGACCAGATCCGCTGGGTCGTCGACGAGATCAAGCGCAATCCCGACTCGCGCCGCCTGATCGTGTCGGCCTGGAACGTCGCCGACCTGCCGCGCATGGCGCTGATGCCATGCCACACGATGTTCCAGTTCTACGTGGCCAACGGCAAGCTCAGCTGCCAGCTGTACCAGCGCAGCGGCGACATTTTCCTCGGCGTGCCGTTCAACATTGCCAGCTATGCGCTGCTGACGCACATGGTTGCGCAGGTGTGTGGCCTGGGCGTGGGCGACTTCGTCCACACGCTTGGCGATGCGCACCTGTACTCGAACCATTTCGACCAGGCCCGCGAACAGCTGGCGCGTACGCCGCGCGCGCTGCCGACGTTGCGGCTCAATCCCGACGTCCGCGACATCTTCGGCTTCAGGTACGACGACATCGCGATCGAGCACTATGACCCGCTGCCGGCGATCAAGGCGCCGGTCGCGGTCTGAGGCGTGCGCCGGATGGAACTGGTGCTGATCGCCGCGCACGACCGCCATCGCGCCATCGGTCGCGACAACGAACTGCCGTGGCGCTTGCCCGATGACCTCAAGCGCTTCAAGGCGTTGACGCTGGGCAAGCCGGTGCTGATGGGGCGAAAAACCGCGCAGTCGCTCGGTCGCGCGCTGCCCGGTCGGCTCAACCTTGTGCTGACGCGTTCGGGGCAGGTGCCGTTCGAGGGCATGCAGGCGGTCGCGTCGGCGGACGAGGCCATGGGCGTCGCCGCGGATGCGGAAGCCCCCGCGTTGTGCGTGATCGGCGGCGGCGAGGTCTACGCGCTGTGCCTGCCAATCGCCACGCAGCTGCATCTGACCCATGTCGACACCGTGGTCGAAGGCGCCGATGCGTTCTTTCCGGCGATCGACGAAGCGCAGTGGCGCGTTGTCGCGCGCGAACGGCACGAAGCCGATGCAAGGCATGCGGTCGCGTTCGAGTTTGTGGATTACCTGCGCGTCTGATTCGACGGTGCAGGCGCCAGCTTGCTGGCGATCTGCCTGTCCGGCGCCGGTCGCCAGCAAGCTGGCTCCCACGAACGAACGCTAGTCCTGGTCGGTCTCGACCGGCGGTGGCGGAGCGACGCTTTCGCCACGGCGCTGTCCGCCTTGCCCGTTGTTGCCCTGCCCACGCGGCTGCCCCTGGCGCGGCTGTCCGCCCTGCGGCGGGCGCTGCTGGCGTTGCCGATTGCGGTCGTCGGCGTGGTACGGCGGCCGCGGCCGCGGTGGCGTTGCCGGCACGTCGCGCCCGGCGACCTGGACGATGCGCAGTTCGTCGGTATCGAGCTGCAACGCGGTGAGCTTGCCGCCCCAGACCGCGCCGCTGTCGATGGCATGGACGCCATGGCCGATGAACAATCCCAGCGTCGACCAGTGCCCGCAGACGATCTTGAGGTCGCGCTCGACCCGGCCCGGTACTTCGTACCACGGGTACAGGCCGGCCGGCTGGGTGCCCGGGCTGCCCTTGTCCTCGAACGAGATGCGACCGCGTGGCGTGCAGTAACGCAGCCGCGTGAACACGTTGATGATGGCGCGATGGCGTTCGACGCCGGCCAGCTTGGGGTGCCAGGAGGGCTTGTCGCCGTACATGTTCTTCAGCAGCCGGCGGAACTGGTCGCCGTGCAGGCGCTCCTCGATCTCGCGGGCAAAGCGCTCGGCCATCTGCGTGGACCACTGTGGCGCCACTGCGGCATGCACCATCATCCAGCCCAGCTTGCGGTCGGCGTGCACCAGCTTCTGCATCCGCAGCCAGGTCAGCAGCTCATCGCGGTCTTCGGCCAGGACGATGCGCTGCAAGTCCTGGTTGACCTTGCGCTGCTCGTCCTCGCGACGCTCGCCGATCGCCAGCAGCGACAGGTCGTGGTTGCCCAGGACGACCACGCTGTTGGCGCGGAGCGAATGCACCAGGCGCAGCGTTTCCAGCGACTGTCCGCCACGGTTGACGAGGTCGCCGCAGAACCAGAGCTGGTCGCGCGCCGGGTCGAAGGCGATTCGCTCCAGCAGCCGCTGGGTCGCGTCGTAACAGCCTTGCAGATCGCCGATGGCCCAGGTGGTCATGTCGTCGTCCGCCCGGTCAGTGCAACGTTCGCGGCACGGACAGGCTGAAGGCCGGAATCGGCGCATCGAACTGCGTGCCATCGTCGGCGAGCATGTGGTAGCTGCCTTCCATCATGCCGTGGCTGGTCTCGAGCACGGCACCGGAGGTGTATTCGAAGTCGTCGCCGGGCCGCAGGTAGGGCTGCTCGCCGACCACGCCCTCACCCTCGACCTCCTGGACCTTGCCATTGCTGTCGGTAATCAGCCAGCGCCGGCCGAGCAGGCGTGCCGGCACGCTGCCGCTGTTGCGGATGCTGATGGTATAGGCAAAGACATAGCGGTCCTGCCCGGGCTCGGACTGGTCATCGAGGTATCGGGTGGCGACGGAGACGTCGACGGCGTAATCGGTACTGCGTTCCATGACGACAGTGTAGGGCGAGGCGTAGAAATTTGGTCAACGTTGTGTGCACGCGCTGTCCGCCGTGCCCCTCACGCGAAGCAGATCGTGCTCCGGGCGCCTTCTGCGGCGGGTGCAGCAGGCAAGCGACGCGGCGCTTTCAGTCCCGCCTCAGCGAATTGGCCAGGCGCACGAAGTCGGCCACTTCGATCTGTTCGGCGCGTGCGTCCGGGCGCACGCCAGCGGCCTCGATCGCGGCTGCATCGCACAGCTTCGACAGGGCGTTGCGCAGGGTCTTGCGGCGCTGCCCGAAGGCGTCGCGCACGACCGAAGAGAACATCACCGGATCGGCGACGCCAATCGTCTCGGGTGCGCGCGGCACGAGGCGGACCACGGCCGAATCGACCTTCGGCGGCGGCTTGAACGCCGCCGGCGGGACATCGAACAGCGGCGTCACATGGCAGTACGCCTGCAGCATCACGCCAAGACGCCCATAGACCTTGCTGCCCGGGCCTGCGGCCATGCGGTCGACCACTTCCTTCTGCAGCATGAACACCATGTCGCGGATGGCCGCGGCGTGTTCGAGCGCATGGAACAGGATCGGCGAGGACAGGTTGTAGGGCAGGTTGCCGACCAGCCGGATCTGGCCTTCGCCGGCACCGCTCCTGGCGATCGCGCTGAAGTCGACCGTGAGCACGTCACGGTGGATCACCTCCAGCGTGCCGTGTGCGCGTGCCGCTTCGGTCAGCGGGAAGATCAGGTCGCGATCGAACTCGATGACGGTCAATTCGCCATGACGGTCGAGCAGCGGAAAGGTGATGGCACCCTGGCCCGGGCCGATCTCGACCAGGCGGTCACCGGGCTTGGGGTCGACCGCCTGCACGATCATGTCGATGATCCCGCGATCGTGCAGGAAGTGCTGGCCCAGATGCTTCTTTGCCGGCTCGGTGAAGTTGCGCGTGCTCATGGAAACGTGCTCATGGAAACGTGCTCATGCGGGCGTGCTCATGACCGATTTGCTCCGCCGGATGCGGGCGATGCGGGCGCATGTGTCCGCCGCGGCAAACAGGCTGGAGGGATTGGCGACGCCCTGGCCGGCCAGTTCCAGGGCCGTGCCATGGTCGACCGCGACGCGCGGGTAGGGCAGGCCGAGGGTGAGGTTCACTGCCTGTTCGAAGCCGCTGTACTTCAGCACGGGCAGGCCCTGGTCGTGGTACATCGCGACCACGGCATCGAAGCCGTGCAGCTTGGCGGGCAGGAACGCGGTATCGGCCGGCAGCGGACCAACCAGGCGCAGGCCGCGGGCGCGCAATGCCGCCATCACCGGTTCGATGATCTCCAGTTCCTCGCCGCCCAGGTGGCCGCCTTCGCCGGCGTGCGGGTTCAGGCCCAGCACCGCGATCACCGGTTCGGCGATGCCGAAGTCGTCGCGCAATGCCGCGTGCGTGGTGAGCAGGGTGTGGGTCAGGCGCTGCTCGCTGATGGCATCGGCGACGGCGCGCAGGGGCAGGTGGGTGGTGACCAGCGCGACCCGGACGATGTCGTTGGCCAGCATCATCACCACTTCGCGCCCGGCGTGCTGCGCAAGCAGCTCGGTGGTGCCGGTGTAGGCAATGCCGCCCTCGTTGATCACCGCCTTGTGTACGGGGCCGGTGACCACCCCGTCGAAGCGGCCGTCCAGGCAGCCTTCTGCGGCCTGCAGCAACGCGGAGATCACGGCCTGCGCGTTGCGCGGGTCGGGCGTGCCGAAGTCGGGCAGGACGGAATTGGGGATGTCCACGAGGGCCAGGTCGCCGGGCTCCAGAGCCGCCTGTCCGGGCGGCAGCAGCCGCAGCGGCAGCCCGAGCGCCGTGGCGGCAGCCTGCAGGCTGCGCGCGTCGGCAAAGGCGGTCAGTGAGTACTCGCGCGGGCGCTGTGCGAGGTGTACGCACAGCTCGGGGCCTACACCCGCGGGTTCGCCGGGCACCAGCGCGAGCCGGACATGCGGGTTCCCGGGGGTCATCCCGGGGTCACTCAGCTGCCGTTGGCGGGTGCTGCGGCCGGAGTGGCGGGCTCGGCGGCCTTGCCGACGCGGACGTCCACAAAGGCTTCGCCGCGCAGCTCGCGCAGGTAGCGGTTCCACTCGTCCTCGAGCTTGCGCCGGCCGATGGTTTCCTGGATCTGGGCACGGCGATTGCGGTCGCCGACGTCGGACTGGCGCGTGCCTTCGAGCTTGATCACGTGCCAGCCGGCCTGGGTGCGGACCGGGGCCGATACCTGGCCCGGCTGCAGCGCGCCAACAGCGGCGCCGAAGTCGGGGCCGAATTCGTCACGGGTGAACCAGCCCAGCTCGCCGCCCTTGCCGCGCGAGCTCGGGTCTTCGGAGCTTTCCTGCGCCAGCACGGCGAAGTCGGCGCCGCCGGCCAGGCGGGCCTGCAGGGTGGTTGCCTTGGCCTTGGCCTTGGCGTCGTCGGTGGTGTCATCGACACGGATCAGGATGTGCCGGGCCTGGTACTGGGTGACCATCGCCGGTGCCGCTTCCGAGGCGTCGCGGGTCTCGACGAGCTTGACCAGCTGGAAGCCGCTGGGGCCGCGGATCGGGGCGGTGACGTCGCCAACCTTCATGTTGCGCATCAGCGTCGCGAAGGCCTGCGGAATTTCGTCGACACTACGCCAGCCCAGGTCGCCGCCTTCCAGCGCGTTGGGGCTGTCGGAGTAGCGCACCGCGGCCGCGGAAAAATCCATCTCGCCCTTGTCGATCAGGGCCTTGACGCCCTCGATCTTCTTCTGCGCGACCGCGATCTGCTCGGCGGTGGCGCCTTCCGGCAGCTGCACCAGGATGTGGGCCAGGTGGAACTGGCTGCCGCTGTTGGCCTGGGCTGCCACGGCGGCGTCGATCTCGGAGTCGCTGACCGTGACCCGGCTCTGCGCGAAGCGCTGGCGCAGGCGCTGGATCAGCAGTTCATCGCGGATCGAGCTGCGGAAATCGGCGTAGGAGGTGCCTTCGCGCGCGAGCTGCTGGCGCAGCTGCTCTGGGCTTACCCGGTTCTGCTGGGCGATGCCGGCAATGGCCTGATCGACTTCCTGGTCGGTGACCCGGACGCCGGTACTGGCTGCGCGGGCAACCTGCAGCTTGACCAGGACCAGACGCTCGAGCACCTGGCGTTCAAGCACGTCGCGCGGCGGCAACTGGGCCTCGCGGCCGGCGTACTGGCCCAGGATGTTGTTGACGGCCCGGTCGAGCTCGGTCTTGAGGACCACGTCCTCGTCGACCACGGCGGCGATGCCGTCGATGGGCTGGACCGCGGACGGTTCCTGGGCAAGTGCGCTCGCCATCGGCAGGGCGCCGGAGAGCAGCGCGACGGCAAGGGCGGACGCGAGTAGTTTCTTCATAGGGTCGGGTCGGGAGTTGGTTCGACTTGGCCGCCGCCGTTGTTCAGGCGCTCCGCGGAGCTGGGCGGCACGAGATAGAGGTCATCGCGGTTATACCCGAGAATACCACGGCGCAAGGCCCGCTCTACGTTCTGGCCGGCGGAGCCCAGGCCCTTGAGTTCAAACTCGAACATGATGCGGGTATCCAGTTCGCCATCGCGATTTCGGAGGTAGCGGCGACCGACCAGGCGGGCGGCCAGGCAGCAGCTTTCCCATTGGACACCGGCGATCGCCTCAAGTTGCTTCTTGTCGAGGATCGAGTAGTAGTACCGGCCGACCACGCTCCAGGTGCGGTTGATCGGGTACAGGAACGAGAAATCGGCCTGTTCCAGCAGGTCCTTGCTCTCCGGCGGGTCGATGCCCGGGCGGAAGCTGGAATTGCGCCGGTAGCGGTAGCCGAAATTGACCACACCGTTGTTGTCGAAGATGTAGCGCGCGCGGAAGCTGGTCATGTCCTCGGCGCGGTACTTCGGGTTCCACATGTAGGTGCCCGACAGCGTCCAGCGGTCGCTCGGGCTGACGCTGGCGTCGGCGATCCAGGCCGACTTGCCCTGCTCGATCGGCGCCTCGTTGGGCAGGGTGACCAGGCTGTCGTCGAAATAGAAGATCTGGCCGAGGCTGGCCGCCAGGCGCTCCTGGCCGGTCTCCTCGCTGATCAGTCGCGTGGTCAGGGCGGCGGTGAGCTGGTTGGCGTCGGCCTGGCGGTCGGCACCGGTGTAGCGGTTGTCGCGGAACAGCTGACCCCAGCTGAACGTGGTGGCGCCGGTGTCGTAGATGCCCAGGCCCGACTGGTCGCGGTAAGGCACGTTCAGGTAATAGATCCGCGGTTCCAGGGTATTGAGGAAGCTGTCGCCGCGGATGGTGGTGTTGCGGTCGAAGTACAGGCCGGCATCGACGGACGTGATCGGCATGTTGCGGCTCTGGTTGCTGTCCCTGAACTGATCGATCACGTCGGCCACGGTGCCGCCATAGCGCCGGACAAACTCTTCGGCGCGCTCGAGCGGGCTGCCGTCCATCTGGTAAGCGGTGTAGCGCCAGGCCAGTTTGGGACGGATGAACCAGCTCGCGCCTTCCATCGGCACGGCGATGAAGGGCTTTACGTCGAAGCGCGAACCGCCGAGGAACTCGGTGTGCTGGAAACGCACCGCCTCGGTGTCCACGCCGGCTTGCAGCCAGGTGCCGAAGAAGGGCTGTGCCCAGTGCGCATAGGCGCGCGGCAGGCGGTCGAAGGCCAGGCTCGTGTCGTCCAGGGTGTAGTCGGCCAGCTGGTAGTGGTCGGCCATCAGGCTGGCTTCCCAGTAACGGCCGCGCCCGTACAGGCCGGCGTCGCTGCGGATCGAGTAGTTCGAGATGCCGTACAGGCTGCTGCTGAAGTCCTCGAAGTAGTGCGTGTCGCTGACCCAGCCCAGATTGGTATTGGCGTACCAGGTGCTGTTGAGGTTGTGCGTGGCCGTCATCGCGAACTGGCCGCGATTGTCCTCCGGCAGTGTCGCGCCGGGGATCGGGTTGCCGGCCAGATCGTTGAGATAACGCTCGGGCTCGTTGCCCGGCAGGTCGTCCTTCGGCATCCAGTTGCCGTACACCTCGCCCCTGCCGTTCGGGTACAGCCAGCGGAACTCGGCGCCGAGCAGGCTGCCGCGATCGCTCATGTAGCGCGGGTAGAGCGTGGCGTCGTAGTTGGGTGCGAGGTTGAGGTAGATCGGCTGCTTCCAGTCGAAACCGTTGCGACCCGACAGCGAGATCTGCGGATACAGAAGGCCGGTGCGGCGGCGCTCATCGACCGGAAACATGAACCACGGCACGTACATCACCGGCACCTTGCCGATGCGGATGGTGGCGTTGCGCGCCACGCCCATGCCTTCGGCGGTGTCGATGTCGATGCGGTGCGCGCGCAGTTCCCAGGCGCGCTCGGACGGCGGGCAGGTCGAGTAGGTCGATTCGACCATGCTGCCCTTGGCGCCATCGAGGTCGATGCGCTCGGCGCCGCCGTTGCCGCGACGCTGGGTCAGCTGGTACTGGACGTCCTCGATGCGGTGCTTGTCGGCCGTCTGGTCGCCTTCGGCGCGCGCGGCGGTGACGCGCATGCCCGAGTCCTGGTAACGCACGTGGCCATCGGCGACGTACTTGCCGGTTTCCTCGTTGTAGCTGAGCTTGTCGGTGCCCAGGAACTGGTCGCCGCGATTGAGCTTGACGTTGTCCTGGACGACGATGTCCTGGTCGTTGGCGGAGCGTTCCAGCTGGCCGCCGTCGATGTCGGTCGGCTCCTGGCCGCGCGTGGCCAGGCCGCCCATCGGGGTGGGCGCGTCGTCGAAGGACGGCACTGCGTCCACGATCGGGCACAGGCCCCAGTCCTCCTCGTCGCCGTCGGCGGCGTGCGCGGGCAGGGCCAGCGCGATGCACAGCGACAACGGGAGCAGGCGTAGGCTTTTGTGCACTCTGAGACCGTGTCGTGGCGAGGGGAAACGGGTCGCTAGCTTGCCGTATCCACTGCAAGCGGGCAACGCGGACGCCATCATGCCCACAACCTTGTTCATTTCCGCGTCAAGACGGAAGGGCGACGTCCCGGCAGGTGCCGCGTAGCGCTGGCGGATGGCCGGGGCCGATCGACCGGCGCGTGGTTGCTACCCGTCGCCGAGCAGCTCGCCCACGTGCGCCACGCTGCATTCGCGCAGGGCCGAAAGGTCGTAGCCGCCTTCGAGCATCGAGACGATCCGGCCATTGCCATGACGGTCGGCGATCGCAACCAGCTGGCGGGTGAGCCAGGCGAAGTCGTCGGTTTCCAGTTCAAGTTGCGCCAGCGGGTCGCGCTTGTGTCCGTCGAAACCGGCCGAGACGAACACCATCTGCGGACGGAACGAATCCAGCGCAGGCAGCAGCTGCTCCTGCCAGGCGCGCCGAAACGCGTCGCTGCCGCACGCCGGTGGCAGCGGTGCGTTGACGATATTGCCGACGCCACGCTCGTTTGCGTAGCCGGTGTCGGGGTACAGCGGCATCTGGTGCGAGCTGAGGTACATCACCCGCGGATCGGTATCGAAGATCGCCTGGGTGCCGTTGCCGTGGTGCACGTCGAAATCGACGACGGCCACGCGTCCCAGCCCGTGCTTGTCGCAGGCATGGGCAGCGGCGACGGCGATGTTGTTGAAGAGGCAGAAGCCCATCGCCACGTGCGAGGTGGCGTGGTGGCCGGGCGGACGCACCGCGCAGAACACGCGCCGCGCTTCGCCGTGCATCACCGCATCGACCGCGGCGATGCCGGCGCCGGCAGCACGCAGCGCGGCCTCGGCGGAGCCGGGTGCCAGCACGGTGTCGGGGTCGAGCGCCATGGGCGCGTCAACCACGGTGTCCAGCACCAGCGCCAGCAGTGCGTCGTCGTGCACGCGCAGCAATTGCCCGCGACTGGCGCGCGGCGCTTCCTGCCAGTCGAGTCCGGGATAGTGCTCGCGCAGCGCTTCGATCACCGCCACCAGGCGCAGTGGCCGCTCGGCATGGCCGGGGCCGGGATCGTGGCGGGTGCAGGCCGCGTGGCTGTAGACGCGCATGTCAGCCGGTCCGCCGCCGCGCGCTCAGGCCTTGCGGCGCTCGTGGTTCCACAGCACTTCGCCATGGCCGCTGGCCCGCGCCAGCACACGCGCCAGCACGAACAGCAGGTCGGACAGGCGGTTGAGGTAGCGCACCGCTTCGGCACGCACCGGCTCCAGCCGCGACAGCGCGACGGTCTCGCGCTCGGCGCGGCGCACCACGGTGCGTGCGATGTGGCAGCGCGCCGCCGCTTCGCCGCCGCCGGGCAGGATGAAATCCTTCAGCGCCGGCAACGGCTCGTTGAACGCGTCGAGCTGCTGCTCGAGGCGATCGATATCGGCATCGAAGATGGCGGCGTGGCCGGGAATGCACAGCTCGCCGCCAAGATCGAACATCTGGTGTTGCACGGTGGTCAGCAGCGAACGGATGTCATCGGGCACGTCCGCGGCCAGGACCAGGCCGATGCAGGAGTTGGCCTCATCGACCGTGCCGTAGGCGGCCACGCGCGCCGAGTCCTTGGCGACGCGGCTGCCGTCGCCCAGCCCGGTCGTGCCGTCGTCGCCGGTACGCGTGTAGATCTTGCTGAGGCGGTTGCCCACGTTCCCGCTATCCGCTGATCACAATGGAACGGTCAGACCGTCTGCATCCGCAGCGCCGGTACGCGCTGGCGCAGCAGGGCGAAGCCACCGAACAGCAGCGCGGCATAGAACAGCGTGCCCAGCACCGTCCACTGGAAGAACGGGATGCCGGCGACGAACGCGGCGCCGAGGCCGGCGGCGGTCATCGGGTACATCGGGGTCACCTGGAACGCCCACGAGGCGAAATTGGTGACGACGAAGAACAGGACCGAGCCGGCCAGCGAATAGCCGAGCACGCGCGCACCGCTGACGCGCCCGCGCAGGTTCAGGCCAAGCGCGGTGGTCAGTGCCACGCACAGGTACACGACCCAGATGCCGGCGCTGCCGAACCAGGTGGCGTAAAGCCCACCGTTGATCGCGGCCAGGGCGATGTCGGAGATGAACATGCCGACCAGCGGCACGATGAAGGCCCAGCGCCTGGACGCGAAGTAGGCGCCGCCAAACAGCGCCATCGCCTCGACCGGCGAGAAGTTCGGCGGATGCGGCATCAGGCGCGTCAACGCGGCGACGACGATCATGCCGGCGAGCACCAGCGGACCGGGGGCGAATACTTTGTCCAGAGCGGACTTGTCGGAGGCGGGACGGTTCATCGTGATTGATTCTTGGGAAGGTAACGGCCTTCAGGAACCGCTAGCATAACGCAATGCCCGTTTCGGCCCCCCAATCCCCGTCCCCCGCAGCCACGGCTTCGTCCCCCCGGAACGGCACGTCGTCCCGGCCGGAGCGCAACGAGCGCCACGATGTCCTCATCGTGGGTGGCGGCCTGGTCGGTGCCAGCCTGGCCATCGCCCTGGAGCGCATCGGGGTCGACGTCGGCCTGGTGGAGGCCGCACCGGCCGGCGCCCTGCCGGCGGTGTTCGACGAGCGCAATCTCAGCTTCGCCGAGGCCACGGTCAACGCGCTGTCGGCGCTGGGCGTGCTGCAGAAGCTGCGCGTGCCCAGTGGCGCTATCGAGCGCATCCACATCAGTCGCCGTGGCGACTTCGGCCGCAGCGTGCTGGACGCCCGGCCCTATGGGCGTGCCGAGTTCGGCCGCGTGGTGGTCGCGCGCGATTTCGGCGAGGCACTGGAGGCACGGCTGGCCGAACTGCCGCGCCTGGCCCGGTATCGGCCGGCGCGATTCCTGGGTATGGCGCAGGCCGATGATTCTGCTTGCGCCGTGCGCGTGGCCGACGCCGACGGCGAGCGGGTACTGCACGCACAACTGCTGGTCGCCGCCGATGGCACCCGCAGCGGCGTACGCGACGCGCTCGGCATCGGCGTGGAAGAACACGATTACGGCCAGACCCTTTTCGTCACCCGCGTGCGCGCGGCGCGGCCGCCGGACGGCACCGCCTACGAGCGACTCGGCGACGACGGCCCGACGGCGCTGTTGCCGCGTGGCGATCGCCATTACGGCCTGATCCATGCTGTCGCCAGCGATCAGGCCGAAGATGTCGCCGCGCTCGACGAGGCCGCCTTCCTGGCGCGCGCGCAGGACGCCTTCGGCTGGCGCGCGGGCCGCTTCCTCGGTTGCGGTGCGCGCAGCACGCATGCAGCCATCCGCGTGCTCGCCAAGCGCACCACCTCGGCGCGTGCGGTCCTGGTGGGCAATGCCGCGCAGACCATCCATCCGATCGGTGCGCAGGGCTTCAATCTGGGTTTGCGTGATGCGCTGACCCTGGCCGAGTTGATCGAACATGCGCGTCGCGCCGATCCGGCTGCCGATTGCGGCGGCTCCGGGTTGCTGGCGGCGTATGTCGAGCGTCGCCGCGAAGACCGAGACCGCACCACCGGCTTTTCCGATGGCCTCGCCCGCCTGAGCGCGAACGACGCGCCACTGCTGCGGCCGTTGCGCAGCCTCGGGCTGTTCGCCGTCGATCGACTGCCATCGGCGCAATCGTTCCTGGTCGGCGGTGCGATGGGCTATCGCGGGGATGTGCCTGCGCTGTGCCGGGAGATGCCACGATGAGCCGGCGCGGTGGCCTCGACGTGATCGTGGTGGGCGCCGGTGTCGTCGGTGCGGCGGCGGCACTCGCGTTCGCCCGTGACGGCCTGCGCGTGGCGCTGGTCGAGTCGCGCGAACCGCCGCGGTGGCGTGTGGAGGCGACGGACTCGGGGTCGATCGACCTTCGCGTGTATGCCTTTGCACCCGACAATGCGGCGCTGCTTGACGACCTCGGTGCCTGGTCTGGCGTGCGCGATGCCCGTGCCCAACCTTACCGCGCGATGCGGGTGTGGGATGCGGCCGGCGGTGGCGAGCTGGCATTCGATGCCGATGCGTTCGGACGGCGCGAGCTGGGATGGATCGTCGAGCACGCGTTGCTGGTCGACCGCCTCTGGGCGGCGTTGCCGGCCGCCGGCGTGGAGCTGCACTGCCCGGACACCGTCACCGCCTTCGAACAGGACGCGCAGGGCGCGACCGTGCAGCTTCACAGTGGCCTGTCGCTGCGCGCGCGCGTGGTGGTCGCGGCCGACGGTGCCGAGTCGAAGGTGCGTGCGCTGGCAGCCATCGAAGCGCCGCGTCATGACTACCTCCAGCGTGGCCTGGTTGCATTCGTGCGCAGCGAGCACCCGCACCAGGCGACGTGCTGGCAGCGTTTCCTGCCGACCGGTCCGTTGGCCTTCCTGCCGTTTGCCAGCGACACGCACACCAGTTCGATCGTCTGGACGCTGCCTGACGATGAAGCCATGCGATTGCTGCAGGTCGAGCCTGCCCAGTTCCTGTGCGAACTGCATGCGGCGTTCGCTGGACGCCTGGGGGCGTTGACCGAGGTGTCCAGGCGCGCGGCCTTCCCGCTGCGCCTGCAACTGGCGCAAAGCCAGGCGTTGGGGCGCCTGGCCTTGATTGGTGATGCGGCGCATGCCGTGCACCCGCTGGCGGGGCAGGGCGTCAATCTGGGATTGCGCGATGTCACCACGTTGCGTGCCGTCGTCGCCCAGGCCCATCAGCGTGGGATCGATCCGGGTTCGCCGCAGCGCCTCGCGCGCTGGGCCAGGCAACAACGCAGTGCCAATGCCGTCTCGGCCTACGCGTTCGACGGGATCAACCGGCTGTTCTCCAACGATGCACTGGTGCCGACGCTGCTGCGAGGTCCGATGCTGGGCATCGCCGGTCGGCTGCCGCCGCTGACGCATGCGTTCTGGCGGCACGCCGCGGGGCTGTAGCTACTGCGCCGCCATCCCTCCCCGGTCCGTGGAGAGGGATGGCTCACCCCCGAGCGCTTCGCATT
Organism: Lysobacter sp.; assembly: GCA_036524915.1. Lineage (GTDB taxonomy): Bacteria > Pseudomonadota > Gammaproteobacteria > Xanthomonadales > Xanthomonadaceae > Lysobacter_J. The sequence continues at coordinate 4,125 of DATDBI010000045.1, read as the reverse complement.
ACATGCCGCCGGCAAGTTCCTTGCGGGAGATGCGGCCGTTGTGGTCGGCGTCGATCCGACCGAAGTTCGATGCCAGCGTGGTGTCCGTGCCGACCTCAGTGCGACTGAGGTTGCCGTCGCGATCGGCGTCGAGTGAGTCAAAGTCGACCTTGTTGGACAGCGTCGAGTTCGGCGTGCTCGAGGTGACGTTGACCTGCTGCTGGGCAGCGACCGCGGGCAGGGCAGGCGTGGCCGGCACGGCCGGAGCCGGCGGCGTGGAAGCCTGGACGGCTGCATCGGCGGCCATCTGCGCCTGGGCACTGGCGGTACCGGCGACCGATGCCGCCTCGCGCGCTTCGGCCGCGCCGGATGCCGGATTGGCACCCGAGGTGGCTACATCCTGGGCGCCGTGCGCGTCGTGGGCCGCATTGACGGCGCGGTTGGCAGCGTCCTGTGCATCGCTGGCGTGCTGCGATGTCTGCGGGCCATAGCCAGCCGCCGCATTGGCGGTGGCGTCGCGTGCGGTCTGCGCGCTTGCACGTGCGGCTTCGGCATTGTCGGTAGCGACCTGCGCGGCCGCCTCGGCCTGCTGCTGGGACTTGGCAGGTGCGCCCTGCGTGCGTTGCGCCAGCGCCGTTCCGGACGATCCAAGAACGACCAGCACTGCGACTGCGAGGACCTTCGAATTGCTCTTGTGCGTGAAATTCATCGTCTGCTCTCGCCTTTGCTTGTGGGCAGGGGCGACGCTAGTCCCGCACGCATCAACCGCGGATAAATTTCGCGTTGCCGCGATGTGCAGCGTTCACGCAGGTGACGGCGGTGTCATTGCACCGTCGCGAAAACGGTGATTTCCTCGCGGTCGTGATAGAGCTGGCGTGCGCGAATCACAAGCGGTTTTTCCGCTTGACGCTCGAACAGGTCCAGGCACAGCCGGGTTTCGTCCCAGCGCTTTTTCATCGGCAGCTTGAGGTTGAAGATGGTGTGCTTGCACCAGCCTTCGCGAATCCAGCTTGCCATGCGCTCGGCGACGCGTCGCGGCTGTTCGACCATGTCGCAGACCATCCAGTCCAGCGGACCTTTTGGCTGCCAGTAGAAGCCGTCCTCGCGCAGGTGTTCGACGCGTCCACTGTCGAGCAGCTCCGGACGCAGCGGGCCGTTGTCGATCGAGATCACGCGCAGGCCCTGGCGCATCAGCACCCAGGTCCAGCCGCCCGGTGCCGCGCCCAGGTCGGCGCCGCGCATGCCATCACGGAACAGGTTCTCGCGCTCGTGCTCGTGGACCAGGGTGAGCAGGGCTTCTTCCAGCTTCAGCGCCGAGCGACTGGGCGCCTCGGCGTGCATGCGCAGCCGCGGGATGCCGAGCGGCCACGGTGAGCCGTCGCGTGGGCTTCCCTGCGCGAGCATCGCGTGGTCGCCGGCGAGGAAGATCACGTGCAGTCGCGGCCGCCTGGGATCGTCGATGCGGGTCAGCCAGCCGGCCTTGCGCAGCGCCGGTCGCAGCGCATTGCCGAAGCTGCGCGCCAAGCCCGCCAGCGGCTTGGCTTCATCGGAATCGGGATGCTCGACCCACACATCGCCATAGGCCGACGGTCGGCCGTCCGGGAAGGCCGCTTCGAGCGCGGCGAGGATCGGGGTGATGCGGTCACTCGGGTTGAGCCCTTGCAGGTCGGCCAGTCGCAGCAGCTTCTGCCGGGCAAAGATCAGTTCGTCGAACGGCAACGCCCGCGACAGCGCAGGGGCATCGGTGCCGAGGAATTCGACGTAGGCCTGGTTGCGCTGGGTGCGGGCGTAGCCGGGCAGGTCGACCAGCGCCGCACGCTCGCTCAGCTCGGCGGCAAGTTCCGGCTCGAAGCCCGGGCGGCAATAGCACAGCAGTGCATCCGCGATCGGGGTGACCTGGTTGATCAGGCTCATCAGTAGCGCTCGCCGCCGAGTTCGCCATACGCGCGCAGCACCGCGCGCGCGTCTTCGCGGTGGATGTCGCGGATCACGGCAATGCCGCGTCGTTCCAGCTCGCCGGTCCAGTCGGCGGGCAGCGGGCCTTCGTCAAACTCGGTCAGTTCTTCGACGTCTTCGCTGCGAGCGCCGATCAGCAGGCGGTCGATGCCGGCCCACACGGTGGCGCCGTAGCACTGGCAACACGGCTGCGAGGACGTGGCCAGGGTGATCGGGCCGACGCGCTGGCCGTTGCCGTCTTCGTTGAGGCGCGCGCGCTGGGTGCGCTGCTGCGCCAGCATGTAGGCCATGGTTTCGGCATGCGCCAGCGAACAGGTATGCGGCAGCACGCGGTTGACGCCGATCGAGACGATGCGGTCGTCAGGGCCGAACACCGCCGCGCCGAACGGCCCGCCGCTGCCGGCGTCGATGTTGCGCTTCGACAGTTCGATCGCCAGCGCGACCTTGGCTTCGTCGCCGCTGTAGGCACGCGCCGTGTCGACCGACTCGTGCACCCACGCCGGCAGGGTCAGGTGGACCTGGGCATACAGCATCAGCGCACCTGCTCCGGACCTTGCTCGAGACCGGAGGTACGTTCCTTGCACTGACCCTGCAGGCACTGGCAGCTCTCGATCGACTTGAACCCGCACACGCCCATGCGGCCACTCTTCGCGCATGCGGCCTGGACGCCGGCCGGATCGGTCGGGCTGTTGGCGTTGACGCACGCGGGCATCGCGCCACAGCAGTTGCCGACGTCCTTGATCGCGCAGTCGTTGTCACTGCGGCAGCTGCGATCGATCTTCATCGCTGCCGGGACCGGTACCGATTGCTGCGCGGGCGCGGCAGCGGGGGGCGCCTGCGCAGGGACGGCCGGCGTGACGGCAACCGGCGCGGAGGCAGGCGTCGCTTCGGCCGGCGCCGCGGCGGGCGGCGCGGCGCAGGCGCACAGGACGGACAGCAGCAGCGCGAACATTACCGGCAAGCGACGCATGACCTTCTCCTCAGGCTTTCGTAGTCCAGGTGTCGCGCAGGGTGACGCTGCGGTTGAACACCGGTGCGTCGCTGCGATGATCGTGGCGGTCGGCGACGAAGTAGCCGATGCGCTCGAACTGGAACGACTGCTCCGGCGCCGCGATCGCTGCCGCCGGCTCGACATAGCCGGTGACGGTCCGGCGCGAATCCGGGTTCAGGTGGTCCTGGTAGGTCTTGCCGGTGCCTTCGTCGTCGTCCGGATCGGCGACGTTGAACAGGCGGTCGTACAGGCGGATTTCGGCGGTGATCGCGTGGCGCGCACTGACCCAGTGGATCGTGCCCTTGATCTTGCGGTCGGCGCCGGCCATGCCGGGGCGCGATTCGGGATCGAGCACGCCGCGGATCTCGACGACCTTGTCGCCGTCCTTGATCACTTCATCGCAGCGGAAGATGCCAGCGCCGCGCAGGCGCACTTCACCGCCCGGAATCAGGCGCTTGAACCCCTTCGGCGGCACTTCCTCGAAGTCCTCGCGCTCGATCCACAGCGCGTTGGAGAAGGGCATCGTGCGCACGCCGGCGCTCTCGTCCTTGGGATGGTTGGGGAACGTCAGCGACTCTTCGTGGCCATCGGCCAGGTTGGTGAGCACCAGCTTGAGCGGGTCGATCACGGCCATGCGGCGCGAGGCACTGGCGTCGAGGTCGTCGCGCAATGCGCCTTCGAGGATGGAGATGTCGAGCAGCGAGTTCTGCTTGCTGATGCCAACGCGATCGACCATCAGGCGCAGCGCCGACGGTGTGTAACCGCGGCGGCGGATGCCCTGCAGTGTCGGCATGCGCGGGTCGTCCCAGCCATCCACCAGGCCGGCCTGCACCAGCGCCATCAGCTTGCGCTTGCTCATCACGAGGTAGTTGAAGTTCAGGCGCGAGAATTCGATCTGGCGCGGCTTGCTGGCCTCGAACGGCAGGCCCTTGTCGAGCAGCGGCTTGACCAGCTCCTTCGAGTTCGCCAGGTCGACCTTGTCCACGCACCAGTCGTACAGCGGACGGTGGTCCTCGAACTCCAGCGTGCACAGCGAATGCGTGATGCCTTCGACCGCATCGCTGAGCGAATGGGCGAAGTCGTACATCGGGTAGATCGGCCAGTCCATGCCGGTGTTCTGGTGCTCGACGTGCTTGATGCGGTACAGCGCCGGGTCGCGCAGGTTCATGTTGCCGGCGGCCATGTCGATCTTCGCGCGC
>DATDBI010000044.1:0-1189 GCA_036524915.1 Lysobacter sp. | reverse complement strand
ATCGGTGGCGATGACGACGCGAGCCTCGATCAGCACCTGGTCGACCGGACGGTCGATCACGCGGATCAGCTCCTTCATCTGCGCGATCTTCTTCGGGATGTCGCTGATCATCAGGGTGTTGGTGCGCTCGTCGGCGACCAGACGGCCGCGCTGCGAGAGGAACCCGCTGTCCTGGTTGCCGCTCGCACCACCGCTACCACCACCACCGATACCCTTGGCCTCGGTCAGCGCCTTATAGATCTGTCCGGCGTTGTGGTAGTTGATCTGCACGTACTCGGTCACCAGGTCGACGCGGGTGTCGAGTGCGATGCGCGCGTCTTCCTTTTCCTGCTCGTACTTGGCGATCTCGGCCTGCGGGGCGACCCACACGACGTTGCCGCTACGGCGCTTGTCCAGGCCCTTGGCCTGCAGGACGAGGTCCAGCGCCTGGTCCCACGGCACGTTCATCAGGCGCAGCGTGACATTGCCCGAGACCGTATCGGCGGCAACCACATTCAGGTTGGACTCCTCGGCGATCAGCTGCAGGACGGTGCGCACGGGCACATCCTGGAAGTTGAACGTCACCGGGCGGCCGCTGTAGCCGCGGTTACCCGCAGCTGCTGCCGGCTTGCCGTCGACCGTTGCGCCGACGGCACGGCCGGTGGCCATCCCGGTGCGCGGAACGATTTCGACGATGTACTCGCGGCCGGTCTGGTAAGCCATCGACTCGAAGTTGCCGGTGGTGTTGAGCACCAGCTGGGTGCCCTTGCCGCTGGCCCGAGCCTCGATGCGCTGCACCGGGGTGGCGAAGTCGACGACGTTCAGCGGCTTCTGCAGCGAGGCAGGCAGCTGTGCGTTGCCGACATCGATGACGACGCTGGAACCCTGATTGCGCAGGTCCGGCGCGGCACCGTCGCCGCTGAACTTCACGACCAGGCGGCCGGAGCCGTCAGTGCCGCGCTTGAAGTCGATATTGGACACCGCGATGGTGCCCGGCAGCTGCTTGGCCGGGTCCTGGCTGGCCGCAGGAGCGACCGTGACCGGAACGGCAGCGGCAGTCGGTGCGGCGGCGTGGACCGCGCTGAAGGCGGCGATAGCGCCGACCATCAGACCCACCGACCCGCTGCGCAAGAGCAGGGGGCGACGGGCCGGTCGCGTGCGAGTGTTGAAAACGATCATCGTTGCTATCCCCCAATCCCTATTGATCTTC
>DATDBI010000043.1:0-9716 GCA_036524915.1 Lysobacter sp. | reverse complement strand
GGCGCTCGTAACAGCAGGCGCTTCGGAATCTTCCCGTAGTTGAACTTTGTGAAGCCTGTTGAAGTTAGGCGTTCAACGATAGTTTTTGCTTCCTATTTTAGTTCACAAGAGAAAGGCCGGGCGTTCGCCCGGGCTTTGCATTTGATGGATGCCCGGATCAAGCCGGGCATGACGAGGAGAGTGCGGTGTTACAACACCCGATTACTCTCCTTCACCTTCTCCGCATCCAGATACACCTGCCCGCCCATCTCCTTGAACTTGGCGCTCATCGACGCCATGCCGTCCTCAATGGTGCCCGACACGCTCATCCCCACGCCCGCCGGATCATTCAGCGTCGCCGCATAATCCCGCACATCCTGCGTGATCTTCATCGAGCAGAATTTTGGGCCGCACATCGAGCAGAAATGCGCGACCTTGTGGGCGTCCTTGGGCAGCGTTTCGTCGTGGTAGTCGCGTGCACGCTCCGGATCGAGGCCGAGGTTGAACTGGTCCTCCCAGCGGAACTCGAAGCGCGCCTTGCTCATCGCGTTGTCGCGCGCCTGCGCGCCCGGATGCCCCTTGGCCAGGTCGGCGGCATGGGCGGCGATCTTGTAGGCCATCAGGCCTTCGCGCACGTCGTGCTTGTTGGGCAGGCCCAGGTGTTCCTTGGGCGTGACGTAGCAGAGCATCGCAGTGCCGAACCAGCCGATCATCGCCGCGCCAATGGCGCTGGTGATGTGGTCGTAGCCCGGCGCGATGTCGGTCGTCAGCGGGCCGAGCGTGTAGAACGGCGCCTCGCCGCACTCGCGCAGCTGCTTGTCCATGTTCTCCTTGATCAGCTGCATCGGCACGTGGCCGGGGCCTTCGATCATGGTCTGGACGTCGTGCTTCCAGGCGATCTTGGTGAGTTCGCCGAGGGTCTCGAGCTCGCCGAACTGGGCAGCGTCGTTGGCGTCGGCGATCGAGCCCGGACGCAGGCCGTCGCCGAGCGAGAAGGCCACGTCGTAGGCCTTCATGATCTCGCAGATGTCCTCGAAGTGCGTGTAGAGAAAATTCTCCTTGTGGTGCGCCAGGCACCACTTGGCCAGGATCGAACCGCCGCGCGAGACGATGCCGGTGACGCGCTTGGCGGTCAGCGGCACGTAGCGCAGCAGCACGCCGGCGTGGATGGTGAAGTAGTCCACGCCCTGCTCTGCCTGCTCGATCAGGGTGTCGCGGAAGATCTCCCAGGTCAGCTCCTCGGCACGGCCGTCGACCTTCTCCAGCGCCTGGTAGATCGGCACGGTGCCGATCGGCACCGGCGAGTTGCGGATGATCCACTCGCGGGTCTCGTGGATGTGCTTGCCGGTCGACAGGTCCATGACCGTGTCGGCGCCCCAGCGCATCGACCACACCAGCTTCTCCACTTCCTCGGCGATGCCCGACGACACCGCGGAATTGCCGATGTTGGCGTTGACCTTGGTCAGGAAGTTGCGGCCGATGATCATCGGCTCGCTTTCCGGGTGGTTGATGTTGTTGGGGATGATCGCGCGGCCACGGGCGACTTCTTCGCGCACGAATTCAGGCGTGATGATCTTCTGGATGTTGGCGCCGAACGCCTCGCCGGCGTGCTGGCGCAGCAGGTGCGCCTCGCGGATCGACTCCAGGCGCTGGTTCTCGCGGATGGCGATGAACTCCATCTCGGGCGTGACGATGCCGCGGCGCGCGTAGTGCATCTGGGTGACGTTGGCGCCGGCAATCGCGCGACGCGGCAGCGGGCGGTTGCCGAAGCGCACGGCATCGAGCTTGGGATCGTGCTCGCGCTTGCGACCGAACTCCGACGACAGGCCGATCAACACCTCGGTGTCGCCACGCTCGGCGATCCACTGCGCGCGCAGCGGCGCCAGGCCCTGGGCGAGGTCGATGACCGCGTTGGCGTCGGTGTAGGCACCGGACGTGTCGTACACCGCCAGCGGCGCGTTGTCCTCGCCGCCGAACATCGTCGGCGTGCGCGCCAGCGCGATCTCTCGCATCGGCACCAGCAGGTCGGGACGCGAGCCCTCGACGTGGATCTTGTGCGAGCCCGGAATCGGACGGGTGACGTCGGCTGACAACTGCTCAGCCTGGCGGATCAGTTCGGAGGGCACTGCATTCATGGCGTTCGTCCGGATGGGGGCGGGACGAAGCGGCGGCGCGCACCGCGCTATGGCGGTGTCGCGAAGCTTCCCTACGGCGGTCTCAACCGCATCAGGTTCGAAGGGTCTGTCTCAACCGGCGCCACCTGGCGCAGGTACCCCCGCTTCAGCACACATTTGACCATGCGCGACCTTTGCGGGCCAGCGCCCGCCGTCCGGGCAGCGGCGCAGGTTTCGTTTGCAACTGTTGACAGCGCCGGAAACCGCGTGGTTCTCTCGCCACCATGACGCATCGCAACATGCCGCTCCAGACGCTGCACACCCCGGTCCAGAACCGGGGCGCCGCCGTCGTGGCCATTGCGATTACCACTGGTACCGGTACGACTCCTTTCGGGGTGCGGACGGGCGTGTCCAGCTGAACCAGACCACGCCTCCGCACCCGACCCGGGTGCGCTGGCCTGGCACCCGGACCGGAAGCGGGGCCCACAAGGAGCCCGACCGATGCCTTCCGCCGACGCCGCACCACCCTCTCCCTCGACGTCCGTCGTGGATTGCCACGTCCACAAGTTCGGCGGCAGCAGCCTTGCCGATGCCGCGCTGTACCGGGTCGCGGCCGGGCTGCTCGATGACCACACCGGTGCACCTGCCCCTGGCGCACGCGTCGTGGTCGTCTCGGCGATGCAGGGCGTTACCGACGCACTGATCGCCCTGGTCGCCAGCGCGCGCGCCGGCCAGGACTGGGCATCCGCCTGGGAAGCGTTGCGCCAGCGCCATCGCGCCGCGGCCGACGCACTGGATGATGCGGGCCGCCACGGGCTGAGGCCGGCGCTCGATGAAGACTTCGAGTCCGTTCGCGGGCAGCTGGCCGACGTGGCGGCCAGCGCCAGCGATGCCGAATCGACCGCGGCCGCGTTGCCGGGCTGGGGCGAGGTGTGGTCGTCGCGACTGATGCATGCCGCGCTGGCCGGCGCGGATGGACGGGCCACCGGCTGGCTGCGGCTGGATGCACGCGAGGTGCTGGTCGTGCACCCCGGCGAGATGGGGATGGCGGTGGACTGGCCGGCCAGCCGCGCACGCCTGGTCGACTGGCGTGCGCAGCACGGCAAGGGCCACGTCGTCGTCACCGGCTTCGTCGCCCGCGATGCCCAGGGGCGAGCGACCACGCTCGGCCGCAACGGCAGCGATTACTCCGCGGCGATCTTCGCCAACCTGTTCGATGCCGATGCGCTGACAATCTGGACCGACGTGGACGGCGTGCTCTCGGCCGATCCGCGACTGGTGCCCGAAGCGGTTTGCCTGCCGTCGATGTCCTATGCCGAAGCCTGCGAACTGGCCTACTTCGGCGCCAAGGTGCTGCATCCGCAAACGCTGGCACCGGTGCAGGAGCGCGGCATCCCGCTGTGGATCCGCAATACCCGCCGGCCGAAACTGCCTGGCACCCTGATCAGCCCCAACAGCGATCCCGATGGCGCGCCGGTCAAGGGCCTGAGCCTGGTTCGCGACATGGCCATCGTCGAGCTGGTCGGCAATGGCATGGTCGGCGTACCGGGCGCCGCCGAGCGCCTGTTCGGTGCGCTGCGCGGCGCCGGTGTGTCGGTGACGATGATCTCGCAAGGCTCGTCGGAACATTCGATCTGCTGCGTGGTCCGCGCCGACCAGGCACTGCGCGCGCGCGATGCGGTCGTTGCCGCGTTCGCCGACGCCATCGCCGACAGCCAGGCGCAGGGCGTGACCCTGACCGAAGGCATCGCCGTGCTCGCGGCGGTCGGCGACGGCATGGTTGGCACGCCTGGCGTCGCGGCGCGGTTGCTGGGCGGACTCGCCCAGGCGCGCGTCAATGCCCGCGCCATTGCCCAGGGCGCAGGCGAGCGCAACATCTCCGTCGCCATCGGCGCGCAGGACGCAACGCGTGCATTGCGCGCGGCACATGCGGCGTTCTGGCTGTCGCCGCAGACCCTGTCGGTCGGCGTGATCGGACCGGGCCAGGTCGGTCGCGCACTGCTGTCGCAGCTGGCCGCCGCACTGCCGCAATTGCGCAAACGATCCGGGCTCGACCTGCGCCTGCGCGCACTGGCCAACAGCCGCACGATGCATCTGGACGAGCGCGGGGTGGAGCCGGCCGATGCAATTGCGCGCCTGGAAGGGGGCGCCGCCGAACCGGTCGACCTCGAACGCTTCGCCAGCCACGTCCGCGGCGAGCATCTGCCGCACGCGCTGATCGTCGACTGCAGCGCCAGCCCGGCGGTGGCGGCACTGTATCCGCGCTGGCTCGCGGCCGGCATCCACGTCGTCACGCCGAACAAGCACGCCGGCAGCGGCGACTGGTCGCACTACGTCGCCATCCAGGACGCCGGCCGCAGCGGTGGCGGGCGCTTCCGATACGAAGCCACGGTCGGCGCCGGCCTGCCGGTGATGCTGACCCTGCGCAACCTGCTCGACACCGGCGACGAGCTGTTCGGCATCGACGGCATGCTCTCGGGCACACTGGCGTGGTTGTTCAACCGTTTCGACGGCAGCGTGCCGTTCTCGCAGCTGGTGCGCGAGGCGCAGGCGCTGGGCTATACCGAACCCGATCCGCGCGACGACCTGTCCGGCCTCGACGTCGCGCGCAAACTGGTGATCCTGGCACGCGAAGCCGGTCGCGCGCTGTCGCTGGAGGATGTGGACGTGGAGAACCTGGTGCCCGAGGCACTGCGTGGCGTCGGCCGGGATGAATTCCTGGCCCGGCTGGAGGAAATGGATGCCCCGATGCTGGCGCGCTATCGCGAGGCCGACGCGCAGCAGCGCGCCCTGCGCCACCTCGCCCGTCTCGACCGCGACGGTCGTGCCAGCGTGGGCGTGGTCGCCCTGCCGCGCGAGCACGCCTGCTGCCATACCCGCCTGACCGACAACCTGGTGCAGTTCAGCAGCCGCCGCTACGCCGACAATCCACTGGTGGTGCAGGGGCCCGGCGCGGGCCCGGACGTGACTGCCGCCGGTGTGTTCGGCGATGTGCTGGCCATCGCGCAGTCGCTCGGTTCGCCGTGTGGCATGCCGACGCTGCATGCCGGCGCCGCCGTGGCCGAGGCGCGCGCATGAGCGTGGATACCCTGGCGTCATCCGACGAATCCACGCGCGGTCAGCGCCTGCCATGCCGCGCGTTCGCGCCCGGCAGCGTCGGCAACATCGGAGTCGGCTTCGACCTGCTCGGGCATTCCATCGCCGGCGTGCGCGACATCGCGCAGGTGCGGCGCATCGCGCAGCCGGACGTGCGGATCATCGCCATCCGTGGCGACGTTGCCGGGGTCGACTCGCTGCCGCTGGAGGCGGCCCGCAATACCGCCGGGCAGGCATTGATTTCGCTGAGGACGAAACTCGGCCTCGACCATGGCTTTGAGCTGGAACTGGAGAAGGGCATTCCGCTCGGTTCGGGCCTGGGCGGTTCGGCCGCTTCCTGCGTCGCAGCGCTGGTCGCGGCCAACGCGCTGCTCGATGCGCCGCTGTCGCGTGATGCCCTGTACGAATTCGCCCTCGATGGCGAGTCGGTTTCGAGCGGCAGTCGCCACGGCGACAACGTCGCGCCCATGCTGCTCGGTGGCGTGGTGATGGCCACCGCGACACGGATGATCCCGCTGACCGTGCCCGACTGGCTGCACGCCGTGGTGGTGCATCCCGACCAAGTGCTGGAGACCCGCCGCGCGCGTGCCGTGCTGGCCGAGCCGTATCCGCTGTCGCTGGTGGTGGAGCAGAGCTCGCACCTGGCGTTGTTCCTCACCGGGCTGCAGCGTGGCGATGCCGCACTGCTTCGCGAAGGCCTGCACGACCTGCTGGTCGAGCCGCGACGTGCGCCGTTGATTCCGGGGTTCCTCGAAGCCAAGGCGGCGGCGCTCGCGCATGGCGCGTTGGGCGCGAGCATCTCCGGTGCCGGGCCCAGCACGTTCGCCTGGTTCGCATCGAAAGCGCAGGCGCAGGCGGCAGCGCCGTCGATGCAGGCGGCGTTCGCGCAGGCCGGCTACGGGTCGCGCGCATACGTCACGCCGGTGGCAGGGCCCCGCGCGGACGTGATCGCCCCATGAACTTCACCAGCAGCCGCGGCAAGACGCCCGCCACCGCCATCGACCAGGCCCTCGTCGCCGGCCTGGCGCCCGACGGCGGCCTGTATGTGCCCGAACGCATCCCGTCGCCCGACGTAACGCCGGGGGCGACGCTCGCCGCCACCGCGCATCGCGTGCTCGCGCCCTACTTCGAAGAATCTTCGCTGCGCAATTCACTTGCGGCGATATGCGAACACGCTTACTCGTTCCCCGCCCCGCTGCGGCCGATGTCGGGCGAAGGCGACCACCTGCTCGAGCTGTTCCACGGACCAACCGCGGCATTCAAGGATTACGCCGCCCGGTTCCTCGCCGAGTCGCTGTCGCGGCTGCGCCCGCCAGGCGCTGCGCCAACCACGATCCTGGTCGCGACGTCTGGCGACACCGGCGCCGCCGTCGCGGCGGCATTCCACCGACGTCCCGGGTTTGAGGTGGTGATCCTCTACCCCGAAGGCCGCGTGTCGCCACGACAGGCGCATGGACTGGAATGCTGGGGCGACAACGTGCGCACCTATCGCGTCGCGGGCAGCTTCGACGACTGCCAGCGCCTGGCCAAGCAGGCGTTGTCGGACGAGTCGCTGCGGCAATCGATGGCGCTCAGCTCGGCCAACAGCATCAGCCTGGGCCGGTTGTTGCCGCAGGTGGCCTATTACGCGCATGCGGCGCTGGCGTTTTCGCGGGACCAGGGCCAGGCGCTCAACTTCATCGTCCCCACCGGCAACCTCGGCAATGCCTGCGCGGCGTTCCTGGCGCGCCGCATGGGGCTGCCGGTCGGCGAGCTTGTGCTGGCCAGCAATGCCAACGACGTGCTGCCGCGCTACTTCGCCGGTGAGGACTACACGCCGCAGGCCACGCGCGCGACGCTGGCCAATGCCATGGACGTCGGCGCGCCCAGCAACTTCGAGCGCCTGCGCTACTGGCACGACGACGACGCGCAGCTGCGTTCCGAACTGCAGGCCTTCGCGGTAGACGACGCAACCATCACCAGGACCATCCGCGAGGCCCCGCAGCGCCATGGCGTCGTCCTCTGCCCGCACACCGCTACCGGCCTGCACGTGCTCGGGCAGTTGCGCGCTCAGGGTGATCGGCGGCCCTGGGCGGTCGTGGCCACGGCCCATCCGGCCAAGTTCGAGAGCATCGTCGAGCCGCTCGTCGGCCATGCCGTCGAGCCCCCGCCGGAACTGGCCCGGACGCTGTCCTGGCCGGCCTTCGCAGAGCCATTGGCGGTCGAATACCCGGCCTTGCGCGAGCGGCTGCTGAAGCAATGAGGACTTTGTCCCGGTTCTGCGCTGTTACAAACGAAACTGTTGACATGCCCGCGCCGGGCATGTTTCTCTCGGTTTCATGACGCAGCGCAACAACCACCCGCAGACCGCTCAGGCCCGGCCGCAAGGCACGGCGGAGTCGCTGCGACTTGCGTTGACCCTGACCGCATCGGCGGCACTCATTCTTGTACTCGTACTTATTACCGGGCATGCCAGCGCGGGGTACGGGTTCGTGTAAGCAACACCACACCACCCAGGTCTGAAACACCAAGACCCCGCGCCCGAAACGGCGCGGGGTTTTTGTTTTTACGGGCCTGGAATCCACCAAGGACGCCAGTTCGTGAGAAGCAACGCCATCAAGCAAGGTCCCGCACACGCACCGGCGCGCGCGATGCTGCGCGCCACCGGCCTGGACGACGCCGCGATCGCCAAGCCGCTGGTCGCCGTCGTCCATACCTGGTCGGACGTGTCGCCGTGCAACTTCACCCTGCGCGATCTGGCGCAAGACGTGCGCCGCGGCGTGATCGACAACGGCGGCACGCCGATCGAGTTCAACACCATCGCCGTTACCGACGGCATCGCCATGGGCTCGGACGGCATGCGCGCATCGCTGGCGTCGCGCGAGACCATCGCCGACTCCATCGAGCTGGCCGTCAACGGCCACTGCCTCGACGCGATGGTGCTGCTGGTCGGCTGCGACAAGACCATCCCGGCCGCGGCCATGGCGGCGGCGCGCATGGATATCCCGACGGTGATCCTCTACGGCGGCACGATCATGCCGGGCCATTGCCCCTCGAAGCAGGGCGAAGCAGACCGCCCACTCACCGTGCAGGACGTCTTCGAAGCCGTCGGCGCCCACTCGGCAGGCCGCATCGACGACGCCGAGCTGCACCGCATCGAATCCCATGCCTGTCCCGGCGCCGGCGCCTGCGGCGGCCAGTTCACCGCCAACACGATGGCGATGGTGCTGACCTTCCTCGGCCTGTCGCCGCTGCAGTTGAACGACATCCCGGCGATCCACGCAGACAAGCCCGCCGCCGCGCGGGCCTGCGGCGCGCTGGTGATGGACCGCTTGCGCAACGGCGGGCCGGGACCGCGCGACATCCTCTCCCCAGCTGCGTTGCGCAACGCGGCCCGCGCGGTCTCGGCCACTGCCGGTTCCACCAATGCGGCACTGCACCTGCTGGCAATCGCCCACGAAGCCGGCGTCGCCTTCGGCCTGGAAGAGTTCGAGGACGCGTCGCGGATGACGCCGGTGATCGCCGACCTCAAGCCCGGTGGCCGCTACACCGCCGCGGAGATGTTCGAGCAGGGCGGCACCGCGCTGGTCGCGCGCGAACTGCGCGCGGCGGGCCTGATCGAAGACATCCCCACCGTCACCGGCCGCTCGTTCTTCACCGAGCTCGATGACGTGCCGGCACCTGCACACCAGGACATCGTGCGTCCGATCCACAACCCGATCAAACCACGCGGCGGCTACTCGATCCTCTACGGCGACCTCGCGCCCGAAGGCTGCATCGTCAAGCTCGCCGGCCACGGCCGCGAGCATTTCGAAGGCACCGCGCGCGTGTTCGATTCGGAAGAAGCCGCGTTCGCTGCGGTGCAGGCGCGCCAGGTCAATGCCGGTGACGTCGTGGTGATCCGCTTCGAAGGCCCGGCCGGTGGCCCGGGCATGCGCGAGATGCTGGCGGTCACCGCGGCGCTGGTCGGCCAGGGCCTGGGCAACGACGTCGCGCTGATCACCGACGGCCGCTTCAGCGGCGCCACGCACGGCTTCATGGTCGGGCACATCTCGCCCGAAGCCGCGCACGGCGGCCCGATCGCAAAGCTGCGCGAAGGCGACCGCGTGCGGATCGATGTCGGCACGCGCCGGATCGATGTCGATGCCGATCTGTCGACGCGCACCGCCGCGCGCATCTCGCCGCGCGTGACCACCGGCGTGTTGGCCAAGTACGCGCGAATCGTCAGCTCGGCCTCGCGTGGCGCGGTGACGGCGCCCGGTCCGCTCGATGACCGCCGCATCGCCAGCCAGCTGATCGATGCCGGCGCGGGCAGCGCGGCCGCACCCCGTGAACCCGTTCCAGCCTGACAAGAAGTCGTTCGTCCCCGCTCTTCATTCGCTGCTTCTCCAATCCCGCTCGTGAACACCACAAGGACTTTGCAATGACCACCAGCTCCAATCCCCGCGTCGCCATCGTCGGTTACGGCAGCCAGGGCCGCGCCCATGCACTGAACCTGCGCGACTCCGGCTTCGACGTCACCATCGGTCTGCGCCCGGGTGGCCCGAC
>DATDBI010000042.1:0-11135 GCA_036524915.1 Lysobacter sp. | reverse complement strand
TCAGGCGCGATTCTGGTCAGGCCCCGGCAGCCCGGTTTATGCGACAGCACGGACGCCGCTCAGCAATGGAAAGATGACCGTCACCTTGAGCAGGTGATTAGCTGGGCCGGGGTTCCTTCAGCTTTGCTGGTACACAATCGCAGCCCCTACGTCGTACCTCACGGAAACGTGCTTCCCATGGCCACGACCAATGCCAGCGAGCGTTCACTCGCCCGGATCCGTATACCCAGCAGCGCCTCCCGCCAGACGCGAAGCGTCCGCGCACGTCGCGCGGTGCTGCGCTACCTCGCCGTCTGGGGCGCGGTGGCCCTCCTCGCCCTGATCGCACAGGCCGTAGCGCCCGCCGCAAGCTGACGGCTCGCCCTCCAGCCGCCGCCATGCGCCGTAGTATGCTCGCCGTCCCAACAGTCGGAGCGGCGGCATGAAGCACGAGGCGATCTGGAAACGCTGGAGTGGTCTGGCGCTGTTGCTGTCCCTGGTGGCGGCACTGGTGCTGGCCGGCTGCAACAGCGGCCCCGTGCGTCGCGTTTCCGAACCCTCCGCCCGCATCCAGCAGCTGACCGTCCGCGCCGATGGCAGCTGGTCGGCCGAGCTGCGCATCGAGAACTTCAGCAGCATTCCGATGCGCTTCGATTCGGTCGACCTCGCCCTGATGGTCGCAGACTCGCCCGCTGGCAACCTGCGCGCGCAACCTGGACTGTCGATCGGCCCCGAATCGGCCGACGTGATCACCGTGACCGTCGCCCCCCAGGCCGCGGCCAAGCTCGCCGCCGCTGACGCGCTCGCTGCAGGCCGCAGCCTCGCGTACGAACTACGCGGCCATATCGATGCGACGCCCGACCAGGGCAAGTTACGCAGCTTCGAAGTCGAACGCAGCAGCGCACTGAGCCCGGCACCCGGGCTGCCCGGCGTTCTGCGCTGACTACTGATTCCTGGTGATGCCGGGACGCGATGCGCGCCCGGATCCCCTCCGCTTCCACTGACGAGATTCCGATGAGCAGTTACCACGCCCCCCTCGCCGACATGCGCTTCGTCCTGTTCGACGTCCTCGGTGCCGAAGCACAGTTCCAGCGCATGGGATTCAACGACGCCACACGCGACGTGCTCGATGCCGTGCTCGACGAAGCCGCCCGTTTCACCGAGACCGTGCTGGCACCGCTCAACGGCATCGGCGACCGCGAAGGCTGCAAGCTCGACCAGGCCACCGGCGCTGTCACCACCCCGCCCGGCTTCAAGCAGGCTTATACGCAGTTCGTCGACGGCGGCTGGTCGGGCCTGACCTCGCCGGCCGAGTTTGGCGGCCAGGGCATGCCGCATGCCGCCGGCGTGCCGCTCAAGGAAATGATCGACGCGGCCAACCTGGCCTGGGGCAACTTCCCGCTGCTTTCGCACGGCGCCACCGAGGCGCTGTTGCACCACGGCGAGGCATGGCAGCAGGAAGCCTTCCTCAAGCCACTGGTCGAAGGCCGCTGGACCGGCACGATGTGCCTGACCGAACCGCACTGCGGCACCGACCTGGGACTGCTCAAGACCCGTGCCGAACCGCAGGCCGACGGCAGCTACACGATCACCGGCACCAAGATCTTCATCACCGCCGGCGAGCACGACTTCACCGACAACATCGTCCACCTGGTGCTGGCGCGCCTGCCCGATGCACCGGCGGGCAGCAAGGGTATCTCGCTGTTCGTCGTGCCCAAGCGCCGTGTCGATCGCGACGGCAACGTCGGCGACGCCAATGCCGTGCGCTGCGGCAGCCTGGAACACAAGATGGGCATCCATGCCTCGGCCACCTGCGTGCTGAATTTCGACGGTGCGCAGGGATACCTGATTGGCCAGCCGCACAAGGGCCTGGCGGCGATGTTCACCATGATGAATACCGCGCGCCTCGCCGTTGGCCTGCAGGGCCTGGGCCTGTCCGACCGCGCCCTGCAGAACGCCCTGCGTTATTCGCGCGAGCGTTTGCAGATGCGTGCGCCGTCGGGTGCGATGTTCCCGGCGAAGCCGGCCGACCCGATCATCGTCCACCCGGACGTGCGCAGGATGCTGCTGACCTGCAAGGCGCTGGTCGAAGGTGGCCGCGTCATGGGTTACGACGCCGCGCTGCAGGTCGATATCTCCCACCACGCACCCGATGAAGCCGAGCGCAAGCAGGCCGATGACCTGGTCGGTTTCATCACACCGATCGTCAAGGCCTGCCTGACCGAATGGGGCGTGGAGTGCACGTACAACGCCCTGCAGTGCTTCGGTGGCCATGGCTACATCGCCGAACACGGCATGGAGCAGCTTGCACGCGATGCGCGCATCACCACGCTGTACGAAGGCACCACCGGCATCCAGGCGCTCGACCTGCTGGGGCGCAAGATCATGCAGCTGCAGGGAGCGGGACTGAAGGTATTCCTCGGCCAGGTCGCAGCGTTCTGCGATGCGCATGGCAACGATGCTTCGCTCGCCGACTTCATCGCGCCGTTGCGCGAGAAGGCGACGCAGTGGCAGCAGCTGACGATGCAGGTCGGCAAGCGCGCCGCCGCCAATCCCGAAGAGATCGGCGCGGCGGCATACGACTACCTGATGTACTCGGGCTACGTCGTGCTGGCCTACTGGTGGGCGCGCAGTGTGGCCGTCGCCGATGCATCGGCGCAGCCGCAGGCATTCAAGGATGACAAGCGCGCCACCGCCCGCTTCTATTTCGCCCGCATCCTGCCGCGCACGCTCGCCCATGCGGCCGCGATTGAAAGCGGCGCGGCCGGTCTGCCGGAGCTGGATGTAGACGCGGCCTGACGTCGATATTGTGTGATCGGCGATCCTCGACTGCGGCCTTCCCCGGCCGCAGTCATCGCCGCAGAAGTGCGGCAGGTACACAAAATGTAAACAAAGGCGTATAAGCTGGTTTCCCATATGGAGACCGACAGAGCAACGCTTCGCTTGGTCAGAACCGGAACCGATCTGGGTCCGGACACACCCCCCTTCGCCCCGCGTCCCGCACTCGACCGGCTCAACGCCGTCCGACTGCTCTCACTTGATGCGCATGGGCGGGTCCTCGACTGGATGAGCTGGCAGGATGCGACCTGCCTCTACGTGCGCGGCGCTGTCGCCTGGACACTCGGCGATCCATGCCTGCAGGTGCACGGCGGCATCAGCCGGCTCAGCGGCGAGCAGAGCGTCATAGAGCTGCACCCGATCGTCGCCGCGCGCAGCCACGCGCGCACGCATGCGCTTGATCCGACACCTGCACTCACCAACGCCGCGCTGTTCGCACGCGATGGCTACCTGTGCATGTACTGTGGCCACGACTTCAGCCGGCCGCACCTGACCCGTGACCATGTCATGCCGGTATCGAAGGGCGGCCGCGACATCTGGGAGAACGTGGTCGCCGCCTGCTTCCACTGCAATTCGCGCAAGGGCAACCGGACCCCGCAGCAGGCGAGCATGCCGCTGCTGGCCGTGCCGTACCGGCCGAGCTGGGTCGAGCACCTGATCCTGTCGAACCGCAACATCCTCGCCGACCAGATGGCCTTCCTGCGCAACCAGCTGCCGAAGAACGCACGCTTGCAGGCGTAGTCGCCTCCCGGGCGAGTTCGGGCATGGCTCTTCAACCAGACGGTCATCGCGCCGCGTTTCAGGGCTTGAGCCCCTCCAACGCGCGCCGCGCCGGACAGGACCGTGATCCGGATCGCGGTTTGCCGGACTTGGCGGGACCGCCTAAACGCAGACCTGACACAAAACGCTCACTTGCGACGCATTGCGCGCGTTGACGACTGTCAGGGCGTCCGCAACACTCGCGAACCATTGCAATTCAACGGAATCGACGATGCGCCTGACCCTAGGTCTGACGGGCATGGATCCGGCCACGGAGACCGCCCTCCAGGCGGCCTTCCAGGCCGCCAACGGTCGCCTCGGCGGACGCTGGCAACTGTTGCCGGACACCCAGGCCGACTATGTCATCGTCGACATGGACAGCATGTACGGCCCGATGAGCTGGTTGCGGCTGCACGCCGCCGGCAAGAGCGTGATCGCCCTGACCGTGTCCCAGCGCAGCCAGACCGACTTCCGCCTCGCCAGCCCCTTCGATGCCAACAGTGTCGGCGCGCTGCTGCGCGAGATCGGCATGCAGGCCGGCATTTCGTTCGACGAGGCCCCTGCAGCCGCGGCACCGCCGCCGGCAGTCGCAGCGGCTCCCGCGCCGGCACCTGCACCGGCTCCCGCACCTGCACCGGCTCCCGCACCTGCACCTGCACCTGCACCCGCTCCGATCGTCGCAGCCGTGCCGCCGCCGGCCGCTCCGGCCCCGGCACCGGTCCCGGCCGCCGTGGTTGCCGCCGCGCCTCAGGCAGCGCCTGCCAAGTCGGCCCCGTCGAGCGCCGACACCCTGCTCGACTGGCTCGCCAACGACCGCCTCAAGGGCCGCATGCGCATCCGCGGCGACGAGGTCGTGCTGATCGACATGGAGCAGCGCAGCTATCACGGCCCGGCAGCGCTGAAGCCGCTGGCAGCCCTGTTCGACGGCAAGCTCTCCTCGGCGGACTTCATCCCCGTCGATGCCACCACCTGGGCCAGCGAGAGCGCGCGCCTGGGCGCCGCGATGCCGCTGTCGCGCCTGGTGTGGTTCGGCAACCTGCTGGCCGGCAAGGGCGTGCTGGCACCCGAGTACGATCCGCAGCGCCGCTTCCAGATGGTCAAGTGGCCGCAGACCGAGCGCGACTACCCCAAGCACTTCCGCATCGCCACGGTGATGATGAAGGGCCCGTCGCTGATCCCCGAGATCGCCGAAGCAAGCGGCGTGTCGGTCGCTGAAGTCGCCGACTTCATCAACGCCAACCTGGCCACCGGTTTCGCCGAAGTCGAGCGCGAGCCCGAGCCGGTCGACGCCGGCAAGTCCGGCAGCCTGTTCGGACGCCTGCGCGGCCGCTGAGGCCCGTGCAGGAGCCCGCGCGCTGGCTCCTGCAACCGCACCACGACGGAAACTGAACGGCGCGCCTTGCCCGCCCTCCACTACGGCGGGACAATGGCGAACTTGCCGTCTGATAACGTCGTGATGATCGACCCGCAGCGCTATCCCCGTCTTTCCCGCATCCAGGTTCCCGCCGATCTGCGCCAGTTCCCGGAAGAGGAACTGCCGGCGATCGCCGATGAACTGCGCGCCTACCTGATCGAACAGGTCGCGCTCGTGGGTGGCCACTTCGGCGCCGGCCTGGGCGTGATCGAACTTACCGTCGCCCTGCACTGGCTCTACGAGACGCCGGTGGACAGGCTGGTGTGGGACGTCGGCCACCAGACCTACCCGCACAAGATCCTGACCGGCCGCCGCGACACCATCCACACGGTCAAGCAGAAGGACGGCGTGGCGCCATTCCCGAAGCGCGAGGAGAGCGAGTACGACACCTTCGGCGTCGGCCACAGCTCCACCAGCATCTCGGCCGCGCTGGGCATGGCGATCGCGCTGCAGCAGATGGGCGACGAGCGCAAGGTCGTGGCGGTGATCGGCGATGGCGCGATGACCGCCGGCATGGCGTTCGAAGCGCTCAACCACGCTGGCGGCATGGGCGTGGAGCCCGGCTCCGTCGAGCCTGATCTGCTGGTGATCCTCAACGACAACCAGATGTCGATCTCCGAGAACGTCGGCGGCCTGACGCAGATGCTCGGGCGCCTCACCGGCAGCCGCACGCTCAACGCCATCCGCGAGGGCGGCAAGCGCCTGCTCGGCGACAAGAACAAACCGGCGGCAAAGTTCGTCAAGCGCTGGGAAGAACACTGGAAGGGCATGTTCGTGCCGTCCACGCTGTTCGAGGAAATGGGCTTCCACTACACCGGCCCGATCGACGGCCACGACCTGCCCGCCCTGCTGGCCGCGATGAAGACGCTCAAGACCCTCAAGGGCCCGCAGCTGCTCCACATCATCACCACCAAGGGCAAGGGCTACGAACTCGCCGAAGGCGACCAGATCGGCTACCACGCGGTCGGTCCGTTCGATCCCTCCACCGGTCTTGTCAGCAAGCCCGGCGCGAAGAAGCCGACCTACACCGACGTGTTTGGCGAGTGGCTGTGTGACATGGCCGCGGTTGAACCGAGACTGCTCGGCATCACTCCGGCCATGCGCGAAGGCTCCGGCCTGGTGCGCTTCAGCAAGGAATACCCGCAGCGTTACTTCGATGTCGCCATCGCCGAGCAGCACGCGGTGACGCTGGCGGCCGGCATGGCCTGCGAAGGCGCCAAGCCGGTGGTGGCGATCTACTCGACGTTCCTGCAGCGCGGCTATGATCAGCTGGTGCATGACGTCGCGATCCAGAACCTGGACGTGCTGTTCGCGCTCGACCGCGGCGGCGTGGTCGGCCCGGACGGCGCGACCCACGCCGGCAACCTCGACCTGAGCTACCTGCGCTGCGTGCCGAACATGGTGGTGATGGCGCCGTCGGACGAGAACGAGTGCCGGCAGATGCTCAGCACCGGCTATCACTTCACCGGCCCGGCAGCCGTGCGCTATCCGCGCGGCACGGGTCCCGGCGTGGCGGTGCAGGCCAATCTCGACACGTTGCCGATCGGCAAGGCGGAACTGCGGCGCCAAGGTTCACGCATCGCCCTGCTCGCCTTCGGTGCGATCGTGCCGGCGGCGGAGAAGGCGGCCGATGAACTTGGCCTCACCGTGGTGAACATGCGCTTCGTCAAGCCGCTCGATCGCGCACTGCTGCTCGAGCTGGCACGCAGCCACGAGGGCTTCGTGACGCTGGAGGACAACGTGGTTGCGGGCGGTGCCGGCTCAGGCGTCGCCGAGCTGCTTGCGGCCGAAGGCATCGTCATGCCCATCCTGCACCTGGGCCTGCCCGACGAGTACCAGCACCACGCCAGCCGCGAACAGCTGCTGGCCGAGGCCGGGTTGGACGTGGCCGGTATCCGCGGAGCGGTGCTCACCCGCTGGCCGCAGCTGGCCCAGCCCACGGCTCCGCGCACCGCTGCAATCTGACCGCCTCTTGCGTAGGAGCGAGCACGCTCGCTTCTGCGCCCCTACGGTTCTTCGACCGTGTAGCCCTTGGCGCGCAGCTGCGCGATGTAGCCATCGGGCTTGAGCAGCTCGCGCATCGGCAGCACCGCCAGGCTCACGCGGTTGTTTTTCAACGCCAGCTCTGCGGCATCCAGCCAACGCTCGCGCACCTGCGCTTCGATGTCACCCGTGCGCTTGCGCAGCACTGCCGCCTGCGACACGGCACGGAGGCAGACTTCGTTCTGGTCGGTGTAGGGCAGTGCCTTCAGCGTGGTGAGGTCACCCACGGCCCAGGCATTGGCGCGTTCACGCATCATGTCCAGGTCGGACTCCAGCCGCTGCATCGTCTTGCCGAAGCAATCGACGTCGTCGAGCTTGGATTCGCGGAACTCCTGCAGCGCGACTTTCGGATCCTCGATCACGATGGTCACCCGCGTTGTCGTCAACGGTACTTTGTGCCGTCGCGCCATCTTCTCGACCACCGGCGACACCATGCCGTACTGCTTGAGCCCGATGTCATCCATGGCCTCGTTGTAGAGCTCCAGCGCCGCCATCATCGGCCGCCATTCCTCCACGTTGCGGTCGTTGCCCATGTACTTGCGCTTGAGCACGAGCCAGCGCGCGTACATCTGCGGCGGCACCGACTGCTGCAGGGTTTCGCCGTTCGGATTCTTGCGCGCGCCCAATGCCTTGGGGGCCAGCAGCAGGCGCTGGAAGATGCCGATGTTGGAATCGATGCGGACGCTGGGCGCCTCGATCACTTCCTGCGCCTGGGCGATGACGTTCTCGACGTCGCGCGACTCCCACTCCATGCGCTTGGGCAGCGGCGACAGCGTACCGAGCACGTACAGCGTGTGATCGTCGCGGCTGACCTTCCACATGCCCGGCCCGGGCTGCATGCCGCTGACGACCAGCGTTTCCATGTCGCGGATCGGTGGTAGCGGTTCCTGCGCCGCGGCAGGTCCGACGGCGAGCGCCATCGACAGTACGAGCAGTGCGGGGGCAAGGCCGGTTCGCATTTCCACTCCTTGGGGACTCACGTCCGGACATGGACCACGGCGCGGCGGACGAGTTCAGCCAGCCTGCCGGTTGCCTGGGCCGCAAATCAATGTCGTTACCGCGAAAGCGGGAGGCCACCGGCATTCATCAGCGCGAGCGCAACGTCACTGCCGTCTTCCAACAGCTCGAATCCTTCCCATACAAACCCGGGCGACACGGTGCAGGCGACCAGTGTGTAATCACCCAAGGGCCGTGCCGCCTGCCAATGTCCAGCCGGCACCACATGCATCGGCGTCCCCTGCCCGCTCCGGTCGAGCACCGTTGTAACCAGCTCGCCGGCTGATGGATCGAACACCAGAAGCTCCAACGCGCCGCCTTCCTGCCAATGCCAGCTCTCGTCAGCATCGACGCGATGCCAATGACTGACCTCTCCCCTGGCAAGCAGGAAATGGATTGCGGTCAGTGCAGGTCGACCGCGGCCATCGCGCTCGACTGCGGTTGCCGATTCGTAGATGCGGCGGAAGTGCCCGCCTTCGGGATGCAGGGCCAGTTGCAGCTCGAGGATGAGTTGGTCTGCGCGGGGATCCATGGCCAGTGCCAGTTTCGCTTCAGACGGCCTCGGCGCGGACCAGCCAGACTTCACCTCGCCGGGAGCGAGGCAAGCCACTGATCATTGCCAGCACATACGAAAGCAGGCGCACAGACAGTCCCAGCTTGCGCGCGCGTGCGAAGGGACTGCCAACGCCCTGCTCGTGGCGCACGGCGAAGCCCGACTCATGCAACGCTTGGCTGAGCGTCCATGGACTGAGCGGGGTGATATGCCCTTGCTCGCGGTAGTCGGAATCGGTGAACCACTGATGTTGTCCATGCCGCAGAAACAGCGATTGCGACACCGGGTTGGCTATGTTCGGCGTCGACAGTACGAGCTGGCCGCCTTTGGGTAACAAGGCCCGCAATTGACGTAGCAGATGGCGCGGATTTTCCAGGTGTTCGATGATCTCAAGCGCGACGATCGCGTCGAACGGACCGGGCAACCGTGTCGCGAAGGCTTCGTTGAGGTCCGCCCGCACGAACGGGATTTCCGCGGGCCGGAAGGTCTCGCGCAGCAGGTCGGTCGCCGTCATCTCAAAGCCCGCATCCTGCAAGCGCAGCGACAGCGCCCCGGAGCCGGCCCCTACGTCGAGGACGCGGAGACCTGTCGGCACGGCCGATTCCAACAGGCGATGCGCCGCAGGATGCAGTTCCTTCGAGGCGAATATGGGCAGGCCGCGATAGTCGTTGAGGCGACGGCCCTGGAAGCTCCGGCGAAAGCTGTCTGCGCGCGAGTGGGTGTGGTCGATAGTGCTCATCGTTTGCAGACTTTCCCATCAATCGGGTAGCTGCGCCAAGCTCCATATGCTCAAGATCGTGCGCGGCGTCCGGTCGCTCGATCGGATACCCGTTGGACAAGAGGGTGCGCCGTGACCGATGCAAGCCCCTGTTCCGGAACGGTTTCCGAGTGGGAACTGCCCTGCGGTGTCCGCTCAGACGGTTAACAAAGGAACGCCCCGGCGAACCGGGGCGCCCCTTGCATTCAACAAATCGGACGTCAGACGCCGGTGCGCAAGCTCAGGCCGTAGGCCTGCAAGATCGGAAGGAGCGGCTGGTAGAAGCTCCTGGTGCGATTGTTCGGTTGCTTGCCCTTGCAGCTGCCGCTACCACCTGACAGCACGCCCTGGGCCTGGCCAGGACCGGTAATGAACGAGCCGCCCGAATCTCCACCCTCGGAACAGGCGGTCGTGCGGGTCAGGTTCAAGATGGTCTCGCCGCTGCTGTAGGCGACGGTCTGGTTCTTGGCCTCGATGGTCCCGCATCGCCAGCCTGAGGTCCGACCGGACCGGCAGATCGCGGCGCCGACCGCGGCTTCGGTGCTGCCCCGGACCGTGACGTCGCCCTTGCCATACCCGTAGACAGCAGGCGACAGGGTATGGACGGCATCAACCTTCACCCATGCGTAGTCGTTGCCGGTCTGGCCGGGCGCCGGGAATCTGGAAGCGGCGAACGTGCCCAGCCTCGGTCCGAGCGTCCATTGCGAAGGTTCGAAATACACGACCTCGGTGGCAGTGCCGCAGTGGCCGGCGCTGACGAAACCGGGAGTGCTTCCCTGGCTTACGTTGAAACCAACCGAACAGGCGTAGAGATAACCATCGCCGGGATTGCGCAGGTAACCCAGTCCACCCTTCAGATCGACGCGAAGGCTTGGCTGTTCCTCAACGGTCTCCAGACGCACGTTCTGGACGTCGATACCGCTGGCGGCAACGAAGTCGATGCCGGCCTGCTGACCACCCTTGCCGACGCTGACCACGACACTGTTGCCTGGCAGATCGACATACCAGCCATATACACCGTCGGGTGCTTTGCCTTCGCTCGCCAGCACGGCGTCGAGGCGCGCCTTGGACGATGTGAGTTCATCAAAACTGCGCCGCGCCTGGCGGATTTCCACGCCCGCTGCAGCCTTCTGCGGTTGGATCGATGTCGTCGCCACGACCAGCTTGAAGCTGCCATCCGATCCGCGCTCGATCCAGCTGCCGGCAAAGGCCCGACCTTGCGCCCTGCCCAACTGTTTCTCCTGCAGCTCAGCGAGGCGTTCGATCTTGAGGTACTGGGACAGCTGCGGCGACGTCATGCCCAGATCACGCTGCATTGCCGCGCGCAGCTGATCCGAAGGGGCCGCCGCAGAGGCGGTCATTGCGACGACGAGCGGGAGGGGGGATAGAACCAACAGGCCGCGCTTGGCCCAGGAGGCGAACTTGCGCATCTGCGAATCTCCAGTCGATGTGAGTCGAGGTGCAGGACCTTGTCCGTGCGATCAGATTTGCAGCGTGCGAGGGCCGGCCGGCGGATGCTGGCACAGGCAACACAAGGGGGCGTGAAGGGGCCTTGGCTTGCGACCAGCGATCGCCTCGACGAGCTGTCGAGTGCTGAGGGCGCAGGCCGGAATGAGGTGGCGCGCAAACCCAGCGCCACGGAATACTTGATGCAATGGTCGGGACGGCCGGATTTGAACCGACGACCCTCTGCCCCCCAGGCATGTGCCGTGACGGATTTAAGTTAATGATTTTGAAAGGTTTGAGGGTCGAAACACCCCCGTCAATCTCGCCCGCTCCGATCAATACGGATCAAG
>DATDBI010000041.1:0-3234 GCA_036524915.1 Lysobacter sp. | reverse complement strand
GGACCTCGAGCTGTGACGAAAAACCCTATTCAGGACAAGGGTTTGACGCACACTTCTCGCGTCACTATGGTAACGCGGCAACGCGGCCTTCACACCAGCGCGCGGGATTACTCAAAATGACAGCACACGATAGCGGTACGGAACGGCGCGAGCGCCTCAAGGCCCTGCGCGAAGCCGCTCTGCACCGACCGGTGCTGGCCTCAGGCGCTTCCAATGGTTTCAACGGTCGCTGGTCGCGTCGGCAGTGGGCTCACGCGAGCCTGTTTGCGACGCTCGGCGTTCTCGTCGCCGCCATTGTCCCCGGTTTCGGTCCCGCTGCCAGCAACAAGCCGATGCACACGCAGCGCAGCTCGCTGGCGCTTGCACTTCCGCCGCTGCCGCTGTCGCGTCTGCGCGGCCATAACGGCGACAGCTGGCAGATTGTGCGTATCGAGCGTGGCCAGACCCTGGGCGCGGTGTTCGAAGAACTCGACCTGCCGGCATCGACGATGCACCAGATCCTCGATGAATCCGGCGACAAGGCGATCCTCACCCGCCTCAAGCCCGGCACCGAGCTGGCGTTCGACCTGCCGCAGGGCACCAACGGGCAACCGGCCCAGCTGCGCACCTTCCGCTACGACCGCGACGACAGCCATCGCGTCGAGCTGAGCATTGCCGGCGACAAGATCACCGAAAAGGTGCTGGTGCGCCCGACCGAGTCGCGCACCGTCGTCATCAGCGGCAAGGTCGGCAAGTCGCTGTTCCGCTCGGGCCGCAAGCTGGGCCTGTCGGGCGGCAACATCAACACGCTGACCGACGAGATCTTCAAGTACGACATCGACTTCAACGAAGACGTCGGCGCCGAAGACCGCTTCAGCGTGGTGGTCGAGCAGACCTGGCGCGAAGGCGAACTGCTGCGCACCGGCCCGGTGCTGGCGGCCACCTTCACCACCGGCGGCAAGCTGCACACCGGCTTCCGCTTCGAGCGCAACGGCAAGTCCGAGTACTTCACCGGCGACGGCCGCCCGCTGAAGAAGAGCTTCATCCGCATGCCGATCCCGTATGCGCGCCTGACCTCCAACTTCGGCACCCGCAAGCACCCGGTGCTGGGCCGCACGCGCATGCACAAGGGCGTCGATTACGCCGCCCGCACCGGCACGCCGATCATGGCCGCCGGCGACGCGCGCGTGCAGTCGGCCGGCTGGATGGGCGGCTACGGCAACGCGGTCGTCCTCGACCACGGCCGCGGCTACACCACGCTGTACGGGCACATGTCGCGCTTGGGCAAGATCCGTCCGGGCCAGCGCATCGCCCAGGGCACGGTGATCGGATACGTCGGTACCACCGGCATGTCCACCGGCCCGCACCTGCACTACGAGTTCCGCGTCAACGGCGTGCACCGCAATCCGCTGTCGATCACGATGCCGCCGCCGGAGCCCCTGTCCGGCACCGCGCTGGCGCAGTTCCGGACCCAGACCAGCGTCGCGCTGGCGCGGATCCAGAAGGTCGAGAACATCATCTACGCCGACGCCGATGCGCCGGCAGCCCCCGCCGTCGCGGTCGCCAAGGCCAAGAAGCCCGCAAAGACCAAGGCCTGACATGCCCGCGCTCGACGCCGGCCCCGCCGGCAGCGCAGTGGATGGCCTGTTCCTCGGGCTGATTTCCGGCACCAGCGCCGACGGCATCGATGCCGCGCTGGTGCGGTTCTCGCAGGGATCCTCACAGGAACACACCGAGCTGGTCCTGGGCCGCACGTACGCCTGGGAGCCTGCCGTTCGCGAGCGCCTGGTGGCACTGGGCCAGGGCGGCGAGGTGCGATCGCTGGACGAAGTCGGCACGCTCGACGCGCAGATCGCCGAGGCCTTCGCCGCGGCGGCCCTGCAACTTCTCGATGAGGCCGGCATTGCAGCTGCGCAGGTACGCGCGATTGGTTCGCACGGGCAGACCGTTCGCCATCGCCCCGAAGGCGCCCTCTTCAACGGCAAGCACCCCTTCACCTGGCAGCTTGGCGACGGCAACCTGATCGCCGAGCGATGTGGCATCGCCACGGTCGCCGACTTCCGACGTCGCGACGTCGCCGCCGGCGGCCACGGCGCGCCGCTGCTGCCGGCGCTGCACGCGGCGCTGCTGCATCGGGCGGACGAAGACCGGGCGGTGCTCAACCTCGGCGGAATTGCCAACTTCACGCTGCTGCCCGCACAGGGAGCGGTTCGAGGGTTCGATACCGGCCCGGCCAATTGCCTGCTCGACGCGTGGTGCCAGCGCCATACCGGCCAACCCTATGACGGCGGCGGCGCGTTCGCCGCCCAGGGTCAGCTGGATGCCGATTTGCTGGCGCGCCTGCTTGACGACCCCTGGTTCATCCTGCCGCCGCCGAAGAGCACTGGCCGCGAGCATTTCCATCTGGATTGGCTGCAATCGCGGCTGGTCGGCAGTGAAACGCCGGCGGACGTGCAAGCCACCCTGATGGAGTTGAGCGCGATCAGCATCGCTGACGCGCTTCACGCACATCAGCCCGATACCGCTCGCGTGCTGGCCTGCGGCGGTGGCGTGCACAACCCACGGCTGCTGGCGGCCATTGGCCGGCATCTGCCGGGCGTCACGGTCGAATCGACCGCGCGACATGGCGTCGACCCGGACTTTGTCGAGGCGATGGGTTTCGCCTGGCTGGCGCGGCAGACGGTATCGGGATTGCCCGGCAACCTGCCCAGCGTCAGCGGCGCGCGCGGCCCGCGCGTACTCGGGGCGATCTACCCGGCTGCCTGAGGGCCCGCCCCTGGAAATCAGGGTTTGCGGATGAAGGCGAGCAGGTCGCGATCGATGTCGGTCAAGCCCTGGTCCTCGAGCGTCGGCGTTTTCACATCCGAAGGTCGCTCGACGCGGCCGATGAGGGCATAGCCGGGGTCGCTGGGAATTCCCTCGAGCGCGGCGATCGCCGACTGCAGGGCAACCGCATCGGAATCGGTGAAACGCGCCGCCAGTTCGGCTTCGCAGGCGAACAGGCCGTGCTCGAGCAGATGCATCAGCGACTCCTGCAGCGCCCAGCCGTGCTGGCCGGCGATGCGCTTGATGCGATCCAGCAACACTGGATCGATGTCATGCAGGACGATGTCGGTCATGGGTACTCCTTACTCAGGCAGCCCTGGCTACCTGGTCAAACCATTGGCTGCCGGCGCACCAGGCGCCGCGCCGGGACGGCGCACGGCCAGTATCAGGCACAGCAGCAAGGCAGGCACGCCGATCAGGGCCGTACCC
>DATDBI010000040.1:0-45973 GCA_036524915.1 Lysobacter sp. | reverse complement strand
TCGACGGCAACATCCGCTTCGCCCTGAACAACATCTCCACCAGCGGCATCGTCGACAACACCGAGCTGGCCGTCGAGGTCGCGTTCGGCAGCCGCGTCGGCACCGCCACCATCAACGAGTTCGACGACGCCGCGCTCGAGCGCGTGGTCCGCCGCGCCGAAGACCTCGCCCGCCTGGCCCCGGAAAACCCGGAGTTCATGCCGGCGATCGAGAAGCAGACCTACAAGGCCAGCCCGACGTTCAGCCCGGCCACGGCCGCGATCACGCCGGAATACCGGGCCCAGGTCGCCGCCAACTCGATCGGCCCGTGCAAGGCCGAGAAGCTGATCGCCGCCGGATTCCTCGAGGACGGCCAGAGCTTCGTCGCCTTCGCCAACTCCAAGGGCAACTTCGGCTATCAGCAGGCCACGCGTTTCGACTACACCTGCACCGTGCGTACCGAAGACGGTCGCGGTTCCGGCTGGGTCGGTCGCAACCTCAAGGACTCGGGCGAGTTCAAAGTCGACAGCGACATCCACACCGCCATGCGCAAGGCCACCGAATCGGCCGAGGCCAAGGCGCTGGAGCCGGGCAAGTACACGGTGATCCTGGAACCGGCCGCGGCCGCGGGCCTGATCTCGTTCATGATGAATTTCTTCGACGCGCGCCAGGCCGATGAAGGCCGCAGCTTCCTGTCGAAGAAGGGCGGCGGCAACAAGGTCGGCGAGCAGGTCTACGACCCGCGCGTCAACATCACCGCCGACCCGTGGGACGAGCGCGCACCGGTGCTGCCGTGGGACGGCGAGGGTCTGCCGCGCGAGAAGATGGCGATCGTCGAGAACGGCAAGGTCGTGGCGATGCAGTACTCGCGCTACTGGGCCAAGAAGCAGGGCAAGCGCGCCGTCGGCGAGCCGGGCAATCTGCTGGTCGCCGGTGGCGACAAGACCACCGCGCAGCTGGTGGCCAGCACCCAGAAGGGCATCCTGGTCACCCGCACCTGGTACATCCGCATGGTCGATCCGCAGACTGTGCTGCTGACCGGCCTGACCCGCGACGGCACGTTCTACATCGAGAATGGCCAGATCAAGCACCCGGTGAAGAATTTCCGCTTCAACGAGTCGCCGGTGATCATGCTCAACAACATCGAAGAGCTCGGCAAGCCGGTGC
Organism: Lysobacter sp.; assembly: GCA_036524915.1. GTDB lineage: Bacteria > Pseudomonadota > Gammaproteobacteria > Xanthomonadales > Xanthomonadaceae > Lysobacter_J. Next base: position 44,827 of record DATDBI010000040.1, on the reverse strand, counting down.
GCGTGGCCGGTGACGAGTCCTCGTTCGTGATGATGATCCCGCCGATGAAGCTGCGCGATTTCACCTTCACCTCGCTGTCGGATGCGGTCTGATCGGAAATGCAGCGCCGGGAATTTCTGGGTTTTACAGGTGTGGGTCTCGCCGTGATGCTGCTGCCGTACGGCCGCAGCATTGCCGCCGAGGCATTGCTCGAACCGGTTGACAGTGCGCGTCGGCGATTGCTTGCCGACGCCGCGCTGACGGCTGCCCGCGCCGCGGGCGCGCAGTACTGCGACGTGCGCATTGGGCGGTATCTGCGCCAGTCGGTGATCACCCGCGAGGCGCGGGTCGAGAACATCGTCAACGGCGAGTCCTCGGGCATCGGCGTGCGCGTCCTGGTGGACGGTGCCTGGGGCTTTGCGGCCACCAACGTGCAGACCACCGACTCGGTGGCTGCCGTCGCCCGCCAGGCCGCCGCGATTGCGAAGGCCAACTCGCGACACCAGACAAAGCGTGTCGAGCTGGCACCGACGCCTGGTGTCGGCGAAGTTCGCTGGGCGACGCCGATCCGCAAGAACGCGATGGCGGTGCCGATCAAGGAGAAGGTCGACCTGCTGCTGGGCGTCAACGCCGCGGCGATGAAGGCCGGCGCCGACTTCTTCAACTCGACCCTGTTCCTGATCAACGAGCAGAAGTTCTTCGCGTCCACCGATGGCAGCTACATCGACCAGGACGTGCACCGCATCTGGTTGCCGATTACCGCCACGGCGGTGGACAAGGCCAGCGGCAAGTTCCGCACGCGCAACGGCCTGTCGGCGCCGATGGGCATGGGCTACGAGTACCTCGATGCCGACCCGGCGGGCAAGTTCAAGCTGCCCGGCGGGGTCACCGGCTACGGTCGCAGCTACGACGTGATGGAAGATTCGATCGCCGCGGCACGCGACGCCCGCGCCAAGATCAAGGCGCCGTCGGTGAAGCCGGGCAAGTACGACCTGGTCGTGGATCCGTCGAACCTGTTCCTGACCATCCACGAGAACGTCGGCCATCCGCTCGAGCTCGACCGCGTGCTCGGCTACGAGGCCAACTACGCCGGCACCAGCTTCGCTACGCTCGACAAGCGCGACGCGGGCTATCGCTGGGGCAGCGACATCGTCAACTTCGTCGCCGACAAGACGCGCCCGGGTAGCCTGGGTGCGGTCGGGTACGACGACGAAGGCGTCAAGACCAAGCAGTGGGACCTGGTGCGCGACGGCATCCTCGTCGACTACCAGGCCACCCGCGACGAGGCGCACATCCTCGGACACGACGCATCGCACGGCTGCAGCTATGCCGATTCGTGGTCGAGCGTGCAGTTCCAGCGCATGGCCAACGTCTCGTTGCAGCCGGGCAAGAAGCCGCTGAGCGTGGCCGACATGGTCAAGGACGTCGAGAACGGCCTGTACGTCCATGGCCGCGGCTCGTATTCGATCGACCAACAGCGCTACAACGCGCAGTTCGGCGGCCAGCTGTTCTACGAGATCAAGCAGGGCAAGGTGACCGGGCTGGTCGAAGATGCTGCCTACCAGATCCGCACCCCGGAATTCTGGAATGCCTGCACCGCGATCTGCGACGAGCGCGACTTCCGCCTCGGCGGGTCGTTCTTCGACGGCAAGGGCCAGCCGAGCCAGGTGTCGGCGGTGTCGCACGGATCGAGCACGACCCGCTTCAACGGCATCAACATCATCAATACCGCGCGGGCGATATGAACCGCGCGCAGTTCCTCCGCCTGATGCTGGCGGGCGCGGCGGGGGCCCTGCTGCCTCCGCTCGCACGCGCCGCCAGCGTCGAGTACGACTTCTGGCTGACCCGCCTGAAGTACGACTCGGGGGACTGGGACGTCGACCAGCGCATGCCGGCCAACCTGATCACCTCGCTGATCGACTACACCAACCTGCGTGTCGACCCGAAGGAACACGTGCTGGCATTGGCCGATCCCAAGATGCTGACCGCGCCGTTCTGCTACCTGGCCGGGCACAAGCTGGTCGAGTTCAACCCGGACGAGCGCCGCAACTTCGAGCGCTACGTGCGCAATGGCGGCTTCGTCTTCGTCGATGACTGCAACCACGACATCGACGGCCTGTTCGCGCGCTCGTTCGAGGCGCAGATGACGACGATCTTCGGGCCGAAGGCGCTGCGCAAGCTGCCCAACACGCACGCGCTGTACCGCAGCTTCTTCGAATTCAAGGATGGCCCGCCGGCCACGGGCTTCGAGCTCAATGGCTGGGGGGACGACCTCGTCCATGATTACCTGCAGGGCATCGAGATCGATGGCCGGCTCGGGATCCTCTACAGCAACAAGGATTACGGTTGCGAGTGGGATTACGACTGGCGCAACAAGCGTTTCCTGGCCGAAGACAACACGAAGTTCGCGGTCAATATCGTCATGTATGCGTTGAACAGCTGAGAACCCCATGAACAACACCCCCACTGAAGCCGACATCCAGGCCCAGCTCGCCAAGCTTGGTACCCTGCGCACCGCCATCGCCCAGGCCATCGTCGGCCAGGACGCGGTGGTCGAGCAGCTGCTGATCGGCCTGCTGGCCGGCGGCCACTGCCTGCTTGAAGGCGTGCCCGGACTGGGCAAGACGCTGCTGGTGCGATCGCTGGGGCAGGCGCTGGAGCTGCAGTTCCGGCGCGTGCAGTTCACCCCCGACCTGATGCCCAGCGACATCCTCGGCACCGAGCTGCTGGAGGAGGACCACGGCACCGGCCATCGCCATTTCCGCTTCCAGCCCGGTCCGATCTTCACCAACCTGCTGCTCGCCGACGAGCTCAACCGCACCCCGCCCAAGACCCAGGCGGCGCTGCTGGAGGCGATGCAGGAGCGCACCGTCAGCTATGCGGGCGTGACCCATTCGTTGCCGTCGCCGTTCTTCGTGCTGGCGACGCAGAACCCGCTCGAGCAGGCCGGCACCTATCCGTTGCCGGAAGCGCAGCTCGACCGCTTCCTGCTGCACATCCGAGTCGATTACCCGACCGAGAGCGAAGAGCGCGACATCCTTGCGCAGACCACTGGCACGCGTCACGCCGAGGTGCCGCGCGTGATGCACGGCGAAGACGTGCTGGAACTGCAGGCACGCGTGCGCGAAGTGCACCTGGGCGACGATCTGCTCGCCTGGATCACCCGCCTCGTGCGCGCCAGCCGCCCGAATGAAACCGCGCCGGCCGAAGTGCGGCAGTGGGTGAAGTGGGGCGCCGGCCCGCGCGCAGGTCAGTCGCTGGTGCTGGCGGCCAAGGCGCGCGCGCTGTTGCACGGGCGCCTGGCAGCGACGCGCGAGGATATCGTCGCGCTCGCCGCGCCGGTGATGCGCCATCGCCTGCTGTTGTCGTTCGCCGCCGAGGCCGAGCAGAAGAGCGCCGACGACGTGATCGCCGCGCTGCTGCGCAGCGTGCCGTTCGCGGGTTGATCGCAGGACGCGCGTGGCCAGTTCCGGCTCAAGCTTCGTCGACTTCATCCCGCCGCAGGTGCGCGCGCGGTTGAAGGACCTGCGCCTGACCTCGCGCCGCGCGGTCGGGCTGCAGGGCATCGGCCTGCACCACAGTCGCAGCCGCGGCGCCGGACTCGAATTCGCCCAGTACCGCGCCTACGAACCCGGCGACGAGTTGCGCCAGGTGGACTGGAAACTTTACGCACGCTCCGACCGCTTCTTCGTGCGCGAAGCCGAACGCGAAAGCCCGCTCGCGGTCTGGTTGCTGGTCGATGCGACCGCCTCGATGGCGCAGGAGGATGCGGCGCGCCCCGGCTGGTCGCGGCTGTCGGCCGCCAAGGGCCTGGCCGCCTGCGTCGCCGAACTGGCGCTGCGCCAGGGCGACCGCTTCGGACTGGCCGTGCTGCACGGCGACGGCGTGCGCGTGCTCGCGCCCGGCAGCGGCCTGCGCCAGCGCGATCGCTTCATGCTTGAGCTTCAGCGCGTCGATGCCAGTGGAAGCTGGCCGTCGGCCGAACGGCTGCGCCCGCTGTGGGAGCGCATCGGCCCCGGTGACCTCGTGGTGCTGCTCAGTGACGCGTTCGATGAGGGCGCGCTGGAAGTGGTGACGCGGCTGGCGGCTGCGCGCCGCGAAGTCGCCGCCATCCAGATCCTGACCGCCGAGGAACGCGACTTCCCATTCCGCGGCGGTCATCGCTTCCGCGATCCCGAATCGGGCGAAGAACTGCTCGGTGACGGGGTGGCGATGCGCGATGAATTCCTGCGCCGCTTCGAAACCGCGCGCCGCGAACTCGACGCGCGCCTGGATGCCAGTGGCATCCGCCACGCGCGCTACGTCCTCGATCAGGCGCTGGACCTGCCGCTTCGACGGCTGTTCGGGTCGCGCGACGCGGCGGAGTACGCATGAGCCTGGCGTTCCTGCTGCCGGCTGGGCTGGCCGCACTCGCGGCGTTGTTGCTGCCGTTGCTGATCCACCTGGCACGACGCAGCGAGCAGCGTCCGATCCAGTTCGCCGCATTGCGCTGGTTGCGTCAGAAGCCCAAGCCGCGCCATCGCATCCGTTTTGACGAATGGCTGCTGCTCGCCCTGCGGCTGTTGCTGCTGGTGCTGCTTGCGCTGCTGCTTGCGCAACCGGTGCTGGTCGGCGGCGCGAGCGATGCGCCATGGATGGCCGTGGCGCCGGGGATCGATCTGCAGCAGGCGCGTGCCGTTCCGGCGCCGGAAAACGCGAGGCGGCACTGGCTCGCGCCGGGCTTCCCATCGCTGGACGAAGCCGCGCCAGCGACAACCGCATCGGTGACCAGCCTGCTGCGGGAGCTCGATGCCGGCCTGCCTGCGGGCGTGGCGCTGACGGTGCTGGTGCCGGAACAGCTGGACGGCGTCGATGCGCAACTGCCATCGTTGAGTCGCAGCGTTGAATGGCGTGTCCTGCCAGGTTCGATGCCTGTCGCGGCGGCGCGTACCGGTGTGGTCCCGTTCGCACCGGGCGTGCGCTATGCACCGCAGCGTGAACCGGCGCTGCGCTACCTGCGAGCGGCCCAGGCAGCGTGGAAGGGCGACGACGCCGGCAAGGCTTCCACCGCCGATATCGCCCCGGGTTCGCAACCGGTGCCTGGCGACACGAAACAGCTGATCTGGCTGGCGCCCGGCCCGCTACCGGCCCCGGTCGCCGACTGGATCCGGGCCGGCGGTGCCGCCCTGATCGACAGCGAAGCGACACTCGCGCCGACACCGGCGATGACCGTGCTGTGGCGCGACACCGCGGGCATGCCGCTGGTCGAAGGTGCGGCCTATGGCAAGGGCCGCGTGATGCGCTTCACCCGTGCGCTCGAACCGCAGGCCATGCCGGCGCTTGTGGAGCCCGACTTCCCGCAACGCGTGCGCGGGCTGTTCGACCCGCCCCGCCCGGCACCGACGCGCGCGCTCGCCTCCGCGCATGCGCCGCTGACCGGCGGCCCGGTCTTCCCGCAGTCGCCGCGCGACCTGCAACCGTGGCTGGTGCTGTTGATCGCGGTGCTGTTCCTCGGCGAGCGCTGGCTCGCCACGGGCGCACGCCGGACAGTGGCGCCATGAGCGCGGTCACGATCCTGCAGCGCGCACTGCAACAGGCACGTCAGCGGCGCGCGATGGATGCGGCGCTGCATTGCCTGCCCTGGATGCTGGTGGCGGTAGCCCTGGCATGGCGCCTGGGTGGAACGGGTCCGGCATTGCTCGTGTTCGTCGTCGCAACGGCGGCGAGCGTCGCATTCGCGCTCAATCGCGCGCGCGCGTTCGACACGCGCTGGCTCGTGCGCGAACTGGACGCCAGGCGTGCCGACATGGACGACAGCACCGACCTGCTGTTCGCGCCGACGGCGCAGCTAACCGGGCTGGAGCGGCTGCAGCTGGGACGGCTGCAGCAACGCATCGAATCTGGCCCGGCACCCGACCTGCGCCCGCGCTGGTCGGCACGCGCGCACACCGTCGGCGCCGGCATCGCCGCGTTGGCGGTTGCCGCGATCCTGCTGTGGCCTGCGCGCCCGGGCGACACCTTCGATACGGTGCTGGCCAGCGTCGGCGTCACGCCGGCCGCAGCGACGCGGACGACCATCGTCGAGCAGCGCCTGCAGGTGAGCCCGCCCGGTTACACGCGCCAACCCGCACGTGACGAAGCCACCCTCGATGCCAAGGCGCCGCAGGGCACGCGCCTGCAATGGACGTTGCGCTTCGCGCCGCAGCCGAAGGCCGCCGAGCTGGTGTTCCATGACGGCCGCCGCTTGCAGCTGGCGCGTGACGGCGGCGCCTGGCGCGCGAGCGACGTACTGGCACGATCGGCCCTGTACCGGATCGTCCTGCAGGATGCGCCGCCGTTGCAGCCATCGACGCTGCACCGGCTCGATGCGATTGCCGACCGTGCCCCGCAACTTCGCGTGCTCGAGCCCGACCGCAGCCTCAGTCTGGTCACGCCGGGCCAGCGCAACTGGGCGTTGGCCTTCGAGGGCAGCGACGACTACGGCGTTGCCTCGACCGCGACCCTGCGCATCACCCTGGCGCAGGGCAGCGGCGAGAACATCACCTTCCGCGAGCAGTCGATCAGCATCGGCGGCAGCGGCAACGCCACCGTCAAGCGCTATGCGCATCGCCTCGACCTGGCCGCGCTCGGGCTGGCCGCTGGCGATGACCTGATCGTGCAGCTCAGCGTCAACGACAACCGTACCCCCACCGCGCAGTCCGCGCGCAGCGCCAGCCTGATCCTGCGCTGGCCGTCGGACTTGGGCACCGAGACCACCGGCCTGGAGGGCATGGTCAAGAAAGTGTTGCCGGCGTACTTCCGCAGCCAGCGCCAGATCATCATCGATGCCGAGGCGCTGCTGAAGGAAAAACGCAAGCTCGAAGCCGACCGCTACGTGAAGCGCAGCGACGAGATCGGCGTCGACCAGCGGATCCTGCGCATGCGTTACGGCCAGTTCCTCGGCGAGGAGGCCGAGGGCGAGCCGAAACCGCCGCCGACCAGCGATGCCGATGCGACCGTTGACGCTGCCCACGCTGAAGGCGAAGTCGCCGCGACGCCAGCGGACGATCATGGCCACGCCGACGCGGGCGGGGCAGGCAAGTTCGGCGAGGAAGGGGCGGTGCTCGAGGAATACGGCCACACCCACGACCACGCCGAAGCGGCGACGCTGCTCGATCCGGAGACGCGCAAGCTTTTGAAGGCGGCTCTCGATGAGATGTGGCAGTCGGAAGGGCACCTGCGCCAGGGCCATCCGGAACTCGCGCTGCCTTACGCCTACCGCGCGCTGCGCTTCATCAAGCAGGTGCAGCAGGCGACGCGCATCTATCTGGCGCGGGTGGGCCCGGAGCTGCCGCCGATCGACGAAAGCCGGCGCATGGGCGGCGATCGTGCCGGCATCGCGCGACGCGGCGACGCGCTGGTGGCAGCGGATGTCGCCGATCCCACGCTGGCGGCGCTGTGGCACTCGCTCGACGCCGCGCAGGTACCGGCTGCGCCGATTGACTTCATCTCGCTTGAGCGCTGGCTGCGCGAACACGAATCACGCCTGACCGATCCGCTGGCGTTCGTCGCCGCGATCGAAGCGCTGCGCGCCGATCCGGACTGCGCATCCTGCCGTGCCGATCTGCGCGCCCTGCTGTGGCCGCTGCTGCCACGCCAGGCAACCGCCGTTCCGCGTCGTGATGCTGGCGATGCCGCGGGCCGACGCTATCTCGACGCGCTGCGCCAGGAGCAAACGAAGTGATCGCGTCCTCCTTCAACCAGCCTCTGCTGTTGGTTGCGCTACTGACCACGGCGGTCGTCGTCGCATCGGCCCGGCTGCTGTACCGGCAGTGGCGCGCGGATCCGGCTCAGCGCTCACGCGCGTGGCGGGTGGCGGCGCTGCTGTTGGCACAGCCTGTGTGCGCGATCGTGCTGTACTTCGCGCTCGTGCCGCCTTCGCTGCCCGGTGAAGCGGGCACGCTGGTCGTGGCCACTGCCGGCGCGACCCCGGCCAGCATCGGTGCCGGCCGGGGCGGTGAAGCGTTCGTCGCACTACCCGAGGCGCCGCCGCTGGCGGACGTCGAGCGCGTTCCGGATCTCGCCACTGCCCTGCGGCGTCACCCGGGAACGCGACGCGTGCGCATCGTCGGTGGTGGACTGGAAGCACGTGACCGCGACGCGGTGCACGGCCTTGCGCTGGCGTTCACCGCCAACGACCTGCCGCGTGGACTGGTCGAGCTGGATACACCGCGTCAGGCAGTGGCCGGTGCGGACTTCCTCGTCGGCGGGCGCGCGCACGGCCTGCGTGGCGGCTTCGCCGAACTGATTGACCCGGGTCGTCGTCGCGTCGACCGCGTCGCCTTGCCCGCGGACGGCCGCTTTGTCCTCTCGGCCAGCCCGCGCGTATCGGGCACGGCCAGCTTCGTCGTTCGCCTGCGCGACGCGAAGCAGGCCATCGTCGAGGAGGTCGAGCTGCCGCTGCAGGCGATTGCCGCGACGCCGCCGCGCGTGCTGTTGCTCGCCGGCGCCCCGGGCCCCGAGGTGAAGTACCTGCGACGCTGGGCGCGTGACGCCGGGCTATCGCTGCAGACGCAGGTGTCGGTCGGCGGCGGTACGCAGCTCGGCGACGCGCCGATCGCGATCAGTGCCGGCACCCTCGGCCGCTTCGACCTGGTGATCCTCGATGAGCGTGCCTGGTCGGCACTCGGCGACGGCCAGCGCGCTGCGCTGACGGATGCCCTCAACAATGGCCTGGGCGTACTGCTGCGGGTGACCGCGGCGTTGTCGCCGGCCGAACGCCGACGCCTGCAGGCACTCGGTTTCGTGGTGGCCGCCGGCAGTGATTCGGCAACCGTGCGCCTGGCAATGCCTCCGCGCGACGAAGATGCCATTCGCGCGCGCATCGGCCCTGGCAGCCGCGATGCACCCAGGCTGCATGACGCCGCGTTGCCCGACATCCCCAACCTCACGCGCCGCGACCTGCGCATCCAGCCCGGCGACGCGGTTCCGCTGCTGCGCGACGACGCTGGTGCGTGGCTCGGTGCATGGCGCGCGCAGGGCCGCGGCCGCATCGCGCTGTGGACCCTGACCGACAGCTACAGCCTCGTGCTGGCCGGTCGCGACGATCTGCACGGCGAGATCTGGAGCAAAGCGCTGGCGACCGTCGGACGCGCGCAGGCGCGCAATGAACTCCTGCTCGAAGGCGAGCTCCGCCAGCACCAGCGCATCGCCGCATGCGGCCTCGGCAACGGCGCAAGCGTGACCGCGCCCGATGGCACCAGCGCCCCGCTGCTCATCGACCCTGCCACCGGCTCGCGCAACTGCGCCGCCTTCTGGCCACGCGCGGCAGGATGGCACCGGCTGAAATCCGGCGAGCACCTGCTTTCGTTCCATGTGCGCGGCACCGGTGCGGCGGCGGGCCTGCATGCCGGCGAGGTGCGCGACGCGACCTCGCGACTGGCAGCCGATCCGGCCATCAGCCTTGCCGCCGCAACGGCGGTGCCGGGTCACCCCGGCGCGCGCTGGCCGTGGTGGTTGGCCTGGCTGCTGGCCAGCGGCGCTACGTGGTGGCTGGAGCGCGCGCGACTGGGCCGCCGCGCCTGATTACTTCGACTTGCCGTCGCACTACGGTCTCCCTGGCTACTTGTTTTCACGGTGCCCGTAACTGAGCACGCGCGTGATCTGCCAGTTGCCGTTCTGGTTGCTCCACACGATCAGAAAGTCGGCGATGCCCTCGCACTTGCCCGAGTCGAACTGGCAGAAGCGATGCGAGCCCTGCGCGATGGCACCGAAATCCTTGATCGGGTAAACCTTCAGCGTGCCGGGAACGAGCTCACGCCGGAAATGGCCGCACACGTACTTCTCCGTGTTGGCCAGCATCTCCTGGCGTGACCAGGTGACGCCGCCGGTGTCGTGGTAGAACTCGACATCGGGCGCGAAGTAGCTGGCGTGCTTCTGCAGCTGCCCCGGCGCACTGCAGGTGTTGAACGCCTCGAACACCGCCGAATCGAGTGCCGAGATCGTCTCCAACAGCGGATCGGTGGCGGGTCTGTCACGCTCCGCGGCGAAGCAGGACGTGGCGGCAAAGAAGGAAAGGCAGGTACAGGCAAGCGCAGTCAGCTTGTTCATTCGTCGCTCCGGGCGTGTGAAGACGGACCTGCGGCGTGCGGGTGGCCGAGCATAGCAAGGCGCCCAGGCGGGCAGGGTGGAGCCACCACGGGTAAGATTCGCCATCGGCGTGGCATGAGCCGGAGCAACCGTCCGCCAGGACACCCGCGAAGCATCGGCATGCGCGGGTCCCTGCTCCAGCCGTCCACTGCAGCAGCGGGGACATTTTCCGTATGACCAGCACGAAGGACGGCTCGAGCCTGTCGGCATGGGAAGAGGGTGTCGACGACGCCACCTATCGCCAGCTGGTGGAATCGGTTCGCGACTACGCGATCTTCCTGCTGGATGCCGACGGCTATATCCGCAGCTGGAACAAGGGCGCCGAGCGCATCAAGGGCTATCAGGCCAGCGAGATCATCGGCCGCCACTTCTCGGTGTTCTATCCGCAGGAGCGGATCGACGAGGGCTGGCCGGTCCACGAGCTGTCGGAAGCCCGCATCAAAGGCCGTTTCGAGGACGAGGGCTGGCGCCTGCGCAAGGACGGATCGCAGTTCTGGGCGAACCTGGTGCTCACGCGCATCGACCACCCCAACGGTGACGTTCGCGGTTACGCAAAGATCACCCGCGACCTGACCGACCGCCGCCGCATCCGCGCGCTGGAAGACGAAGGCCGCAAGCTGACCACCTTCCTTGCGATGCTCGGTCACGAGCTGCGCAATCCCCTGGCGCCGATCGCCAACGCTGTGGCGATCATGCGAAGCGAGTCGATCGAGTCTGAATCGATGCGCTTCTGTCGCGACGTGATCGACCGGCAGGTCTCGCACATGACGCGCCTGGTTGATGACCTGCTCGACGTCAGCCGCATCACCAGCGGCAAGATCAGCCTGGAACGAAAAGTGTTCGACCTGCGCGACGTGCTCGGCTACGCGATGGAAACCATCGAGCCCGATGCGCGTCGGCGCGAACATGTTCTGCAGATCAACGTTCCCGGCCAGCCGGCATGGGTGTGCGGCGATCGCGCCCGTTTGCTGCAGGTGTTCAACAACCTGCTCAACAACGCAGTCAAGTTCACGCCGCCGCGCGGGACGATCTCGGCATCGCTGCGGATTGAGCAGTCGCATGTCGAGGTTTCGGTTCGCGACAACGGCCCCGGCATTCCTCCCGATCGCCTGGAGGACGTCTTCGGCCTGTTCGTGCAGGGAGAACCGCATTCGGCGCAGTCGCCTGGTGGCCTCGGGCTCGGCCTCAGCCTCGTGCAGCAACTGGTGGAGCTGCATGGCGGTGAAGTGAGCGCGTTCAGCGTGGGCGAGGCGGGATGGGGGGCGGAGTTCCGCGTGAGATTGCCGCTGGTCGACGCTCCGGCCGAGGGGCAACCGTTGCAGCGACCGGAGGTGCCGGCGCTGCCGCGCCATGTCCTGATCGTCGACGACAACCGCGACGCCGCTGATTCATTGCAGCGTCGCCTGCGCCAGAGCGGCTACCACAGCAGCCTTGTGTTCGACGGTGGCAGCGCGATGGTGGCGATCCGGACCCGGCAATTCGACGCGGTGATCCTGGACATCGGTCTGCCGGATATCGACGGCCTGGATGTCGCCCGTCTGCTGCGCAGCGAGCTGCGCGACCCGCCTCCCTTCATCGCCCTGACCGGTTACGGCCAGGACAGCGACAGGCTTGCGACGCGCGCGGCAGGAATCCGCTTCCATCTGACCAAGCCGTTGCTGGAAGGCGAGATCGAGGCCACGCTGCTGGAAGTGTTCAAGGAAGGAAGCAGCGACAGCTAAGCGTTATCGCGGGCGGGGCGAAGCGCCGTACGCGCCAGCGGTCGTCCGACGGCGTCGGCCGAGAACATGGCGATAGCGCTCGCGCTTGCTTGCGGCGCGGCTTGCAGCAGCAGATGAGGCCCTGGAATTTCGACAAGCGAGGCGTGCGGAATTGCCGCGAGGATCCTGTTGCCCGCTGCCGCAGAGATCAACCGGTCGCATGATGCGCGGAGGTAAAGCACCGGGAGCGCAATGGACGCGAGATTGGCCGAACAATCGACGCCAAGCGCTCCGGCAGCTCTGGCTCTGAGCACTTTCGGCGATAGCGATTCAAGGGCGCTCTGCAGCGAACGCAGCAGCTCGGGCGTCGCCCACTCTCCCAGCAACAGCCACGACAACAAGGCGTCGGGCAGTCGCCGGGCCGGCGCAAATCCTGCCAAGGCTGCGAAGGGCCCGAGCAGCGGGACCGGGTGACGCGAGAAACTGGTCGAGAGCACCAGGCCAACCAACCCGTGCGGTGGATTGGCGGCAATCGACAGTGCGACGGGGCCCGAGAACGACTCCCCGACCAGAACAAAAGGGGCGTCAACTGGCAGCTTGCTCCGAGCAAGCACTTCGAGTTCGGGGTATCCGAGCACCTGGTCGCCGGGGTACGAAATAACGCGTACCGACGAAAAGTGCGGAAGGGCCGCATCGGCAAATGCCGATAACAGCGAGGCGGTGCCATCCAGGCCGGGCAGGACCACCAGCGCAGTCACGGTTCAGCCCCAACAGCTAACTGGCAATGCAAGGGATTCATGCCGCCGTCGTGCTGCCGCCCTAAGGAAGCGTGAACTTGCGCGTGGCGCCCAGCGGCCAGACCGAGGTGAAACGCGCGCCACCGACCAGGCGGTACGCGGCCGAGACGCCTTTGAGGATGCCGGCCTCCTCCAGGACATTCCGTGCCCGCCGGAACGAATGCTTCGGGTCGGAGGTCACCATGAAGAGATTGATCTCTTTCGGGCTGATGTCGTAACCCTCGAGCGCGACGGCATCGCCCAGCGCCGCCTTCAACTCGCTTTCGATCGTTGCAAGGAATGCTTCGCTTTCCAGCGACTTGCGCCAGAACTTGATGATCAGCTGGTAATCCATCAGGGGGCCGTGGGGCCTGACCTTGGTTCAGGGAACAGGCTGAAGTGTAATCCCGGTGCCTGCCGGGTGCGCTTGTTGGGGAAAAACAGCCGGCGGCAACCCCCCGATTGCCGCCGGCTTCCCTCTTCCCCGTACGCTTTGTCGCACTTCCCCTTAGAACTTCTGCCCGAACCGGATGCCCAGCGTGCGCGGCTGGTTGGTCACGGTGTAGATCTGGCCGTTCGGATACTCCGGCACGACGCCCGAGGCACCGCAGACGGTCTCGGCGCAGCTGGCGAAACGGTAGATGTCGGCGCGTTCGTCGAACACGTTGTTGAGGTACACGCTCAGCGTCCAGTTGTTGCGGCTGACGCCGGCCGACAGGTCCGCCACGGTGTACGAATCAAGATCGCCGAGGATCCCGCGCTCGAGGATGCGCAGGTCGGAGGTGCGAGAGCCCACGTGCACCACGTCGCCCTGGAAGAAGGCATCCATCGAACCGAGCGTGAAGTTGTAGCGGGCGATGACGTTGCCCTTGAACTCCGGCGTCACCGGCAGGCGGGTGCCGTCCGGCGCTTCCGGATCGGCGCACTCGGTCACCGGGTTGCCGGCGTCGTCGGTGAAGCCGCAGTAGTTCTCGGTCAGGTTGGCATCGTAGAACGCCACGCCCGCGCCGATCTGCAGGTTGTAGGTCGCCGCCCAGTTGATGTCCATTTCCAGGCCGTCGATGCTGGCCTGGTTGGCGTTCTTGATCTCGGTCAGACCGTTCGCGCCCAGGATGCTGAACTGGAAGTCTTCCCACTCCTGGTGGAACACCGAGCCATTGAAGGTGAAGCGGTTCTCGGCCCAGCTGGTCTTCCAGCCCAACTCGTAGTTGGTGAGGTAGTCCGACAGGTACGGCGGCAGCGTGCCGCGGCGGTTGATGCCGCCCGGACGGTAACCTTCGGACCAGGTGGCATAGATCATCTTGCTCGGCGTGATCTGCCAGGTCAGGTTGGCCTTGCCCAGGTTGCCGCTTTCCTTGACCGTCTTGTCGAAGATCTGGCACGGCGCGCCGTTGAACGACGGCCAGTTGGCCGGATCGGGCCCGAACTGCTCGATACAGATCGACTCGCCGTACGAAGACCCCGACGACCAGCCGTCACTGAAGCCGAAGAAGCCCTTGAGGCTGTTCTCGGAGCGGAAGTGGCGGCCACCGATCGTGCCGATCAGCACTTCGGGGATGAAGTCGTACGAGAACTCGCCGAACACCGCCTCGTCCTTGTCCTCGCGGTCCTGCTTGGTCAGCCAGATCGTGTCGGGCCAGCCGGTGATCGAATACTGCGAGCCGAAGCCGTCGATCTTGTAGCGCTGCTCGATGTCGTGCTTCTGGTCCTGGTAGAACAGGCCGGCGGTGATGCGGAAGCGGTCTTCGCTCGGCGAGCTCAGGCGCAGCTCGTGGCTGTCCTTCTTGTAGCGGTCCTTGCCGACGATGTACTGCGACGGGTTGATGAAGTTGTCGTTGTCGTCGAAGGCGCTGTAGTACGCGATGGTGTCGTACCAGAAGCCGTAGTCGTTGTAGTCGGAGTCGACATCGACGTCGCGCTTGAGGTGGCCGTAGGCATAGGTCAGGTCGAAGTTGCCGATCTTGCCTTCGACGGTCATCGCGGCCTGCCACCAGCGGTCGTCCGACTTCTCCTTGTAGAAGTGGCTGATCGCCAGGTCGCCGACTTCGCGGTCGGTGAAGAAGGCGCCGTTGGACTTCGCCGTCTGGCCCATCAGCATGGGCGTGATCGCCCAGTCGTCGGAGATGTCCCAGCGCAGCGCCATGCGTGCACCGGTGGTGTCGACGTCGTTGTAGTCGTCCTCGGCGCGGCCCGTGCAGACCAGCAGGTCGGTGCTGGTGCAGTTGCGGTTGGTCAGCACGCCGCCCCAGCTGTCGCGGACGTCGTCGCTCGGGTCGGCCGGCGTGCCGCCGTCGTCGACGCGGACCGGGAACTGGCGGTCCTGCGGCTTGTTGTCGATGTAGCCGGCGTCGTGCTGGTTCCAGCCGACAAGGCGGAACGCCGCAGAGTCGCTGAGCGGGATGTTGACGAAGCCTTCCTCGATGTGACCGATGCCGCCGTCACTGACGCTGTTGAGCTCGAGGTCGTAGCCGGCAGAAAAGCCGCTGGCGTCGGGCTTGTTGGTGATGATGCGCAGTGCACCGGCCTGGGCGCTGGCGCCGTACAGCGTGCCCTGTGGGCCGGACAGCGCCTCGACGCGGGCGACGTCGTAGATGTGCAGGTCGAGCGGGCCCTGGATGGTGGTGATGGGCTGCTCGTCGAGGTATACGCCCACGCTCGGCAGCGAGCCGGAGTGGTTGCCGTCGCCGCCACTGGCGACGCCGCGCATGTAGATCTGCGAGAAGCCCGGGCCGAACGACTGGTACGACACGCTCGGCAGGAACTTAACGTAGTCCTCGAAATCGGTGATGTTGAGCTCGTCGAGCTTCTGCTCGCCCAGCACCTCGATGCTGATCGGCACCTTCTGCAGGTTTTCCGAGCGCTTCTGCGAGGTCACCGTGACGGTGTCGAGCACGAGGGCTTCGCGCTGTCCAGCGGTCTGCGCCGGGGCCTGGCTTGCAGGCGCCGGCGTGGCGGCATCCTGCGCGAACGCCGGCGAGGCGACGGCCAGGCAGATGGCTGCCGTCAACGGAAAGCGCTTGTACGACCTGGATGCAAGCGGCGCTGCGTGCGTGCGTGATCTACTGCGGGACTTCTGCATCGTTCTTCTCTCCCCAGACGGACGAAATAGAGCGGGACCCGAAAAGCGCAAACTCTCGAAAACGGGCTTTCAATTGGGCACTGGCAAACTCAACCTCTTTGATTCCCGGGCACTTCCGGGTAGGCATCAAGCACGGGGCCGAGCGCTGCCTTGAGCGGCTCCAGCCAGGGTTCGTAGTGGCGCCATTGATCCAGGCCGTCGCGGAAGATCGGCTGGCGCACCTGTTCGGAACTGGCCGTGCGCACCGGCCGTTCGTTTTCGAAGAAGCGCAGGCACTGCGGCTCGAATGGCAGGCCGCAGGCGTCGAGCAGGCGGCGAACCTCGTGTTCGGTGTCGTCGACCATGCGCTCGTAGATCACGCGGTGCACGCGGCCGGGCAGCACGTCGTCGAAATGCGCCATCAGCGCGACGTAGTCGCGGTAGAAGCGGCCGATGTCGTCGAGGCTGTAACTGAACCCCTGGCCGCGGGCGAAATGCTGCTTGAAGTTGGAGAAGCAGCACGCCAGCGGATTGCGCCGCGCGTCGATGATGCGGGCGTTGGGCAGCATCAGGTGGATCAGGCCGACGTGCATGAAGTTGTTGGGCATCTTGTCGATGAACAACGGCGCGTCGGTGTGGCGATGGATGCGGGTACGGTCCAGGTAGCGGCGCCCGAGCGCGCGCAGTTCGTCGCCGTCGAGCGTGGCCAGGACGTCGTGGTACCGGCCCGGGCCACTGGCATCGGCGCCGGCAAGGGCGCGCAGGTCGCGGCTGATGGAGGTGACTTCCGGCAACTCCATCGTGCCTTCGACCAGGCTGTGGCTGGACAGGATCTGTTCCAGCAGCGTCGAGCCCGAGCGCGGCAGGCCGACGATGAAGATCGGGTCGCGCGCGTCGTCGCCACTGCCCGCGCGCCGTTCGAAGAACCCGCGGGTGTACAGCTTGCGGATGTGGTCGACCTTGGCCGCGGTGGCGTCGGCGTTGTATTCGACCTGCGCGCGACGGACCGCATTGCCGCGCGCGTAGTGCTCGAAGGAATCCGCGTACGCGGCGACATCCTCGAGCGCCTTGCCGAGCGCGAACTCCAGGTGCAGGCGGTTGTCGTCGGACAGTCGCGGTTGCGCCAGTTGCGCGCGCATCGTGTCGATGTCCTGCGCGCTGAAGCGCAGCGTCTTGAGGTTGGCCAGACTCCACCAAGCTTCGCCCAGCGACGGTTCCAGCGCGATGCAGCGCCGGTAGGCGGCGATGGCCTCGTCCTGGCGGCCGGCGGTCTTGAGCGCGTGGCCGTAGCTCATCCACACCTTGGTCTGGCGCGGATACGCGCGCAGGATGCCGTGGTACAGATCGATGGCCGTGGCGTAGTCGCCGATGCGGCACAGGATCGCGGCCTTCAGGTTGCGGTAGCCGGGGTTGTCCGGGGCGATGGCGAGCAGCGTGTCGATTTCCGCCAGCGCTCGCCCGGCCTTGTTGCCGCGGTGCAGGACCAGCGCGTAGTGCTGGCGCGCGGCATGGAACGTGGGCGCCAGCTCAAGGCACCGCGCCAGCAGCTTCTCGGCGTCGCCGGTGCGGTCCAGACGCGCGGCCAGTTCGGCGAACATGCGCAGCGCGGCGACGTCGTTGGGCGACTTGCCCAGATGCGCACGCAGCAGCGCCTCGGCTTCGGCGATGCGGTCCTCGGCCAGCGCCGCGCCGGCGCGCAGCAGGGCCGGGTCTCGGCTGGAATAGCGGATGTGCTGGCTGTAGGCGGCTTCTGCGGCGGCGCTGTCGCCGGTGGCGGCGAGGTGGCCGCCCAGTGCCAGCCAGGCGCTGGGAAGGTCGGGCTTGAGGGCGACCGCCCGCTGCAGGGCAAGAAGGGCTTCGTCGCCGCGGCCGACCCGGCCCAGGGCGATGCCCAGTTCGAGCTGGGTCCGCGCCGATCCCGGCTGCGCCTGCGCCAGCGGTTCGAGCACGTCGAGCGCGCCAGCGTCGTCGCCGCAGGCCGAACGCGACGCGCCCAGCACCAGTAACGCGGTGGGGTGCCCCGGCAACGCCCGCAGGATCTCCGCTGCCTGCGCCGCGGCCATCGCCGGCTGCTCATCCAGCAACCGCACGGCGTGGGCCAGTGCGATCTCGAGGGTGGCAGTGGGCTCGGGGGCGGCGCTCATGCGATCAGTTCTCACGCGTGACAGTCAGGGACAGGCAATGCGGTGTCGCCATCCGACTATGCCGAATGCGGCAGAAAGAATCACCAATTTTTAACAGTCTGGCGGGCGGGCGGTTCAGCGACCGGTTCACGGCACCCCCTCCAGGGCCATGGCCACGCCCTGGCCGACGCCGACGCACATCGCCATCAGGGCCCGCCGGTGGCCGGCGGTTTCCAGTTCGTGCATCGCCGTCAGCACCAGCCTCGCGCCGCTGGCGCCGAGCGGATGGCCGAGTGCAATCGCGCCGCCGTTCGGGTTGACCCGCGCGCTGTCGTCGGCCAGGCCGAGCGCGCGCGTCACCGCCAGCACCTGTGCGGCAAAAGCTTCGTTGATCTCGATCGTGCCGAAGTCTTCCAGCCCCAGCCCCAGGCGTGGCAGCAGCCGGGCAACCGCCGGCACCGGGCCAATGCCCATGGTCCGTGGCGGCACGCCGGCGCTGGCCATGCCCAGTATCCGGGCGCGAGGGACCAGGCCATGGCGGGCGATCGCATCCTCGCTGGCGAGCAGCAGTGCGCAGGCGCCGTCGTTGATGCCCGAGGCGTTGCCGGCGGTGATGCTGGTGCCGGCACCCAGGGCCGGTGCAAGTGAGGCAAGTTTCTCCAGCGAGGTGTCGGCTCGTGGCTGTTCGTCGCGGTCGAGCCCGGCGACGGTCATGAGTTCGCGATCGATGCGACCACTGGCGATCGCCCGTGCCGCGCGCTGTTGCGAACGCAGGGCGAAGCCGTCCTGGTCGGCGCGCGTGATGGCGTGCTCGTCTACGAGGTTCTGCGCGGTGCGCATCATCGGGTCGACGCCGTACTGGTGCTCGAACGCAGGATTGACGAAGCGCCAGCCCAGGGTGGTGTCCTGCAGGGTCTGCTCGCGGTCGAACGCGGCGCCGGCCTTTCCCATGACGTAGGGCGCGCGCGACATGCTTTCGACGCCGCCGGCGATCACCAGCTCCGCATCTGCCACCGCAATCGCGCGCGCGGCCTGGCCGACGGCTTCCAGGCCCGATGCGCACAGGCGGTTCACCGTTACGCCCGGCACCGACACCGGCAGGCCGGCGAGCAGCAGCGCGATGCGCGCGACGTTGCGGTTGTCCTCACCGGACTGGTTGGCGCAGCCGAGGATCACCTCGTCAATGGCGGCGGGATCGAGCATCGCATTGCGCTGCAGGAGCTGGCGGATGGGCAGCGCGGCCAGGTCGTCGGCCCGCACCATCGACAGCCCGCCGCGATAGCGCCCGAACGGCGTGCGCACGCCGTCGCAGACATAGACGGGGCGCGCGCCAGTCACGGACTGCCGGCCCTCATGCCGACACCGCCTGCAGCCGGTTCGCCGGCACGCAGCCTTCGATTGCCGCGGCGGTCTGCTCCAGTTGTGGCAGCACGGTTTCCAGCGCGTGGCGGGCCGCGTCGGGGTGGTAGGGCATGGACACGTTGATGGCGGTGGCGACCTTTCCCTCCGCGTTGCGCAGGGGCACCGAGATCGAACACAGGCCCAGTTCGAGTTCCTGTTCGACGTAGGCATAGCCCTGCATGCGCACGTCGGACACGATCCGGCGCAGTTTGCGCAGGTCGGTCTGCGTGTGCGGGGTCAGCCGGGTCGGCTGGCATTGCGCCAGCCAGGCATCGAGCTCGGCGTCGTCCAGGCCCGACAGCAGCACCCGTCCCATCGCCGCGCAGAACGCAGGCAGGCGCGCGCCGACGCCGAGATTCACGCTCATCACGCGCTGCCCCGGGACGCGCAGCACGTACACGATCGATTGCCCGTCCAGCACCGCCATCGAGCTGCTCTGGCGAACCTTGCGCGCCAGGTCTTCCATCAGCGGCTGGGCGAGGTCGGTGAGGTTGAGCGAGCCCAGATAGCCAAAGCCCAATTCGAGCACGCGCGGTCCGAGCATGAACTCGCGGCCGGTGGCGCGGACATAGCCCAGGTGCTGCAGGGTCAGGACCAGCCGCCGTGCCGCCGCCCGCGACAGGCCGGTGCGTGCGGCGATCTCGGCCAGGCCAAGCCGGCTGCGGTCGCGACCGAAGGCGGCCAGCACCGACAGCCCCCGCGCCAGCGACTGCACGTAATCGCCGCCATCCTCGAACTGGTCGGAGCCTTCGGCTTTCCTCGGCATGCGGTTGCTTGCTCCTGGCTGGTGATGCGCCACGGTCCACGCGATGCTGGCGCCGACCGGATTGACGACGAGATTAGGGCTTCCGTAGAGTGGTGCGCAATACGCACATCCGTGCGCATAGCGCACAAATCGGTTGCCGGGGAGGGCGTGCAGTCCATGGCGTGCGATCAAAAGGCGAGCATCAGTGGCGATGGCTGAGCGCGACACCGTCCTGCACAGCTGGTCGGTGCAGGCCGACTGGGACGCGCCGACCGTGGTCGGCGGCCAGGGCGCGCGCCTGCGGCTCGCCGACGGGCGCGAGATCCTCGACATGAGCAGCCTGGCCGAATGCAGCAACCTCGGTCACCAGCATCCGCGCCTGGTCGAGGCGATCCGCTCGCAGGCGGAGCGTCTTTGCTTCGTCACCAATGCCTGGGGCGCGACACCGCGCGCTGAACTGGCGCAGGCGCTGCTGGAACGTTCGGGTTTCGAAGGCGGCCGGGTGTTCTTCACCCTCGGCGGTGCCGATGCCAACGAGCACGCCGTGCGGATCGCACGACAGGCCGCGCGCAAGCCGGCCGGCGCGATCATCGCGCGCGAGCGCTCGTATCACGGCGCAACGCAGCTGGCGATGGCGTTGTCGGGCGACAGCCGCGCGCATGCGCTGGGAATCGATCCGCGCGCACTGGGCGTGCACCACGTGCCGCCGCCCTATGGTTACCGTTGTCCGTTTGGTGGACGCGACGAGGAGCAGTGCGGCCAGCGCGCCGCCGCGGCAGTGGCCGACCGCATCGACGAACTGGGCACGCATAACGTTGCCGCGGTGATCATCGAGCCCGACGCCGGCACCAACGGCATCGTCGCTCCCGACAACTACTGGCCGGCCTTGCGCCGGCACACCGCCGATCGTGGCATCTGGCTGATCGCCGACGAAGTGATGAGCGCCTTCGGCCGGTGTGGCGAATGGTTTGCCTGGCAGCGCCACGGCGAGGCCGGGCGGCCAGACATGATGACGCTGGCAAAGGGACTCACCGGCGCCGCGTTGCCACTGGGCGCGGTGGTGCTCAGTCGCGAGGTCGCGCGCAACATCGAGCACGAGATGCTGTACTCCGGGCTCACCTATTGCGGCCACCCGCTGGCCTGCGCCGCCGGCGTGGCGGCCATGCAGGCGTACGCCGATGAAGGGCTGATCGAGCGATCGCGCACGCTCGGCGCGCACTTGCTGTCGCAGTTGAAGAAGCTGCAGGCCCGCCATCGCGTCATCGGCGATGTCCGCGGCGGTCACGGTCTGTTCGCGGTGGTCGAACTGGTCGCCGATCCCGAGGCGCGCACGCCGCTGGCGCCGTGGCCGCAGACGCCGTCGGCGCTGAAGGCCCTGGTGGAGGTGGCGATGAGCGAAGGCGTTTCGTTCGCGACACGCGGCAATCTGATCGTGCTGGCACCGCCGCTGGTCATCACCGAGGACGAGCTCGCCGATGCGCTGTCGCTGCTGGACCGGTTGCTGACGCGGTTCTTCCCGAAATGAGCCTGGCCTTGGCAATCGCCTGGTAATCCATCCCGTCATCCATCCGGCGATCGACTTGATCGCATGCGAGGCCGAAATGAGCTTCCGCCTGACCTACGCCACCATGTTCAATCCGCCCGAAGCGATGCATGAGCGCTTCGAGGCTGCCATGGCCCGGGTCAGCGGCGGCCTCGGTGCGCGCCACGAGCTCTTCATCGACGGCGAGGACCGGCCCGCGGCGAAACATGCGCAGCGGCACAGCCCCATCGACAGCGGGTTGTTGCTTGGCCAGTTCGCACTGGCCGACGCCGCCGACGTCGACACCGCCATGCGCGCCGCGCACGCGGCGTATCCGGCCTGGCGCGCGCTGCCGGTGGCCGAGCGCGCGCGCCTGTTGCGCAAGGTCGGCGACCTGATGGAAGCGCGTGTCTATGACATCGCCGCGGCATTGACCCTGGAAGTGGGCAAGAACCGCATGGAGGCGCTGGGCGAGGCGCAGGAGACAGTCGACTTCTTCCACTACTACGCCGACGACTACGAGCAGAACGCCGGATTCGACCGGCCGCTGCCCAATGACCCGCTCGAGGGCGTGGTGTCGCGCAATCGCAGCGTGATGCGCCCGCATGGCGTGTGGGTAGTGATTGCTCCGTTCAATTTCCCGTTCGCGCTGGCCGGTGGCCCGGTCGCCGCGGCGCTGGTGACCGGCAACACGGTGGTGGTCAAGGCGGCAAGCGACACGCCGTGGTCCGGTCGCCTGCTCGCCGACTGCATCCGCGACGCCGGTCTGCCGCCGGGCGTCTTCAACTATGTCTCCGGTTCGGGCCGCGAGGTTGGCGAGGCACTGGCGCAGCACCCGCTGACCGCCGGCATCACCTTCACCGGCTCGGTTGGCGTCGGCATGCAACTGCTGCGGCAGATGGCCGGCGGCGCCTACCCGCGGCCGTGCATCGCCGAGATGGGGGGCAAGAATCCGTGCATCGTCACCGAGCATGCCGACCTGGAGCGCGCCGCCACCGGCATTGTGCGCTCGGCCTTCGGCATGGGCGGGCAGAAGTGCTCGGCGTTGTCGCGGCTGTACGTGCACGACAGCGTCGCCGACGAACTGATCAGTCTGCTGCGCGGCAAGATCGAGGCCATCCGCATCGGTGATGCCCGCCAGCGCGCGAACTGGCTGGGTCCGGTCATCAACGAGAGCGCCTACGGCAACTACGCCAGCTACCTGCAGCAGCTGCAGGCCGACGGCGCGACCGTCGTGGCCGGTGGCCGCCAGCTCCGCGATGGCGGCCTGGAGCGTGGCTACTACGTCGAACCGGTGCTGGCCGAAGCCGACCTGGCACACCCGCTGTGGAAGCAGGAGATGTTCCTGCCGATCGTGATGCTGCACCGCTTCCGCGACCGCGAACATGCGATGCGACTGGCCAACGACACCGACATGGGCCTGACCGCCGGCTTCTATGGCGGCGCCGATGAAGTCCCGTGGTTCCAGGATCGCATCGAGGCCGGCGTGACCTACGCGAACCGTCCACAGGGCGCGACCACCGGTGCCTGGCCGGGGTACCAGCCGTTCGGCGGCTGGAAGGGCTCGGGCTCGACTGGCAAGGCGATCGCCTCCTTCTATTACCTGCAGCAGTACCTGCGCGAGCAATCGCGCACGGTCGTGGAGTAAGTCGCGGATGCATCTGATGTCGTTGCGCGAAGCACTGGCCGCCCATGTCGCCGACGGCGACTGCGTGGCGCTGGAAGGGTTCACCCATCTGATTCCGTTCGCCGCCGGCCACGAGCTGATCCGCCAGGGCCGGCGCAACCTGCACCTGGTGCGGATGACGCCGGACCTGATCTACGACCAGATGATTGGCATGGGCTGCGCGCGCCGGCTGACCTTCTCCTGGGGCGGCAACCCCGGCATCGGCTCGCTGCACCGCCTTCGCGATGCGGTCGAACATGGCTGGCCGCAAGCGCTCGAACTGGACGAGCACAGCCACGCCGGCATGGCCGCGGCGTTCTGCGCAGGCGCGGCGAGGTTGCCGTTCGGCGTGCTGCGCGGCTACCTCGACAACGACCTGGACAAGGTCAACCCGCGCATCGGCCGGATCGAGTGCCCGTTCACCGGCGAGCGCCTGGCCGCGGTGCCGGCAATCAATCCGGACGTGACCATCCTGCATGCCCAGTGCGCCGACCGCGAAGGCAACATCGCCATCCACGGCATCATCGGCGCGCAGCGCGAAGCGGCGCTGGCGGCCGGTTCGCTGGTGGTGACGGTCGAGGAGATCGTCGATCGGCTGGAGCCGGCAATGAACGGCATCGTCCTGCCGCACTGGACCGTCGATGCCGTGGTGCACTGTCCGGGCGGCGCCTATCCGTCGTATGCGCACGGCCATTACACGCGCGACAACGCTTTCTACCAGCGCTGGGATGCGATCTCGCGCGATCGCGACCGCTTCAACGACTGGATGCGCGTGCACGTGCTGGAGACCAACGACCACGCCGGCTTCCTCGCCAGCCTCCAAGCGGAGGCCGCATGAGCGTCGCCACCCGCGATGAATGGATGACCGTGGCGGCCGCGCGCATGCTGTGGAACCGCTGCGTCTGCTTCGTCGGCATCGGCCTGCCGAGCGCGGCCTGCAACCTGGCGCGCTTCACCCATGCGCCGGACATCGTGCTGATCTATGAGTCGGGCACCATCGGCACTCGTCCCGACGTGCTGCCGCTGTCGATCGGCGACGGCGAACTGGCCGAGACCGCATCGTTCGTGGTGCCGCTGCCTGAGGTGTTCAGCCACTACCTGCAGGCCGGTCGTGTCGATGTCGGTTTCCTGGGCGCGGCCCAGGTCGACCGCTACGGCAATCTCAACAGCACCGTTATCGGTCCTTACGACTCCCCGACCACGCGCCTGCCCGGCGCCGGCGGCGCGCCCGAGATCGCCGCGCACGCGCGCCAGACCTTCGTCATGCTCAAGGCCACGCCGCGCAGCCTCGTGGAGCAGCTCGACTTCCGCACCTCGGCCGGCTATCTCGAAGGCCATGGCGCACGCACGCGCAGCGGCGCCACCGGCGATGGCCCGCGCGCGGTGATCACCGACTTCGGCATCCTCACCCCGCACCCGCGCAGCGATGAGCTGCGCCTGAGCGCGCTGTACGCCGGCGCCACCGTCGATGAGGCCCGCGCGGCGGTGGCCTGGCCGCTGCTGCTGGCCGAATCGGTGGAAACCATCGCCCCGCCGGGCGAGTCCGAACTGGCGATCCTGCGCGCGCTGCATGCGCGCACGCGCGAAGCCCACGCGCGGCCGGTGGTGCTGCCGAAGGTGAGCGCATGACCGGCGAAGTTCCTCCCACATACACAGCCCTCGACGAGCCCGCCATGTGCAGCGACCACATCCACACCGAACTGCCCGGCCCGAAGGCGCGCGCGATGATCGCGCGCGATGCGCAGGTGATCTCGCCGTCATACCCGCGCGACTACCCGTTCGTGATGTCGCACGGGCGCGGCACGCAGGTCTGGGACGTCGATGGCAACCGGTTCCTCGACTTCGCCGCCGGCATCGCGGTGTGTAGCACCGGCCACGCCCATCCGCGGGTGGTGCAGGCGGTGAAGGACGCGGCCGACCAGTTCCTGCACATTTCCAGCGACTACTGGCACGAGCAGATGACCGGGCTGGGCGAACGCCTGGCCCGCATCGCCCCGATGAAGGGGGGTGAAGCGATGAGCTTCCTGTGCCAGTCCGGCACCGAGTCGGTGGAAGCGGCAATCAAGCTGGCGCGTTACGTCACCGACCGCCCGCGCTTCATCGGATTCCTTGGCGGATTCCACGGCCGCTCGATGGGCTCGCTGGCCTTCACCTCCAGCAAGTACACCCAGCAGAAGGGCTTCTTCGCCACGATGCCGGGCGTCACCCACGTGCCGTACCCGAATCCGTACCGGCCGCTGTTCGCCGGCACCGACCAGGGCGTGGCCGTGCTCGACTACATCCGCATGCTGTTCGAACGCAGCGTGCCGGCGTCGGAAGTCGCCGGCATCCTGGTCGAGCCGATCCAGGGCGAAGGTGGCTATGTGATCCCGCCCGATGGCTTCCTCGCCGGGCTGCGCGAACTGTGCGACGAGCACGGCATCCTGCTGATCTTCGACGAGGTGCAGTCGGGCATCGGCCGCAGCGGCCGCATGTTCGCCAGCCAGCACTGGGGCGTCACGCCGGACATCATGACCCTGGCCAAGGGGCTGGGATCGGGCTTGCCGATCGGCGCGATGGTCGCGTCCCGCAGCCTGATGTCGCAGTGGAAGCGCGGCGCGCACGGCAACACCTACGGCGGCAATCCGCTGGCGTGCGCGGCGGCCAATGCCACCATCGACCTGGTTGCCGAGGGCTTCGCCGACAACGCCGCCCAGGCCGGCGGCTACTTCACCTCGAAGCTGCGCGAGCTGATGCGCGACTACCCCTGCATCGGCGAGGTTCGCGGCCGCGGCCTGATGATCGGCATGGAGCTGGTCGAATCCGACCCCGCCCGCACGCCGGCCAGAGAACTGTGCGATGCCGTGATCACCCGTGCCTTCCACAACGGCCTGTTGCTGCTGTCGTGCGGCACCAGCACCGTGCGCTTCATGCCGCCGCTGAATGTCGAACGGGCCGAGATCGACGAGGCGATGACCCTGCTGCGGATCAGCCTCGACGAAGCCCTGAACGGATCGAAGGGCTGAGCCGGATGCGCGCCCGCTGCCGCACGCTCGCCGCCGCGTTGCTGCTGGCGGCGGTCGGTGCCGTCGCCGCTGCCGGCCGCGAGCCGGTGCTCAAGCAGGTCGACCTGCCGCACAGTTACTACTGGCGCGAGCTCTACCTGCCGCAACTGACCACGGGCCCGTCGTCGGCAAGCTTCCTGCCCGACGGCCAGTCGCTGGTCTACAGCATGGCCGGCTCGCTCTGGCGCCAGCGCATCGGCGACGCGGAAGCGACCGAGCTGACCCACGCGCAAGGCGGCTATGACTACCAGCCCGACGTCGCCCGTGACGGACGCAGCGTCGTCTTCAGCCGTTACGACGGCGCCGCCATGGAGCTGTGGCGGCTCGACCTCGCCAGTGGTCGTGCGCAGGCACTGACCAGCGCTGGCGCCGTCAACGTCGAGCCGCGGTTGTCGCCCGACGGCAAGCGCATTGCCTGGGTGTCGACGCAGGGCACGGGCCATTTCAACCTGTTTGTCGCCGACATCGATGCGAGCGGCCTGCGCAACGCGAAGCCGCTGCTGGGTGATCGCAAGAGCGCGATCGACCGCTACTACTACTCGGCGTTCGACCACGCGATCAATCCGTCCTGGTCGCCGGACGGCAAGCGCATCGTGTTCGTCGGCAACGCTGAAATCGCCTGGGGCAGTGGTGACCTGTGGTCGGTCGAGGTCAATCGGCCGAAGTCACCGACGCGGATCCTGCGCGAAGAAACCAGCTGGAGCGCACGCCCCGAGCTGGCGCCGGACGGCAATCGTATCCTCTACGCCGGCTACCACGGCCGCCAGACCCACCAGCTCTGGCTGACCACGCTCGACGGCGCTCCGCCGCTGCCGCTGACGCTCGGCGATGACGACCGCCGCAACGCGCGCTGGTCGCCCGACGGGCGCCGGATCGCCTTCATCGGCCAGGATGCGAGTGGCAACACCGCGCTGTCGGTGATGGACGTGATTGGCGGTGCCACCCAGGCGGTCGTTGCGAAGCAGCGACGCACGCTGGCACCGACCGCGCGGCTCCAGATCGCAATCCGCGATGGCCGCGGCCGCAGCGTGCCGGCGCGCGTAAGCGTGCAGGGCAGCGATGCGCGCGCGCACGGACCAGTGGACGCGTGGATGCATGCAGACGACGGTTTCGATCGTGCGCTGCAGGCGACCGAGAGCCACTACTTCCATTGCGCGTCGCCGTGCACGCTCGATGTGCCGGCGGGCGCCACCTCGGTAACGGTGCAGCACGGCTTCGCGCATTTGCCGTGGTCACGGACGCTGGAGCTTGCGGCGGGCAGCACGACGACGGTACGCGCGGACCTGCAGTCACACGCGCTGCCGGCGGCGTTCGGCAGCTGGGTCAGCGCCGACCTGCACGTGCACATGAACTATGGCGGCCACTACCGCAACGAGCCCGCACATCTGGCGTTGCAGGCGCGCGCGGAGGACCTCGACGTGGTCGAGAACCTGCTCGTCAACAAGGAACAGCGCATCCCCGACATCGCCTGGTTCGGCAAGTCGGAGTCAACCGGATCGGCGCGCATCGCCAATGCGCAAGAGTTCCACACCAGTTTCTGGGGCCACCTGGGCCTGCTGAACCTGCGCGAACACTTCCTCACGCCCGATTTCGCCGCGTACCGCCACACCGCGATGGCCAGTCCGTACCCGCACAACGGCGTGATCGCCGATCTCGCGCACGCGCAGCAAGGGGTGGTCGGCTACGTCCATCCCTTCGACACGGTGCCCGACCCGGCGAAGGATCCGTTGCTGAGCCACCAGCTGCCGGCGGACGTCGCCAACGGCAAGGTCGACTACCTGGAAGTGGTCGGCTTCAGCGACCACAAGGCCACCGCCGCGGTCTGGTACCGCCTGTTGAACCTCGGCTACCGCCTGCCGGCCGGCGCCGGCACCGACGCGATGGCCAACTACGCCTCGCTGCGCGGTCCGGTCGGGATGAACCGCGTGTTCCTGGACGTGGGCGACAAGGGCGCCGGTGATGCCGCGTTGCTGGCATCGCTGAAGCAGGGGCATGGCTTCGCCAGCAACGGGCCGCTGCTCGGGCTGCTGCTGTCCGGCCGCAAGCCGGGCGACACGCTCGCGCTGTCCGCTCCGGGCCGGGCCAGCTATCGCGTCGCACTGCGTTCGCCGGTGCCGGTCGATCACCTCGAACTGGTGCAGAACGGTCGGGTCGTGAAGCAGTTCGCGCTGGCTGGCGATCGCCGCAGCTTCGATGGTGATGGCCAGGCCGAGCTCGCGCAGGGCGGCTGGCTGCTGCTGCGCGCCTGGAACGACGGTGCCGACCCGCAGGTGCTGGACCTGTACCCGTACGCGACGACCAGTCCGGTCTGGATCGACCTGCCCGGCGGTGCGCCGCCGGCACGCGAGGACGCCGCCTACTTCGCTGCCTGGCTCGGGCGCGTGATCGAAGCCGCCGGCGCACGCGACGATTACAACGACGCGGACGAAAAGCGTGCGACGCTCGACTACCTGCGCGCGGCGCAGGCCATCTACCAGGGCAAGGCCGGGGGACACTGATTGATGCACATGCGATGCCGCTGGATCGTGCTTTGCCTGGCCGCGACCACCGTGGTGGCGCAGGCTGCCCCGCCTGCAAAACCCGCCCGCTTCGGCATCGCAGACCTCAACCGATTGGCCGATGTCGCCGAGCCTGATCTGTCGACCGATGGCACCGCGCTCGTCTACAGCGTGTCGACGGTCAACGCCGCCGAGGACCTGACGCAGAGTGATCTGTGGCGGGTCGGCTACGACGGCACGGGCCGCAGGCAACTCACGACCACGCCGGAGAACAGCGAGTCGCGGCCGTTGTGGTCGCCCGATGGCGCGTCCATCGCCTACCTGTCAGACGCGCCGCCACCGCGCAAGGCGGAGCCGTCCGGCAAGGCCGGCGCCAGCGATGACGACGAAGACGATGAGGAGATCAGCCAGGTCTGGCTGATGCCAGCCAGTGGCGGCGTTGCGCGCCGTGTGACCTCGTTCGCCAGTGGTGTCGATGATTACGTCTGGTCACCCGACGGCAAGCGCCTGGCGGTGATCGTGCGCGACCCCGAGCGGCCTGCCGGCGCGCCGGAACCGAAGAACCCGCCGCCGATCGTGACCACGCGCTACCAGTTCAAGGAAGACGGCACCGGCTATCTCGATCGTCACCGCACGCATCTGTACGTCGTCGACATCGCCAGTGGCCGCGTCGAGCAGATCACCTCCGGCGACCATGACGAACTGCTGCCAGCGTGGTCGCCGGATGGAAAATTGATCGCCTACGTGACCAAGCGCGGTGCCGATCCGGATCGCCACCTCAACTACGACATCTACGTGGTCGAGCCGCGCGCCGGTGCGCAGGAGCGCCAGCTGACGACGTTCACTGGATCCGACCTCGACCCGTACTGGGAAACGCGCCCGGCCTGGAGCCCGGACAGCCGCCGCATCGCCTACCTGCAGAGCGGCGAGGACAAGTGGATCTATTACGCGCCGTGGCAACTGGCGGTGATCGATGTCGCCAGCGGCCAGTCGCGCATCGCCGCGCCGATCGACCGTTGCATGAGCAAGCCGCGCTGGTCGCCGGATGGCCGCCACATCTACGCGCTGGTCGAGCGCAGCCGCGTCACCCGCCTGGAGAAGATCGACGCCGACAGCGGCGAGATGACGGAGCTGACCCACGGCAACCGCTTCGACTATGACCTTGCGGTGTCGCGCAACGACCGCGTGGTCGTGCTCGGCGGCGACGATGCCCATCCGTACGAGATCTCGGCAGTCGAGCCACAGGGCCTGCGCGCACTGAGCGACCACAACGCCTTCCTGCGCGAACGCATGCTGGCGCCGGTCGAGCCGATCAGCTTCAAGGTCGACGGAATCGAGATCGAGGGTCTGCTGGTCAAGCCGGTCGGCTACCAGCAGGGGCAGCGCTATCCGACGATCCTGCGCATCCATGGCGGCCCGGTCTACCAGTTCAGCCACGAATTCATGGCCGACTGGCAGGCGTATGCGGCGCAGGGCTACGCGGTGGTCGCGGTCAACCCGCGCGGCAGTTCCGGCCGAGGGTTCGACTTTGCCCGCGCGATCTATGCCGACTGGGGCGACCTCGATGTCCGCGACGTCGTCGCCGGCGTCGAGCATGCCGTCGACATGGGCGTGGCCGACCCGAAGCGCCTGGGCCTGGGCGGCTGGAGCTATGGCGGCATCCTCACCAACGCGGTGATCGCGCGCGACACGCGCTTCAAGGCCGCCATCAGCGGCGCCGGTGCCTCCAACATGTACGCGATGTACGGCCACGACCAGTACGTGCGCGAATACGCGCTGGAGCTCGGCACGCCCTGGCACGATCGCGAGCAGTACGACCGCGCCAGCTACCCGTTCCTGCACGCCGACCGCATCGCCACGCCCACGATGTTCCAGTGCGCCGAGGCCGACTTCAACGTGCCCTGCCTGGGTGCCGAGCAGATGTACCAGGCGCTGCGCTCGATGGACGTGCCGACGCAACTTGTTGTCTACCCCGGCGAGAACCACCAGCTGACCGTGCCGAGCTACCTGACGGACCGGCTGACACGCAACCTGGCGTGGTACGACAGATACCTCAAGGGAGAGAAGTGATGGCGCGCCGATGGATCCTTTCGCTGGCACTCGCCGCCAGCTCCGTGGGTGCGCATGCCGCCGAGCCCCGCGCACGTGATCTCGGCATTCCGTTCGAAGGCACGCCCGGGGCGCTCAACGCCATCACCGACGTGGCCGGCGTCACCGTCGGCCAGGTGACGCTGATCGAGGACCTCGCCGACGGCCACAAAGTGCGCACCGGCGTCACCGCGATCCTGCCGCGCGGAAAGGCCAGCCTCGACACGCCCGTGTTCGGCGGCTGGTTCGCGCTCAATGGCAACGGCGAAATGACCGGCACCGCCTGGATCGACGAAGCCGGCCAGGTGGAAGGCCCGGTCATGCTGACCAACACCCACAGTGTCGGCGTGGTCCGCGATGCGGTGATCGCCGAGCGGGTGAAGGCCGGCGGCGCCGATGCCAGTGGCTACTGGTGGTCGCTGCCGATCGTGGCCGAGACCTGGGACGGCCACCTCAACGACATCAACGGTTTCCACGTGAAGCCCGTGCACGTCGCCCAGGCACTCGCCGATGCTCGCGGCGGACCGGTCGCCGAAGGCAACGTCGGTGGCGGCACCGGCATGATCTGCCACGAGTTCAAATGCGGCATCGGCACCGCCTCGCGCCGCATCGCCACGGACGGCCACGACTACATCGTCGGCGTGCTGGTGCAGGCCAACTACGGCGTGCGCGACCCGTTGCGCATCGCCGGCGTGCCGGTCGGCCAGCACCTGCGCGATGACCGGGTCTATACCGATGCCGCGATCACCGGCGACACCGGCTCGATCGTGATTGTCGTGGCCACCGACGCACCGCTGCTGCCGCACCAGCTCAAGCGCGTCGCCAAGCGTGCCGGCATGGGCCTGGCGCGCATGGGCAGCTACGCCGGCAACGGCTCGGGTGACCTGTTCCTCGCGTTCTCGACCGCCAACGCCCCCGATGGCGGCAGCGGTGCGCTGCACGAGGCGAATTACCTCGGCAACGACAACGTCGATGGCCTGTTCGAGGCGACGGTGCAGGCCACCGAGGAAGCCATCGTCAACGCCATGATCGCCGCGCGCGACATGCGCGGCGAAGGCGGCCGGTATGCCAACGCCATTCCGCATGGCGCGCTGGTGAAGCTGCTGAAGCGTTATGGCCGCTACCAGGCGCCGAAGTGAAACCAACCATCCATTGGCCCATACGATGACAAAACAAATGAAACCCCACGTAGCCCGGGTAAGCGGAGCGCACCCGGGGTCGCCGGCGCGTCCAACCCCGGGTGCGCTCCGCTTACCCGGGCTACTCGCACTCGCGCTGGTCTGCTTCAACGCTGCGGCCGCATCTCCTGCAATCGTCATCCGCGCCGGCCACCTCGTCGACGTCGACCACGGCCGCGTGCTCAACGACCAGGTGATCCGCATCGAAGGCGAGCGCATCACCCGCGTCGAGCCGTTCTCGGCCACCGCCGTCGGCGATGCCCGCGTCCTCGACTGGTCGGCCTACACCGTGCTGCCGGGCCTGATCGACCTGCACACGCACCTGGTCGGCGACATCCAGTCCGACAACGTCGCCGCACCGCTGATGAGCACCTCGGCGCGTGATGCCCTGGTCGGTGTGCGCAACGCCCGCAACACCCTGCGCGCCGGCTTCACCACCGTGCGCGATGTCGGCACCTACCGCGCCTTTACCGACGTAGCGCTGCGCAACGCGATCAACGAAGGCATCGTCGAAGGGCCGCGCATGCTCGTGGCCGGCACCTACATCACCGTCAGCGGGGGCGGTGGCGAAGTCACCGGGCTGGCGCCGGACGTGCAGGTTCCCGCCGACATGCGCCGTGGCGTCGCCAATTCCGAGGCCGAGATCCGCCAGCGCGTGCGCGAGCTGCTTGCCGGCGGTGCCGACTTCATCAAGCTGATCGCCACCGGTGCCGTGCTCGCCAGCGGCACCGAACCGGGTGCGCCGGAGTACAGCGAGGCCGAGATCCACGCCGCGGTCGAGGAAGCCGCGCTGCACGGGACCTTCGTCGCCGCGCACGCGCACGGTGCCGAAGGCATCAAGCGAGCGGTCCGCGCCGGCGTGCGCACGATCGAGCACGGTTCCTACCTCGACGACGAGGGTATCGCGCTGATGAAAAAGCACGGCACCTGGCTGGTCGCCGACGTCTACAACGGCGACTACATCGAGGAGATCGGTCGCCGCGACGGTTGGCCCGAGGAGATCCTGCGCAAGAACACCGAGACCACGCAGACCCAGCGCGATGGATTCAGAAAGGCGGTGAAGGCCGGCGTACGAATCGGATTCGGCACCGACAGCGGCGTCTACCCGCACGGCCAGAACGCGCGCCAGTTCGCCTACATGGTCCGTAACGGGCAGACGCCGATGCAGGCGATCGAATCGGCGACGCTGAGTGCGGCAAGGTCGCTGGGGCGCGAAAAGGACATCGGCTCGGTCGCGGTGGGCAAGTCGGCCGACCTGGTCGCCGTCGCCGGCGACCCGCTGGCCGATATCGACGTGCTGCGCCGGGTCGAGGCGGTGATCGCCGGGGGCAGGGTGGTCTGCGCCGCGCCGGAGAATCTCTGCGCAGGATCTGATTGAAGTCCATGCCGCGGATCGACTACATAGAGAAGTAACAGGCGACACACTCCGCAGGACGCGCACGCAGCATCAACTGAACAGGGGTAGCAAGGCATGCAGGACCCGCGCGTCATCGAGGCTGGCACCACGCAACACTGCGACACACGGCCGGAGCGCAAGCTCGGCTTCTGGATGTGCACCGCGCTGGTGGTGGGCAACACCATCGGCATCGGCATCTTCCTGCTGCCCGCATCGCTGGCGCCGTACGGCTACAGCGCCATGCTCGGCTGGGTCATCACCATCTTCGGCTGCCTGGCGCTGGCGCGGGTGTTCGCCCGGCTGGCGCGCGACATGCCGTCTGCCGACGGCCCCTACGGCTACATCCGCGGCACCCTCGGCGAGATCCCCGCCTTCGTGGCGATGTGGTCGTACTGGATCGCGACGTGGATCACGAATGCGGCAATCGCCATTGGCGTCGTCGGCTACCTCGACACGTTGTTCCCGGCGCTGCGCGAGGTGCCTGCCGCGCTGCAGGCGGTGACGCTGCTGTGGCTGTTCGTGCTGGTCAACCTGCTGGGCGTGCGCGCCGGCGGCCGCGTGCAGATCGTCACCACCGTGCTCAAGCTGCTGCCGATGCTGACCGTGGCCGGGCTTGGCATCTGGCTGCTGCTGACCAGCCCGTCGAGCTTCACCGAGAACCTGCCGACCGAGCCGGTCAGCTTGGCGCCGCTGATGGCGGCCTCGACCATTGCCCTGTTCGCGATGCTCGGTTTCGAATCGGCGGCGGTGCCGGCCGACCGCGTGCGTGACCCTGGCACGATCATTCCGCGCGCGACCATGGTCGGTACGATCATCACCGCCGTGATCTACCTGGTGGTCTCATCCGTGCCGCTGCTGCTGATCCCGGCGGCCGAACTGGCGCAATCGAAGGCGCCGTTCTCCGACCTGCTCGATCGCCTTGTCGGTGGCGGCTATGGGCGCGCGCTGTCGCTGTTCGTGGTCATCAGCGGCTTGGGCGCGTTGAATGGCTGGGTGCTGCTGGTCGGCGAACTGACCCGCACCATCGCCTGCAACGGCGGCCTGCCGGCCTCGTTCGCGCGCAGCAACCGCTTCGGTGCGCCGGCGCTGGCACTGGTCGCGACAGGCGCGCTCGCCAGCACGATGATCCTGATGAACTACAGCAAGTCGCTGGTGCAGGGCTTCACCTTCATCACCACCGTGGTCACCGCCGCCAACCTGCCGCTGTACCTGTGCTGCGGACTGGCCCTGCTGGTGCTGTGGCGCCGCGGCCAGCGCCCGGCCAACAGCGACCTGCTGGTGCTGGCGGTGCCGGGCCTGGCATACGTGACCTTCGCCTTCATCGGCCTTGGCAGCGAACCGTTCGGCTGGGCTATCGTACTGGCGGCCGCAGGCCTGCCGGTCTACGCCGTGCTGCGCATGCGCAACGGCGGCGCCAGCCCGCTGCTGCCGCCGGCAGCGAAACCCTGACCGGCCGCACGACTTTCATTCCAATCCGTTGGACCCGCAACACGCAGAGCACGCACGCAGGACTCCCATGCTGGAACTCAAACGCACGCCCTTCCACGAGCGAACCTCATCCCTGTGCCTGCCGCAGAACTGGCGGCGCTGGGCCGGGCACATCGTTGCCGGCTCGTATGACCTGCACCTGGACCGCGAGTACTGGGCGATCCGCGACGGCGTCGCCATGATCGACGTCTCGCCGCTGATGAAGTACATCATCACCGGCCCCGACGCCGCGCGCCTGCTGCACAAGCTGACGCCGCGCGACGTGCAGAAGATGGCGGTCGGGCAGGTCGGTTACACCGGCTGGTGCGACGAGGAGGGCAAGCTGCTCGACGATGGCACGATCTCGCGCCTGGCCGACGACACCTTCCGCCTGACCTCGGCCGAACCGTCACTGCGCTGGCTGTCGATGAACGCCGTCGGCATGGACGTGACGATCACCGAAGTCACCGAGAAGGTAGCCGCACTGAGCCTGCAGGGGCCGAAGTCGCGAGCGGTGCTCAACCGCTGCTGCGGCAAGACGCTCGACAAGCTCAAGTACTTCAAGGTGATGTCGAACACGCTGGCCGGCAAGCCAGTGACCATTTCGCGCACCGGCTACACCGGTGACCTTGGCTACGAGATCTGGATCGACGCAGCCGACGCCCTGCACGTGTGGGATGCGCTGATGCAGGCCGGCGACGATTACGGCATCACCGCGTGCGGCATTTTGGCGATGGACATGGCGCGGGTCGAGGCAGGTCTGTTCATGATCGACGTCGACTACACCGCCGCCAACCACGCCTGGATCGAAGGGCAGAAGTCGACGCCGCTGGAAATGGGCCTGGACTGGGCCGTGCAGCTCGACAAGCCCGGCTACTTCGTCGGTCGCCGCGCGCTCGAGCGTGAGAAGCGCGAAGGCTCGGCGTGGAAGCTGGCCGGCTTCGAGGTCGACTGGGAAAAGATGGAACCGCTGTTCGCCAAGGTCGGCCTGCCGCCGCAGATTCCCGGCATGGCGGTGCGCGGCAGCCTGCCGATGATGCAGGGCGACAGGCAGGTGGGGTACGCCTCGACCAGCACCTGGTCGCCAGTGCTGAAGAAGTACATCGCGCTGGTCCACCTGCAGCGTCCGTACTACGAGCCCGGCACGGAGCTGACGATGGAAGTCACCGTCGAGCACAAGCGCCTGCAGGCGCCAGGCAAGGTGGTGAAGCTGCCGTTCTACGAGCCGGAGTGGAAGAAGAAGTGATGACCAGCAACCAGTACGACGCCATCGTCATCGGCGCCGGCCACAACGGCCTGATCGCCGCCGCCTACCTGGCGCGCGCGGGCAAGAAGGTGGCCGTTCTCGAACGCCGCGACGTCGTCGGTGGCGCGGCGGTCACCGCCGAACCGTTCCCCGGCTACCGCTTCAGCCAGTTCTCCTACGTCGTCAGCCTGCTGCGGCCGGAGATCATCCGCGACCTCGAGCTGCCGCGACACGGCTTGAAGATCCTGCCGCTGCCGAGCACGGTCACGCCGATGGACAACGGCGACTACCTCGCCGCGTGGGACGACCACGACCTCACGCGCCAGGAGATCTACCGCCATTCGCCGCGCGACGCGGAAGCCTCCGACGAATACGGCCGGGTGATGGCACGCGCGGCCAAGGCGATCAAGCCGATCATCGGCCTGGTGCCGCCGGACCCGTCATCGCTGAGCCTGCGCGACCTCAAGGGCCTGCTCAAGCTCGGCCAGTACGGCAAGAGCCTGTCGGAGAAGGAGCTCTACCAGATCGCCAAGCTGCTGACGCAGTCGGCGGCCGACCTGCTCAACGACTGGTTCGAGTTTGATCCGCTCAAGGGCACCAAGTCGGCCAGCGGCATCATCGGCACCTTCCTCGGCCCGCACTCGCCGGGTACCGCCTACGTGCTGCTGCACCACTACATGGGCGAGATCGACGGCGCCTTCCGCGCCTGGGGCTTCTGCAAGAACGGCAACGGCGGCGTCACCCAGGCGATCGCCAGTTCGGCGCGTGCGCTGGGCGTGGAGATCCGCACCAATGCCGCGGTCGAACAGGTTGTCGTGCGCGGCGGCCGCGCATCGGGCGTGGCCCTGGCCAACGGCGACGAGCTTCGCGCCAAGGTCGTGATTTCCGCCGCGGACCCGAAGCGCAGCTTCCTGCAGTTCGTCGAAGGCAAGCACCTGCCGGACGACTTCGTCCAGCAGATCAAGAACTTCCGTGTCCGCGGCTCCTCGGGCAAAGTCAACATCGCCTTCAGCGGGCTGCCCGAGTTCACCTGCCTGCCCGGCGAAAGCGCACTGCATCGGGGCGCGGTCTCGATCAGCCCGAGCATGGAGTACATCGAGCGCGCCTACGACGAGGCCAAGTACGGCCAGTTCGCCACGCAGCCGTACATCGACATGATCTTCCCGTCGATGATCGACCGCGACATGGCCCCGCCGGGCCATCACGTCGCCTCGTGCTTCGTGCAGTACGCGCCGTACGACATCGAGGGCGGCTGGGACGATGCCAAGCGCGATGCCTTCGGCGAGACGGTGATCTCCACGCTGGAGCGCTACGCGCCGGACATCCGCAGCAAGATCGTCGACAAGCAGGTGATCACGCCCAAGGACATCGAGCAGATCGCCGGCATCACCGGCGGCAACATCTTCCACGGCGAGCTGCTGCTGCACCAGTTGTTCTTCCTGCGGCCGGCGCCGCAGTGGGCCGATTTCCGCACGCCGCTGCCGGGCTACTACTTCGGCGCTTCCGGTGCCCACCCGGGCGGTGGCGTGATGGGCGCGGCCGGCAAGATGGCGGCGCAGGAAGTGTTGAAGGACTGGAAGTGAAGGCCGCCATCCACACCCCGTCATCCCGGCGAACGCCGGGACCCACTTTGACTTTGCTCCAGGGGTACGCAGCAACAGCAGGATCAAAATGGATCCCGGCGTCTGCCGGGATGACGATTGGGATGACGATCGCGATGACGATCAGGACCGCGCAGAAGCAATCATGACGAACAAGCGATACGACATCCTCATCGTCGGCGCCGGCCACAACGGCCTGGTCGCAGCGACGTACCTGGCAAAGGCCGGCAAGAAGGTGCTGGTGCTCGAGCAGCGCGACCGCGCCGGCGGGCAGCTCGCCGCGGACACGCTGGGCGACAGCGCCTTCGATCCGCTGCATGCCGGTGCGCAGCTGCGGCCCGACATCGCCGGCGATCTCGGGCTGGCAAAGCATGGTCTCGCCTACGAAACCGCCGCACCGTACGTCTCGCTGCTGCCGGACGGTAGGCGCCTGCAACTGTCGACCACGCCGGGCGATGCCGCGACGCTCGAATCGATCCGGCAGTTCTCCGCCACCGATGCCGCGCGCTGGCCCGAGTTCCTCGCCTTCATGGATCGCGCCGCCGCTTTCCTGGACGCCGCCTACCGCACGCCGATGCCGCGCCTGCCGCACGTCGGCATGGCCGATGGCTGGCCGCTGGCGAAGCTGGCGTGGACGCTGCGCCGGCTCGGTGGCCGCGACATGTTCCGGGTGATCCGGGCCATGTCGATGTCGACCGTCGAGTTCACCGAAGAGTGGTTCGAATCGGAGCAGCTGAAGGCCGCGATTGCGGCGGTCGGCATCCACGGCCACACGCTTGGGTCGATGTCGGCCGGCACCGGCTACACGCTGATGCACAACTGGCTCAATCGCGGCGGCCTCGCCCAGCGGCCGGTCACGGGCGGCAACGCCAGGATCGCCGATGCCCTGGTTGCCGCGCTCAAGGCCGCCGGCGGTGACGTGCGCACCGGCACCGGTGTCGATCGCATCCTGGTCGACTCGCTGCGCGTCTCGGGCGTGCGCCTGGAGAACGGCGAGGAGATAACCGCAGGCACGGTGCTGTCGGCGGCGGACCCGCGCCGCACGCTGCTCGGACTCGTCGGCGCGCCGGAACTGCCGCCGGACTTCGTCTGGCAGGTGCAGTCGATCAAGATGCGCGGCGCCGTCGCCAAGGTGCATGTGCTGACCAATGGCAACCACGGCCTGCCTGCCGGCACGCTTGCGATCGCGCCGACCCTGAAGTATCTCGAGCGCGCCTACGACGCGGCCAAGTACGGTGAGCTCGCCGCGCAGCCATACCTGGAGATCACCACCAGCGGCAATGTCGTCTCCGTGCACATGCAGTCGGCGCCGTACAAGCTGCGCGGCATTGGCTGGGACGAGGCGAGGGAGACGATCGAACGCACGGTGATCGCAAGCCTTGCCGATCAGTTCCCGGCGCTCGAGGCTTCGATCCGCGAAGTCCGCACGCTGACCCCGATCGACCTGGAACAGCAGTACGGCCTGAGCGAAGGCGACATGAACCACGGTCAGCTGATCCTCGACCAGATGTTCTTCATGCGCCCGCTGCCGGGCTGGTCGAACCACGCCACGCCGGTCGATGGCCTCTACCTGTGCGGCAGCGGCAGCCACGGTGGTGGCGGCATCAGCGGCGCCGCGGGGCGCAATGCGGCGCAGGCGGTGTTGAAGGCGAAGGGCTAAGGCTCCGGCCGTCAGCTGCCCGCGGTCAGATCCGCGTGCAGCAGCCGGTGGAACAGATGTTCCCCGGCTTCGCGGCGCACCGACAGCCGTCCGGTCGAATACGCGCGCGAATGCAGACCGCGCTGCACCGACTTGCAGATCGCCATGTCCTCGTCCTGGATCTGCTGGCCGACATCGACGCTGGCGCGATTGCGCGCATGCGCCGCCTCGGACACGTCGTCGAACCAGAAGTCGAAGATCACCTCGGTCTTGTCGACGCCCAGCGGCAGCACGAGGTTGGTGTCCATCATCCCCTCGTACCAGTTGATCATCAGGTTCGGGTGCATCCAGTAGTACAACGCGCGGTCGCCCTTGCGCACTGCGGCATAGTCTTCCTGTGCCTTGGCCGTCGTCAGCGGGCTCGACTGCAGGCAGAAGCGGCCACCGTTCTCGATCGTGTAGTTCTTGTAGTCCAGCACGCTGTCCAGGCCCTTGTGCAGGTGCGGGACGTGGTAGCCGCCGTCGAGGTAGTTGTCGACGAACACCTTCCAGTTGCAGTCGAACAGATAGTGGCGGCGTTCGAAGAAGTGCAGGCGCGAGAGCTGCAGCGGGCGGATCCGGTCGATCAGGTCGCTGCCAAGGAACTCCTCCAGGCTCGGTCCCTGCGCATCCAGGCGCACGAACACCCAGTTCTCCCAGACCGCCGTGGCCACCGGCGCCAGGCCATGTTGCGAGCGATCGAAATGGCACTCGCTATTGAAGCTCGGCGTGCCCTTGAGCGCGCCCTCCAGCGTGTACGTCCAGCCGTGGTACGGGCAGCGCAGGTTCTGCGCGCAGCCGGACGGCTCGGTCATCACTGCCGCGGCATGGTGGCGGCAGACGTTGAAGAAACCGCGCAGCTCGCCGTCGCTGCCGCGCACGACCAGGATGGGCTCGCCCGCGATCTCGCAGGTGACGTACTGGCCGGGTTCGCGAACCTGGTCCAGGCGCCCGGCCAGCTGCCACGAGCGCGAGAACGTGGTGCGCTTCTCGCGTTCGCTGATGCGCTCGTCGACATACCAGGACGCCGGAATGGTCGAGGCCTCCTCCAGCGGCAATGTCGGATCGTATTGCCCAACCAGCTCTGCAACGGATGAATTCATTCGCCTCGCCCTGTGCGTCCCCGCGCCAAGATTTGCCCGCCTCGCCGACAGTGTCAATGAACACGTAGCCCGGGTAAGCGGAGCACACCCGGGGTGACTCACGCCCAAGCCCGGGTGCCCCGGTGCCAAGCCGCCCGACCCCGGGTGCGCTGCGCTTACCCGGGCTACAGCGTCTGGACGTGTCCGCCCGATGAACAGACTTACCTTTTCTCGACACCGGATTCACGACACGCTGGCTAAACGTGGTGCTCTTCCAAGCAATCACCCGGAGTCCCGGCAATGGCCAGGAAAGCATCGATCAACGAACAACAGGTCAACGAACTGCTGTACCAGGCGCTCGAAACGGAGCTTGGCGGCATCGAGATCTACGAAACCGCCATCCGCTGCGCAGTCAACGAAGACCTCAAGGAGGAATGGCAGGAATACCTGGACGAGACGAAGACGCACCGCAAGGTCCTCCTGACCGTGTTCGAGGCGTTGGGGCTCGATCCGAACACCAAGACGCCCGGCCGCGAAGTGGTTGGCCACATCGGCAAATCGCTGGTGGCGGCGATGCAGATGGCGAGCAAGAGCGGCGATCCGACCGCCGCGGAACTGGTGGCGACCGAGTGCGTGGTCCTGGCCGAAACCAAGGATCACCACAACTGGGAGCTGATCGGAAAAGTGGCCGAACACACCACCGGCGACCAGGCGCGCGTGCTCAAGCAGGCGTACGAAGCCGTCGAGAAGGACGAAGACCATCACCTCTACCACACCAAGGGCTGGAGTCGCGAGCTGTGGCTGCAGTCGCTCGGCATCCCCGCGGTGTTGCCGCCGCCGGAAGAGGTGAAGCAGGTCGAGACCGCGATCGGCGCGGCACGGGCCGAGCAGGCACGCGACTCGATGAAGAAACACTGATCCCGCGCCGACTGGACACGTTGCCTGGACACGCTGGCTGATCGCGCCAGATGGATCTGAAGAGCGGGTACCCGTACTGGGCCGTCAGCAACGGCCTGATGCGTGCCTTTCCGCGGCTGGAAGCCGACACCAGCTGCGACGTAGCGATCATCGGCGGCGGCGTCACTGCCGCCCTGGTCGCCGACGCGCTGGTCCAGGATGGACACGACGTCGTCGTGCTCGAGCAACGTGACATCGGCTGGGGCAGCACCGCGGCGAGCACCGCGCTGCTGCAGTACGAGAGCGACGTGACGCTGGGCGACCTGGCCAGGCAATACGGGCTGGCCGAGGCACTCAAGTCGTACCGTGCCAGCGCCGCAACCATCCCTGCGCTGGAAACACTGTCGCGCCGGGTCCGTGATGTCGGCTTCGAGCGCGTCGACAGCGTGTATTACGCCAGCCGCGCCTGGCACAAACGCAAGCTGCGCGACGAGTTCGAGCTTCGCGCCCAGCACGGATTCGACGTCGAGTTTCTCGGGCCGGAAGAGCTGCAGGAGCGCTATGGATTCCGCGCACCGGCGGCGATAGTCAGCACGCCGGCGGCGAGCATCGACCCGTACCGGCTGACGCTTCGGCTGTTCCGCGCGCTGCAGGGCGAGGGCGCCCGCGTGTTCGATCGCACCTGCGTGGATGGGGTCATTCCTTCGCCTCGCAAAGTCGAGCTGATCACCGGCGATGGCCAGCGCATCCGCGCGGGGCATGTCGTGATTGCCGCGGGCTACGCGTCGCAGCAGTGGCTAAGGCGGCGTTACGCCAGCAATCGCAGCAGCTATGCGTTCGTCTCCGACCCGTTCGATCCATCGGTGCTGGAGTCATTGCGGCGCACGGTCATGTGGGAAACGGCCAGGCCGTACCTCTACCTGCGCACCACGCCCGATTGCCGCGTGATCGTCGGCGGCGAAGACGACGCCATCGACATCCCGGCGCGTAGGGACGCCCGGGTAGGCAAGAAATCGCGCAAGCTGATGGAGAAGTTTGCCAGCCTGTTTCCGCAGCTGCAGCCGTTGATTCCGGCGTTCTCGTGGGCCGGCACGTTCGCCGAGACCAGCGATGGCCTGCCGTTCATGGGCGCACATCCGCAATGGGGGCCGCGCGTGCTGTTCGCGATGGCCTATGGCGGCAATGGCATCACTTACTCGATGGTGGGCCGCGACATCATCCGCGCCGCGATCAGGCGAAAGAGCCATCCATTGGCGAAGTTGTACGGTTTCGACCGCACGACGTAGCCCGGGTAAGCGGAGCGCACCCGGGGTTCATGCGTGCCGGCACCCGGGTGCGCTCCGCTTACCCGGGCTACAAAAAAGGGCCCGGCATTGCCGGGCCCTCGTTCGCATCACTGCGGTGCTCAGTTCACCGGCGCATAGCGCAGCGTCAGGAACCACTCACGACCGGGCTGGTTGTAGAACGCCGCCGTTTCGTAGTCGCGGTCGAACACGTTCGCCACGCGTGCCTGCAGGGTCAGGTCGCGGGTGAGTGCGTACTCCGCGCGCAGGTCGAGCGTGCCGTAGCCGCCGAGCCGGCGGAAGTTGGCGACGTCGTCATAGCGCGAACCTTCGCCGACCGCGGTCAGGCCGACGCGGAACGCACCGAAGGCGCGATCGACATCGAGGCGGGCGCTGTTCTTCGCACGGCGGGCGAGATCGTTGCCTTCGTAGAAGCCGCGGCGATTCTCTGTGTCGAGGTAGCTGATCGCGCCGGCAATCGTCCAGTCGGCGAGCGTGACATCGCCCGACAGCTCGGCGCCCTGCATGCGTGCCTTTTCGACGTTGTTGGGCAGGTTGATCGCCGCGTCGAACGCGATCAGGTCGTCGACGTCGGTGCTGAACGTGTCGAGGTGGACGTTGAAGCCGTCACCCAGGTAGGCCAGGCCGAGCTCCCACGTCTCCGAATCTTCCGGGCGCAGGTTCGGGTTGCCGAAGAACGGGTAGTACAGCTCGTTGAAGGTCGGTGCCTTGAACGCGCTGCCGTAACCGGCGGTAACGCGCCAGTTGTCGGCGAACAGCAGGCCCCAGGCGGCGCCGCCGGTGGTGTG
The DNA here is from genome assembly GCA_036524915.1 of Lysobacter sp. Lineage (GTDB taxonomy): Bacteria > Pseudomonadota > Gammaproteobacteria > Xanthomonadales > Xanthomonadaceae > Lysobacter_J. Next base: position 1,483 of record DATDBI010000040.1, on the reverse strand, counting down.
GCCGCCGAACTGCTCGTTGTCGTCGCGGCGCACGCTGGCCTCGAGCGACTGCGCGCCGAACTTGCCCTGGTACTGGACGAAGGCGGCTTTGTTGTCGCGCTCGTCTTCGTCGTATGGGGTGGTGCTCTCGACGCTGTCGTTGAGCCAGTCCAGGCCGACGCTGAGCAGCTGGTTCGCGGCCAGGCCGAAATCGCCCTGCAGGGTGGCGCTGTCGCGGTGGGTGCTGAAGAAGTCGAGGTAGGTGTCGCCGAGGAAGTTGTCCGAGGAGTCGACGTTGCGGCCGGCGGTCAGGTGCAGGTCGACGCGGTCGGACGGGTGCCAGCGCAGCTTGCCGCCGATGACCTGCTGCACGGTCTCCGCGCGGTCGGTGAAGTCGCCGTCGAACTCGTTGTCGCCCTCGTTGCGCAGGGCGTGGCCTTCGAGGCTCCACTGCTCGCCGAAGTTGATGCCGCCGCGCAGCGACAGGGCGTCCTTCTCGTAGCCGTCGCGATCAGGCTGCGAATCGGGCGCGATGAAGCAGCCGCCGCCGTCGAACGTGATCGGGTCGAAGAAGCCGTTGCAGGCGTTGATGCCGCTGGTGCGGGTGTGCTGGTAGTCGGCACCGAACCAGCCGCGGTCATTGCCGCCGCCGAAGCCGACGCCGTAGCCGAGGGTGTCGTTGCTGCCGCCGTCGAAGCGCACGCGCGGGGCGAAGTCCTGCTTGTCGCGGCGGGTGAACACCTGGATGACGCCGCCGATGGCGTCGGCGCCGTACAGGCTCGAGCGCGGGCCACGGACGATCTCGACGCGGTCGATCATCTCGATCGGCAGGTCCTGGAATGCGGTCAGGCCGGAGGTGGCCGAGCCGACGCGGATGCCGTCGACCAGCACCAGCACGTGGTCGGATTCGGTGCCGCGCAGGAACAGCGTGGTCAGCTTGCCCGATCCGCCCTGGTTGGACATCGTGATGCCGGCGCGGCCACGCAGCAGGTCGGGCAGCGAGCGCGCCTGGCTGAGGCGGATCTGTTCGGCGTCGATGACTTCGACCGGGGCCAGTGCGTCATTGACGGTAACCGCGGTGCGGTTGGCGGTGACGATGACCTGGTCGAGGTCGGTGGCGCCAGCGGTGTCCTGCGCGTGGGCGAGCGCGGGTGCGGCGAGCAGGCACGCGACGGCGAGGTGCACTGCCATCGACATCGGGGTACGCAATTGCATCAAGGGTTCTCCAACGCACGGCATTGGCCGTGACGGGCAACTGGGAAAGTCGCGGGGGAGAGTGCACGAGGCTGCGGTGTGGGCGCACGGCGCCAACGTCGCCGCCGCGATGCCCTCCGCATCGCAACCAGGGGTGGGCACGGCCTGGTGTCAGGCGCGTGACCCTGCTTCCAGGCCGGTCTCCGGACTCGCGAGTGGAGGCTGTGTGCTCTCCGGCGCCGCGCCTTCCCGTGACATGCACAGTGGCGGATGCAGCGCTTGTACTCGCTTACCGTTGCGGGGGCAGTGC
>DATDBI010000039.1:0-3604 GCA_036524915.1 Lysobacter sp. | reverse complement strand
TGGCCGGCCGGGTGCTCAAGAAGCTCCAGGCCGACGAGAAGCTGCACGCACGCGGCAAGACCGTCGTCCTCTTCGGCACACGCTAGTGGGACGCGTCGCCAGTTCCGCCGACACCTCGATCCGGGTGCGGTCCGCGGAACTGGGTGACGCCAGCGATGTCGCGCGGCTGCTCGGTGAGCTGGGCTATCCCTGCAACCGCGACGAGGCCGCCGAACGGATCGCCGTAGTCCGCCATGACCCGCGCCAGCACCTGCTGCTGGCCGAGATCGAAGGCGACGCCTGCGGCCTGGTCTCGCTCTACACCCTTTACTCCGTCGTCCATGGCGACGAACTGGCGCGCATCACCGGACTGGTGGTGCAGGCGGGCTGCCAGGGCCAGGGCATTGGCCGCCGCCTGTTGCGCGAGGTCGAGCAGATTTCCCGCCGCATCGGCGTGCGCCGGATCGAAGTGACCAGCAATGCGCGACGTGCGCAAGCGCATGCCTTTTACCGTCACTGCGGCTACGCTGATGGCTCGCTGCGCTTCATCAAGGCGCTCGGCGACTAGGTCCGCGGCCACCGCGTGGCCCTGCCCTACCCTCACTACTCCAGCAAGGACCGCCGATGCAGTGCCCGAAGTGCAGCTCGCCGATGCAGGCCATCGACATACTTTCCTCGCGCTCGCAGCGCTGCTCGAACTGCAGCGGGCTATGGCTGGTCATGGGCGAAGAGCGACTGCTCAAGGCCGAGGCCGAGCTCGTCGACACCGGCGATGCCGCGGTCGGCGCGCAATACAACCGTGTCGACCGGATCAAATGCCCCGCCTGCGTCGACAGCCAGCTGGTGCGCATGGTCGACCCGCAGCAGCCGCACATCTGGTTCGAGAGCTGCAGTTTCTGCTTCGGTCGCTTCTACGACGCCGGCGAGTTCCGCGATTTCGCCGAGCGCACGTTGCTGGAGTTCTTCCAGGACATGGACGCGCCCGAGCGGGTTTAGCGATCTCGATGGTCAGGCGACGCGGTCGCCGCCACGGTTCCTGCAGCCCCAGTTGAGGATCGGCGTCCCTGGCGGCAGCACCCGCCGGAACATCGCCACGCGGCTGTGCTTGGGATTGACCACGACGGGTTTGCGCGCCGACTGCAGCAGCGGCAGGTCGGCGCTGCTGTCGGAATACGCAACCGCCACCTGGTCGTAGCCGGCATCCCAGATCATCCGCATCTTGTTGCGGTGGTGGCAGTGCTCGACGGTGATCATGCCGCCCAGGAACGGGCCGCTGATGCTGCCGATCACCGGCAGGTCCTCATGGGCGACGAAATCCAGGATCGCGCGCGCCAGTTCCGGTGAAGCACCGGTGGCGATGATCACGCGGTCACCGGCGTCGCGATGGCGCTGCAGCACTTTCAGCGCCACCGGCAGCAAGCGGGCGCGGATCTGGCGGGCGTGGATCCGCACGTACTGGTCGATCAGGTCGTCCATGTCGCCACGACGGTGGGTACCGACCGTGCCGATCCACAGGTACACCGAAATCGCCCGACGCCGCGTCGGTATCCAGGCAATCATCGGCAGCAGCAGCGGCGACAGCAGCAGGGCCGCGGCCATGCGCGCCCAGTGCCGACGGATCAGCCACAGCACCAGATAGCTGCCGGAATCACCGTCGTACAGCGTGTGGTCGAAATCGAACACGACCAGCGGCGAATAGGGTCGCCCCGGCTCGAGGTTGCGAGGGTCCAGCGTGCTGGCATCGGGCCCTGCCACCGTGTTCATGCGGCAAACAACCGCTGCAGCGCGGCGCCCGGGTCGGCCTCGCGCATGAAGGATTCGCCGATCAGGAACGTCTGCACGCCGGCCTCGCGCATCCTGGCAACGTCGGCAGCGGTCGCGATGCCACTCTCGGCGACCAGGGTGCGATCGCGCGGAATGGCATTGCGCAGGTCCAGCGTGGTGTCCAGCGACACCTCGAAGGTGCGCAGGTTGCGGTTGTTGACGCCGATCAGCTCGCAGTCGGTTTGCAGCGCGCGTTCGAGCTCGTCTATGTCGTGCACTTCGACCAGCACGTCCATGCCCAGCTCCATCGCCAGGTTGGCCATCTCCACCAGCGGGCCGTCCTCGAGCGCGGCGACGATCAGCAAGATGCAGTCGGCACCGATCACGCGTGCTTCGTAGACCTGGTACGGGTCGATGGTGAAGTCCTTGCGCAGCACCGGCAGCGCGCACGCGCCACGGGCTTCGCCGAGGAACAGATTGCTGCCCTGGAAGAAATCCACGTCGGTCAGCACCGACAGGCACGCCGCACCGCCAGCCTCGTAGCTGCGGGCGATGTCGGCCGGATGGAAGTCCTTGCGGATGAGCCCCTTGGACGGGCTCGCTTTCTTGACCTCGGCGATGACCGCCGCTTCACCCGCGGCATGGCGGCCGCGCAGGGCGTTGACGAAGCCACGCGTCGGCGGCTGCTGCAGCGCGCGGGCGCGCATTTCCGCGAGCGGACGCACGCGGCTGCGTTGCTGGATCTCCTCGGCCTTGCGGGCGAGGATGGTGTTGAGGATGTCGCTCATTCGCTGGAAACCGGTTCTCTTTTCACGCTGCCGTAGGCGCGCTCGACTTTCGCCACGCGCAATTCGTAGTGCTCATACCAGTGCTGGCGACCGTAGGCGCGGGTCGCCGCGTGTTCGGCGTGCTGGCGCCAGGCCGCGATCGCGGCTTCGCTTTCCCAGTACGACACGGTGATGCCGAAGCCATCATCACCGCGGGTGGATTCCACGCCAAGGTAGCCGGGTTGCTGCGCGGCCAGCTCGACCATGCGCTGCGCCGCCTCGGCATAGCCGGCATCGTCCTGGCCGTTGCGCCTGGAGGAGAAGATCACCGCGTAGTACGGCGGCTGCGGCAGACGGGAAAAGGCCTCGTCCATCTTCACGCCCCCACGGGCTGGCCGGCCAGCTCGCGCGATGTGGCGACGAACTCCTCCAGTTTGGCGTGCGCCGCGCCGGAAGCCAGTGCCGTGCGGGCGCGATCGATGCCTTCGGCGATGCTGTCCGCCACGCCGGCGGTGTAGATCGCCGCACCGGCATTGAGCGCGACGATCTCGCGTGGCAGGCCGTTCTCGTTGCGCAGGGCCTGCAGCACCAGCGTGCGCGACTCGTTGGCGTCGCTGACGCGCAGGTTGCGGCTGGCGGCCATGGCAATGCCGAAATCCTCGGGGTGCACTTCGTACTCGCGCACCACGCCGTCGCGCAGCTCGCCAACTAGGCTGCCGGCGCCGAGCGAGAGTTCGTCCATGCCGTCGCGGCCCCAGACCACCAGGGCGCGACTGGCGCCGAGCTCCTGCAACACGCGCACCTGGATGCCGACCAGGTCGGGGTGGAACACGCCCATCAGGATGCTCGAGGCGCCGGCGGGATTGGTCAGCGGACCGAGGATGTTGAAGATCGTGCGCACCGCCATCTCGCGCCGGACCGGCGCGACCACTTTCATGGCCGGGTGGTGCACGGGCGCGAACATGAAGCCGATGCCGCAGCGGTCGATGCACTGCGCGACCTGTTCCGGCTCCAGCTCGATGGAGGCGCCCAGGGCCTCGAGCACGTCGGCGCTGCCGGACTTGGACGAGACGCTGCGGTTGCCGTGCTTGGCG
>DATDBI010000038.1:0-25822 GCA_036524915.1 Lysobacter sp. | reverse complement strand
GTTTCTTTTTCCTGGTACTTAGGGCCGGCGGCGCGAACGCCGCACGGGACGTGTTCATCACAGGTGGTTTGACCCACCGGGCGGGAACCGGTTCCGCCGGACCATCGCTGCTAACATGGCTACCCCGGGGGCAGTGGTTAGGCGCGGACCGGAATCGCAGGACAGGGGCTTTCGGCCTTTTGAGTGCAAGTTCCTGCGAAATCAAAACCTTATCTCGCGTCGCGAGTGTATCAGATAACCTTCCCCGGATGACCCATTCAGCCTCCCCCAACCCCGGCCCGGCGCCTCGCCAGGACGCCAGCCAGGTTCGCACCGTCCGCGTCCCCGACGATCGGGCCGGGCAGCGCCTGGACAATTTCCTCCTCGGCCAGCTCAAGGGCGCGCCCAGATCGCTGGTCTACAAGCTGGTGCGCTCGGGCCAGGTCCGGGTCAACGGCGGCCGCGCCAAGGCCGAGCGCAAGCTCGAGGCCGGCGACGAAGTCCGGATCCCGCCGGTACGTCTCAGCGAGGCCGGCGACAAGCCGACGCCGCCGAAGGGTCTGCTGGACGCGCTGGAAGCGGCGATCGTGTTCGAGGACGCGCGCCTGCTGGCGCTGAACAAACCCTCGGGCCTGGCCAGTCACGGCGGCAGCGGCATCAGCCACGGCGCGATCGAATCGCTCCGGGCGCTGCGTCCGAACCAGAGCCTGGAACTGGTCCATCGCCTGGACCGGGACACCTCCGGCCTGCTGGTCATCGCCAAGAAGCGCTCGGCCCTGACCGAACTGCAGGCGCTGATGCGCGAAGACCGCGACTACGACGGCATCGGCATCCGCAAGCGCTACCTGGCGCTGCTCACCGGCCGCATGCCCGATGGCGTGATGACGGTCGATGCGCCGCTGCATGTCGGCCTGCGCCAGGGCGGCGAGCGCCACGTGCAGGTCAACCCGATGGGCAAGGCCTCGCTGAGCCACTTCAAAGTACTTGAGCGTCGCGGCGGGCAGTCCTACTGCGAGGTCCGGATCGAGACCGGACGCACCCACCAGATCCGCGTCCACGCACAGCACATCGGTCACTCCATCGCCGGTGACGACAAGTACGGTGATCCGGAGGTCAACAAGCGCCTGCGCGACCAGGCCGGCCTGAAGCGGATGTTCCTGCACGCATCAACGCTGGAGTTCTCGCTGGACAACGGCAAGACGCCCTACCTGCTCAATGCACCGCTGGCGCCTGAGCTGGTCGATGTGCTCGACAGGCTCGCCTGATTATTTTGATTATTTGCCGCCGGCGCGGCGTCGCTGCTCGTCCAGCACGTAGCACGACTGCGGCCGTATCGCCGGTGGCTTGAAGTTCACCGGAACCTGCAGCTTCGAGGAAAGCGCCACGCCGCCGCGCGTGGCCGGCTTGAAGACCCAGTTGTGCACACCTTCCTGCGCGGCCTTGTCGAGCGGCGCGATGCCGCTGCTGCGCAACACCTTGACCTCGCTCGGCTTGCCGTCGGCACCCACCGTCATCAGCAGCACCACCTGGCCGCCGATCTTGTCGCAGGCCAGCTCCTCGGGGTAACCCGGCACCGGGGTGTCGACGGCCAGCAGTTCCGTCCGCTCCACCGGAGCCGATGACGTGTCTTCGGCGGGTTTTTGGCAGGCGCCCAGCAGCACGGGCAACACCAGCGACGAGGCCAGCAGCGCGGACCGGTGGAGACGAAGCGTGCTCATCATGCCCATGCTGTATGCCTCGGAGGATCTGGAGATGGGCGGCGATCAGGCCGCCAGGGCGTCGGCCCGGGCGGCACAGATGAAGTCGTTCTCGCTCAGGCCGCCGACGTCGTGGGTCGAATAACGGACCACGCAGCGGTCGTAATGCACGCCGAGGTCAGGGTGGTGGTCTTCACGATGGGCCATGAACGCCAGTGCGTTCACGAAGGCCATCGTTTCGTGGTAATTCGAAAAGGAATAGGTCCGGGTGAGCGCATGGCCGTCCTCGATCAGCTCCCAGCCGGGCACCTGGGGCAACAGTTCGCGGACGCGTGCTGCGCTGAGCCGGTGCTCACTGCCGCGACGGGCGAGGCAATGGGCCTGGGCGAGGGGGACGAGGTCGTTCATCGGCAAGGGTTCCTTTACGCGGGCCAGCCGACTGAACAGATACCATCATCGGCGGTCATTACAAGACAGTGCGCCATCGTGCTGCGCGGACCCCGGTAGAATAGCCCCCATGATCAACATTTCCGAATCCGCCCAGCGCCACTTCCTCAAGCTGATCGAGCGCGAGGCCCTGCCGGGCCTGGGCGTGAGGCTCTCGGCGGTGCACGCCGGCACGCCGCGCGCGGACGTGCGCCTGGAGTTCGCCGAGCCCGGCGACCTGCAGGGTGACGAGTGGGCAGTGGACTGCGAGGGGTTCACGGTCTGGCTCGATGCTGCCAGCGTGAAGTTCCTCGATGGCGCCCAGATCGACTACGAAACCCAGGCCACCGGTGGCCAGCTGCAGATCCGTGCACCCAAGATCAAGGGCGAAGAGCCGGCCGATTCCGCTTCGCTGGTCGAACGGGTGCAATGGCTCGTCGAGCACGAGATCAACCCGCAACTGGCGTCCCATCGCGGCAATGTCGCGGTGCAGGAAGTCACTGCGCAGGGCGTGGTTGTGCTGCGTTTCGGCGGCGGCTGCCACGGTTGCGGCATGGCCGACGTGACGCTCAAGCAGGGTATCGAGAAAACGCTGATGACGAAGGTGCCCGGCGTCACCGCAGTGCGTGACGCCACCGATCACGAGACCGGTGACGCGCCCTACATCCGCCGCGATTCGGCGGCCTGAGCAGGGCGCGGCGACGTAGTGTTCTCCGCCGCCGACCTGATCCACGCCCTGCAGCGACGGCTGCAGCTGGTTTCGCCGCACTTGCGGCGGCCGCCCGGTGAGTTTCCGCCCGGCTGGCAGGCCTGGTTCGCAAGCATGCGTGAGCGCGTCGGCGCGGTCAGCGGCGCGACGCCGGCCGCCATCGTCGACGTATTCCTCGAGCGTCCGCTGGCGGTGCCGCCGCCACGCCGCATTGGCGATCTGAGTCGTTGGCAATCGTTCAATACCTTGTGGCGCCAGGATTGGCAGGGCGACCACCGTCCCGATCGCGTCGACCGTCGCGTGCACTGGTTCGCCACCGCCTTCACCGTGCTCTGGCACGTGTTTTTCGCAGCGATGCTGCTGTACCTGATGTACCTGCGGTTCCTTGCCGTCAGCGCGCTCCCGCCTCAGGGCGAGGAAGTGACGATGATCGAGTACGTGGGCAAGGGCACCCCCGCCGAGCCAGGTGGTGGTCCCGGCGAGCCCGGCGAACAGCCGCAGGAGCAACCACGTCCGCAGCCCCAGCAACAGGCCTCGACCGCCCCGGCCGAGACCGAGACGGCCCAGACGTCACCCACCGCCCAGCTGAGCCCGCCTGTCGTCGCGGTGCCGGCGCCGGCAGTCAATGCCCCCATTCCCGATGTCGCCCAGCGCGAAGTTCCAGAACCGACGCTGCCGACGTCGGCGCCCGTGGTGGAGCAGCCGGTTGCGGTCAGCGAGCCGACGCCGAGCGAACCGACCGTGTTCGTTCTGCCGCCGACCCGGCGCCTGCCGCCCGAACCGGTGCTGGCGGCACCGCAGCTGAGTACGCAAACGCCCACCATCCGTACGGCTGAAGTGGCCGAACCGGTGCAGCCGATCCGGCCGAACATCACGCCGCGCGACATTGCCGCGCCGTCGATCGAGCAACGCCAGCGCGAAGTCACGGTGCGCGAAGTGCCGGCGCCCCTGCAGCTGCCCAACACGCCAGTGCGCGCACTGCCAGCGCCGGCATTGCCAGTGCCGCAGGTGCGCTCGACCACGCCGGGCATCCGCACGGTCGAGATCCCGACGCCTCCGACGCCAGCGCCGCCCGCGGCGTCGCCTGCCCAGGCGGCGCCTGCGCCCGCCGCGACCAGCGCGGCAACCGCGCCGGCTCCCTCATCGACTGCAACGACGGGAACCGCCGCGGCGAGCACCGCGCCCGCGGCCGCCGGGGCGCCGGGCAGCCCGACGCAATCGCGCCCAACGGCGCCAGCCGGCAGCGGCACCCAGCCGGTCGCAGGCGCCGGCGCCGGGCCAAAACCGGCGCCCGCCGCCGGAACCTGGTCGACGCCGACGCGCGGCGACGACTGGGGCGAATCGACCCGCAATCGTCCCGGTGGCCAGCGTGGCGAGCAGCCCGGCCTCTACAACAGCGACGGCAGCGTCCGGATCGCGGAGGCGCCCGGATCGGCGTCGCCAGGGCAACCGCCGGGCACGATCACCGAAGAGATAAAGGACCTGGACCGTGCCGGCACGTGGTTGCGGCGCAAGCCAAACGACTTCGAGCCGACCAGTTTCGACAAATACTGGGTGCCGAACGAGTCGTTGATCGCCGAGTGGGTGCGCAGGGGCGTGCGGAAGGTGGCGATTCCGATCCCCGGCACCGGCAAGAGCATCGAGTGCGTGATCTCGATGCTGAGCCTGGGCGGTGGCTGCGGCATCAGCGACCCGAACCTCAACGACCAGCCTGCTGAAGCGCGACCGCCGCCGCCGATTCCTTTCAAGCCGGCGCTGCAGGAAGACAACGGCTCGGTGAAGCCGCCGGGTAGCGGGAAGCCACCGGGCAGCTGACCTGAAGCCGCGCCGGGCCAAAAGAGCTACGGAAGCAGCCAAAAAAAAGCCCGCCGAAGCGGGCTTTTTCGCTGATCGCCAGGCGATCAGTGAGCGTTGTGCAGGTCGCGCAGGTTGCTCTGGCGCGAACCGAAGTAAGCGGCCAGGTCGGCGATCTGCTGGTCGGTCAGGTCCTTCGCCTGGCTCGACATCAGCGCGTGCTCGCGGTCGCCGTCGCGGTAGGCCTGCAGCGAGTGGGCGATGTAGTCGTAGTACTGGCCGGCGAGCTTCGGGTAAGTCCCGTCGATCGGGGCATTGCCTTCGGCGCCGTGGCAGTCGACGCAGGACTGGCCGGTGGCCTTGCCCTTGGTGCTGGCCAGCTGCTCGCCAGCGGCGATGTGTCCGGCCGGCAGGCCGGCGGACGAAGAGGTGTGGCCTTCGCCGCGGTCGGCAGCGGAGTGCTCGGCCGGGGTGTCGGAGCTGGAGCAGCCGACGAGGGCCAGCGAAGCGAGCAGGGCGATGGCGAGGATCTTGTTCGTCATGGTCTGGCTCACTTCAGGGACGAAAGGAAAGCGGCGATGTCGGCGATGTCCTGGTCGGAGAAGCTCTGCGACTGGGCCTGCATCGTCGGGTGCTTGCGCGCGCCCTTCTTGTATTCGGTCAAGGCATTGACCAGGTATTCCGCCGACTGCCCGCCGATCTTCGGCACGTGGTAGTTCGGGTAGGCGTTCTTGTAGCCGGTAATGCCGTGGCAACCCTGGCAGGTGTAGGTCAGCTGGTGACCCTTGGCGGCATCGCCCTTCAGCACGGCAGGCGCCGTGGTTGCGGTGGCGGTGGCTGCGGCCGGGGCAGCGGCGGGGGCCTGGGCTTCCTGGGCCGATGCGACGGACGCAGCGGTGGTCAGAAGGAAGCAGGCGGCGATCATCAGCGGTCGCATCATGTCGTAGTCCGCAATCTCGAATGGCTAGCGAAAGGTTCTGAAGCTGGCTGCGAGTGGCCGTCCGTCGGGAGGGCCGCGCATAAGTGCGCAAGTATAGCCTGCGATATCGATGCAACGAAGCGGTGCCATTTTGCATCGATGGTTGTTGCGGCTGTCGAGAACTCTACTTACGGTTCCGCGCGCGACATGGCTCCAGTCACCATGACCTTCGGCGGATGTTGGTGAACGGGGCAGGTGATATACCTATCTACAACACCGGCATACGGTCCGGTACTTAGCCACTTTGGGGTTCAATTCATGCGTCATCTCTCCCGAAATCGCAGCCGTGGTTTTGACCGCGCCGCTCGTGTCCTGCTCCCCTGCCTGGCCCTGTCGAGCGCCCTGCTGCTGGCCTCCTGCAAGGGTGGCGGCGCTGGCGAGGCGCAGGCCAAGGACGGTGAGAAGGGGCCCGAAGCCGTCCCGGTCGAGGTCGCCAAGGCATCCCGCCGTGCTGTCGCCGCCAGCTACACGGGCACGGCCGCGCTGGAGCCGGTCGGCGAGTCGCAGGTGGTGGCCAAGACCTCCGGCGTGGCACTGAACGTGATGGTCGAGGAAGGCCAGCAGATCCGTGCCGGCCAGACCCTGGTCCGGCTCGATGCCGCGCGCTCGCAGCAGCAGGTGGCCCAGACCGACGCCCGCATGCGCAAGCTCGAGGCCAATTACGCCCGAGCCAAGCAGATGGCCGAGCAGAAGCTGCTCAGCGCCAACGACAACGACCAGCTGCGCTTCGACCTCGAAGAGGCCCGCGCCGCCAACCGCATGGCCAACCTGGAACTGTCGTACGCGAACGTCGAGGCACCGATCTCCGGCGTGATCGCCTCGCGTTCGATCAAGACCGGCAACTTCGTCCAGATCAACACCCCGATCTTCCGCATCGTCGATACCTCGCGCCTGGAAGCCACCCTCAACGTGCCCGAGCGCGAGCTGGCCACGCTGAAGGCCGGCCTGCCGGTGCAGATGCAGGTTGATGCGCTGCCGGGCAAGGTGTTCACCGGCACCGTCGACCGCGTCGCCCCGGTGGTGGATTCGGGCAGCGGCACGTTCCGCGTGGTTTGCGCGTTCGCCGGCGGCGGCGTGCTGCAGCCGGGCATGTTCGGCCGCATCAAGATCGATTACGACCAGCGCGCCGATGCCCTGGTGGTGCCGCGCGTGGCTCTGCTCGAGGACGACGGCGACCCGGCGGTGTTCGTCGTCACCGGCGACAAGACCAAGCGCGTACCGGTCAAGCTCGGCTACACCGACGGTTCGTGGGCGGAAGTCCGCACTGGCGTGAAGGTGGGCGACCAGGTCGTCGTCGCCGGCAAGACCGCGCTGCGTGACGGCACCGTCGTGCAGGTGCTGGGCCAGCCGGCGAAGAAAGTCGCTGCCGCCGATTCCAAAGCCAAGAAGCAGTAATCATCGCGGAGAGCGAACGTGACGCAATCTGCGAACGAATCATCCGGTTTCAATCTGGTCGAGTTCTCCACGCGTCGCCGGGTAACGGTGATGATGGTGACGCTTACCTTTGTCATGTTCGGGTTCATCGCGCTGGGTGACCTCAAGGTCAACCTGCTGCCGGACCTGAGCTATCCCACGTTGACGGTGCGCACCGAGTACACCGGTGCGGCGCCGTCGGAAATTGAAACCCTGATCAGCGAGCCGGTCGAAGAGGCCGTGGGCGTGGTCAAGGGGCTGCGCAAGCTCAAGTCGGTGTCGCGCACAGGCCAGAGCGACGTCGTGCTCGAGTTCGCCTGGGGCACCGACATGGACCAGGCCAGCCTTGAAGTGCGCGACAAGATGGAAGTGCTGCAATTGCCGCTCGAGGCGAAGGCCCCGGTGCTGCTGCGCTTCAATCCGTCGACCGAACCGATCCTTCGCATCGCGCTGTCGTCCAAGACCGCGACCACCAACAGCATCGAGGCCATGCGTGAGCTCACCGGGCTGCGTCGCTATGCCGACGATGACCTGAAGAAGAAGCTCGAGCCGGTCGATGGCGTCGCCGCGGTCAAGGTCGGCGGTGGCCTCGAGGACGAGATCCAGGTCGACATCGACCAGCAGAAGCTGGCGCAGCTGAACCTGCCGATCGACACCGTCATCCAGCGCCTGCAGCAGGAGAACATCAACATCTCCGGCGGTCGCCTGGAGGAAGGTTCGCAGCGTTACCTCGTGCGCACGGTGAACCAGTTCGCCAGCGTGCCGGAGATCCGCGAAATGCTGGTCACCACCCGCAGCGGTGGCGACAACGCGGCCGCCAGTGCGGCGGCGCAGATGGCCGCGATCGCGGCGCAGACGGGCTCGGCCGAAGCGATGGCCGCGGCTGCGTCGGTGCAGAGCGCCAATTCCGCAGGCGGCGGCGCCGTCGCTGGCGGCATGCCCGTGCGCCTGAAGGACATTGCAGAGGTCCGCCAGGGTTACAAGGAACGCGAGGCCATCATCCGCCTGGCCGGCAAGGAAGCGGTCGAGCTGGCGATCTACAAGGAAGGCGATGCCAATACCGTCGCCACTGCCGATGCGATCACCAAGCGCCTGGAAGAGATCAAGGCGCAGATTCCGCCGGACGTGGAACTCACCACGATCGACGACCAGTCGCAGTTCATCCGCCATGCCATCAGCGACGTCAAGAAGGACGCGGTGATCGGCGGCATGCTGGCCGTGCTGATCATCTTCCTGTTCCTGCGTGACGGCTGGAGCACGTTCGTGATCGGCCTGTCGTTGCCGGTGTCGATCATCGCCACGTTCTTCTTCATGGGCCAGCTGGGCCTGAGCCTCAACGTGATGTCCCTCGGCGGCCTGGCCTTGGCCACCGGCCTGGTCGTGGACGATTCGATCGTTGTGCTCGAAAGCATCGCCAAGGCGCGAGAGCGAGGGTTGGGCATCCTTGATGCCGCCATCGCCGGCACCCGCGAAGTGAGCATGGCGGTGGTCGCCTCGACCCTGACCACGATCGCCGTGTTCCTGCCGCTGGTGTTCGTGCAGGGCATCGCCGGCCAGCTGTTCCGCGACCAGGCGTTGACCGTGGCGCTGGCGATCGGCATCTCGCTGATCGTGTCGATGACGCTGATCCCGATGCTCAGTGCGCTCAAGGGCCGACCGCCGATGGCGTTCCCGGAAGAAGCCCCGCATCCGCGCTGGCAGCCGACGTCCAGGTTGCACAAGCCCATCGCCGCCGTCGAGCACGGCATCGGTGCCGGTGCACGCGGCGCATCCTTCGGCATCGTCTGGCTCATCGTCCGCGCATGGCGTGGCCTGGCGGCCGTCGTCGGTCCGGTGATGCGCAAGGCCAGCGATATCGCGATGGCTCCGTATGGGCGCGCCGAGCGCGGCTATATGAAGTTGTTGCCGACCGCGCTGCGCAAGCCGTGGCTGGTGCTGGGCTTTGCCGCGGCGGCCTTCGTGCTGACCCTCCTGGCGATTCCGATGCTGGGTGCGGATCTGATCCCGCAGCTGGCCCAGGACCGTTTCGAGATGACCGTGAAGCTGCCCCCGGGCACGCCTCTGCGTGAAACCGATGCCCTGGTGCGCGAACTGCAGGACAAGCACGCCAAGGATGACGGCATCCGCGCGCTCTATGGCGTCAGCGGCAGCGGCACTCGACTGGATGCCAACCCGACCGAAAGCGGCGAGAACATCGGCAAGCTGACGGTGGTGATGGCCGATGGCGGCAGCAAGGAAGTGGAGGCGAGCGAAACCGAGCGTCTGCGCACGACCATGCAGTCGCATCCGGGTGCGCAGGTCGACTTCAGCCGACCGGAGCTCTTCAGTTTCTCCACGCCGCTGGAAATCGAGCTGCGCGGGCAGGACCTGGAAAGCATCCAGGTTGCCGGCCAGCGCATGGCGGCGATGCTGCGCGCCAATCCTCACTATGCCGACGTCAAGTCGACGGTCGAGGAAGGCTTCCCGGAGATCCAGATCCGCTTCGACCAGGACCGCGCCGGTGCGCTCGGCCTGACCACGCGCCAGATCGCCGACGTCGTGGTGAAGAAGGTGCGCGGCGACGTCGCCACGCGCTACAGCTTCCGCGACCGCAAGATTGACGTGCTGGTGCGTGCCCGTGAAACCGATCGCGCTTCGGTCGACAACATCCGTCGCCTGATCGTCAACCCGGGCAGCACCCGTCCGGTCACGCTGGACGCGGTCGCCGATGTCGTGTCGACGACAGGCCCGAGCGAAATCCACCGCGCCGACCAGGTGCGCGTGGCGATCGTCTCGGCCAACCTGCGTGACATCGACCTGGGCGGCGCCGTGCAGGAAGTGCAGGACATGATCGCCAAGCAGCCGCTCGGTGCCGGCGTGGGCATGCACATCGGTGGCCAGGGTGAGGAACTCGCCGAGTCGGTACGCTCGCTGCTGTTCGCGTTCGGCCTGGCGATCTTCCTGGTCTACCTGGTGATGGCCTCGCAGTTCGAATCGTTGCTGCACCCGTTCGTGATCCTGTTCACCATCCCGCTGGCCCTGGTCGGCGCGGTGCTGGCGCTGCTGCTCACCAACTCGCCGGTGTCGGTGGTGGTGTTCATCGGTTTGATCCTGCTGGTCGGCCTGGTGGTGAAGAACGCCATCATCCTCGTCGACAAGGTCAACCAGCTGCGCGAGCACGGCATGGCCAAGCGCGAGGCTCTGGTGGAAGGCGCCCGTTCGCGACTGCGCCCGATCATCATGACCACGATGTGCACGCTGTTCGGCTTCCTGCCGCTCGCGGTGGCGATGGGCGAGGGCGCGGAAGTGCGCTCGCCGATGGCCATCACCGTGATCGGCGGCCTGCTGGTGTCCACGCTGCTGACGCTGGTCGTGATCCCGGTGGTGTACGACCTGCTGGACCGTCGTGCAGACGACTACTACGTCGCCCGCGCCCGACGCACCCACGGCAAGGTCGCGCCGGACGACGACGGCCAGGTCGAGCCGGTTTGAGCGGAGCATTGACATGACGATTGCAGAGCTCAGCATCAAGCGGCCGGTCACGGCGATCATGTTCTTCGTCTCGCTGTTCGTGATCGGCCTGATCGCGGCGGTGCGGCTGCCGCTGGAGGCCTTCCCGGAGGTCTCGCCGCCCTTCATCTTCGTGCAGATCCCCTACGAGGGATCGACGCCCGAGGAAGTGGAGCGCACGCTGCTGCGGCCGGTGGAAGAAGCGCTGTCGACGATGACCGACGTCAAGCGCATGGACGCCAACGCCCGCTCCGACGGCGCCGAGATCTTCATGCAGTTCTCGGACTGGGACCGCGATGTCGCCATCGCGGCCTCGGAGGCGCGCGAGCGCATCGACGCCATCCGCGACGACCTGCCGGACGACCTGCAGCGTTACAGCGTGTTCAAGTTCTCCACCACCGACGAACCGGTGTTGCGCGTTCGCCTGGCCAGTACCAATGACCTGACTGGCGCGTACGACATGATCGACCGCGATTTCAAGCGGCGACTCGAACGCATCCCCGGCGTGGCCAGGGTGGACGTGACCGGCGCGGCACCCAACGAGGTCGAGATCGCGATCGATCCCGACCGGCTCAACGCCCACAACCTCAGCATCAACGACCTCAACACGCGCCTGAAGGCCGTCAACTTCTCGGTCTCCGCCGGGCAGATCGACGACGGCGGGCGGCGATTGCGCGTGCAGCCGGTGGGTGAGATCACCGACCTGCAGCAGCTGCGCGACCTGATCATCGACACCAAGGGCACGCGCCTGGGCGACATCGCCGAGATCCGCCTGAAGCCGGCGCGGATGAACTACGGGCGCAGGCTCGATGGCAAGCCGGCGATTGGCCTGGACATCTTCAAGGAGCGCCAGGCCAACCTCGTGGAGGTCTCCAGCAACGCCCTCAAGGAAGTTGAGGAGATCCGCAAGCAGCCGGACATGGCCGGCATCCAGATCAAGATCATCGACAACCAGGGCGACAACGTCACCAGTTCGCTGCTTGAACTGGCCGAGGCCGGCGGCATCGGTCTGCTGTTGTCGATTGCTGTGCTGTTCTTCTTCCTGCGCCACTGGCCGTCGACGCTGATGGTGACCCTGGCCATCCCGATCTGCTTCGTGATGACGCTGGGCTTCATGTACTTCACCGGCGTCACGCTCAACATCCTGACGATGATGGGCCTGTTGCTGGCGGTGGGCATGCTGGTCGACAACGCCGTGGTCGTGGTGGAGAGCATCTACCAGGAACGCGAGCGCATGCCCGACCAGCCGACGATGGCCTCCATCATCGGCACCCGCCACGTCGCGATCGCGCTGTCGGCCGGAACGCTGTGCCACTGCATCGTGTTCCTGCCCAACCTGTTCGGCGACCGCAACTTCCTCAGCATCTACCTGTCGCAGATCGCGATCACGATTTCAGTGTCGCTGCTGGCCTCGTGGCTGGTAGCGGTCAGCCTGATCCCGATGATCTCGGCGCGCCTGAAAACGCCGCCGGCGGTGCGCTCGGACCGCGGCGTGATTCCGCGCATGCAGAGCGGCTATGCGCGCTTCCTGCGCTGGACGCTGGAGCACCGCGGCAAGAGCGTGCTGGGCATCGTGCTGATCATCGCCGTCAGCATCGTCCCGATGGTGCTGACGAAGAAGAACATGTTCGGTGGCGACGATGGCACCGAGACCAACATCTTCTACCAGTGGAAGGGCGCCTACACCAAGGAACAGATGTCGGCCGAGATCCTCAAGGTCGAGAAGTTCCTCGACGCCAACCGCAAGCGCTACAACATCACCCAGATCTACTCGTACTTCAGCGAGCAGGGCTGGGGCGGTACGCGACTGACCTTCGACCTGGACAAGATCGACGAGACCAAGGCGACCATCGAGAAGCTGCGCAACGAGATGCCAAAGTCCGCCCGCGCCAACATCGGCATCGGCAACCAGGGCGGCGGCGGTGGCGGCGGTGGCGGGCCGGGCCAGAACATCCAGGTGCAACTGGTCGGCGACTCGACCGAGACACTGGTGGAACTGGCCAACGACATCGTGCCGATCATGGCCAAGCGCAAGGAATTGCGTGACGTTCGCGTCGACATCGGTGACCAGAACAGCGAGTTGTCGGTGCACGTCGACCGTGACCGTGCCGCAGCGTTCGGTTTCAGTGCGCAGGAAGTGGCCAGCTTCGTCGGCCTGGCGCTGCGCGGTGCACCGCTTCGTGAGTTCCGCCGCGGTGAAACCGAAGTGCCGGTCTGGGTCCGGTTCGCCGGCGCCGAGGACTTTGGCGTGGAGGACATCGACAGCTTCACCGTGCGCGCCCCGGATGGCCGTACCGTGCCGCTACTGGCGATGGTGGATGTCGCGGTGAAGCCGTCGGCGACGCAGATCCAGCGTGCCAACCGCCAGACCACGGTCTCGATCCAGGCCAACCTGGCCGACAAGGCCACCGTGCCCGACGCGCGCAAGGCGATGGAAGAGACGCTCAAGTCGATCGCGTTCCCGGCCGGCTACAGCTTCACCTTCGACAGCGGCGCGTTCGAGGACGAGGCCGAAGCCAACAACCAGATGATGTTCAACCTGCTGATCGCACTGGTGATGATCTACGTGGTGATGGCGGCGGTGTTCGAGTCGCTGCTGTTCCCGTCGGCGATCATGAGCGGCGTGCTGTTCTCGGTGTTCGGTGTGTTCTGGCTGTTCTGGCTCACCGGTACCGAGTTCAACATCATGGCCTTCATCGGCATCCTGGTGCTGATGGGCGTGGTGGTGAACAACGGTATCGTCATGATCGAGCACATCAACAACCTGCGGCGTCGCGGCCTGTCGCGCACCGACGCCCTGGTGGAAGGCAGCCGCGAGCGATTGCGCCCGATCCTGATGACGATGGGCACGGCGATCCTGGCGATGGTGCCGATCTCGCTGACCAACACCCAGATGGGCGGCGACGGCCCGCCGTACTACCCGATGGCGCGTGCCATCGCCGGTGGCCTGGCGTTCTCGACGGTCGTCAGCCTGCTGTTCCTGCCGACCATCTACGCGATGCTGGATGACCTGCGTACCGGCACGGCGAGGCTGACGCGGCGTGCCCGTGGCAAGGACGGCACGGTGCCGACGGCGGCAGTGGTGGCACTGAAGGCGGAGTAGCCTCATCACATGTAAACGAAAACGGGAAGGCTTGCCTTCCCGTTTTCTTATGGTGCGCATCACCCCCGCTGTCTAACGTGACAAGGACTGTCACAGGGGAAATTTCGATGCCCGCCCATAGCGCAAGCCCTGGCTCAGGAGCTCCCCGCCAACGCGGCGTGGGATTGATCGAGGTGCTCATCGCCGTGCTGATCCTGGCCATCGGGCTCCTCGGCATTGCGGCGCTGCAGGCGGTGGCGCTGCGCAACAGCCAGAGCGCGCTTGAACGCAGCCAGGCAGTCGTGCGCAGCTACGACATCCTCGAGGCGATGCGCGTGAACGTGGCCGAGGCCAGGTCCGGTGGGTACGACATGCCGATGACCTGCACGTCGCCGGCGCCCGGGACGCGTGGTTCCAGCGCAGGCAGGTTGGCGGGCAACGACCTCGTCGCCTGGATCAGCGCCATCCACGCCGAGCTGGGCGAACGCGGCTGCGGAAAGATCGCCTGCAAGGCAGTGGCGGCGCCCGGTTCGCAGACCACGGATTGCACCGTCACGGTACGTTGGGATGATTCGCGCGGATCGGGCGGCAGCGATCGGCACGAAGTGACCACGGTGGTGCGGATTTGAGTGCCTTGCAGCGACGCGGTGCCAGCGTCCGGGCCTCGAAGGGCTACAGCCTGATTGAACTGATGATTGCGCTGGTCCTGGGGCTGCTGGTTTCGGGCGCCGCAGTGGGCATGTTCCTGTCGAATCAGAAGACCTACCGCGCGACGGAGAGCCTCGGGCGCATCCAGGAAAGCATGCGGGTGGCCTTTGATGGCCCGCGACATCCGCGAGGCCGCGGGCAACCCCTGCGGCAACAACCTTCCCGTGGCCAATGTCCTCAATGGCGCGGCCGGCACCGGGGCGCCATGGTGGATGAACTGGAGCCGGGGCCTGTTCGGCCATGACGGCGGTAGCCTCAAGGGCTCCGCGACACGAACCGATGCGGTCGTGGTCCTGTCGGCCGGCGAACCGGTCGTGACACTGGCCCGCCAAGACCAGCTGCCCGGGATGCCGGCCAGCATCGTAGCCAGCACAAGCGATCACGGCCTGCGCGACAACGACATCCTTCTGGTCTGCGACCACACCCAGGTCAGCATCGTCCAGATCAGCAAGGCCGGCGCAGGTAGCGCCACGATTGCGTTCAATCATGGCGGTGCCGGTCCGGGCAACTGCACATCGGGCCTCGGTTTCCCGGTCGTCTGCACGGAATCGGGCACGGGCAAGGTCTATCGCCCCGGCTCGTTGATCGCTCCACTCAAGGCAGCGCAATGGTTTGTCGCCGACAACGGACGCGGAGGGCGTTCGCTGTACCGGTTGCGAAGCCAAGGGGGCGTCACGCGTGACCAGCGCCGCGACGAGATCACCGAAAACGTCCAGGACATGCAGATCACCTACCTCGTGGCGGGTTCCGAGCGCTACGTTGATGCCAGCCCAGGCCTCGACTGGACAGGCGTTATCGCCGTGCGACTGATGTTGTCGCTCGAAGGCCTGGGGCGCGAGGGAGTGAGAGGAACCCGGCTCGTTCGCTCGTTCACCCACACGGTCAGCTTGCGGAACAGAAACCCGTGATCCGTCGTTCTCCCGAAGCAGGTGCGTGCCGCGAGCGCGGCGTGGTGCTGTTGACCGTGTTGATGCTGTTGATCGTGATGTCGCTGCTGGGCCTGGCCAGCCTCCGCGGAACCATCCTGGAAGAGCGGATGAGCGGGGCCATGTTCGATCGCAGCCTGGCCTTCCAGGCGGCCGAATCCGCGCTTCGCGTGGCAGAACTCAAGGTGCGGCAGGCCTTGGTAGAAGGGCGATCCATCGGCGTGGACTGCACGGCAGCTGGCGTGATCTGCGCGGCAACGCCGCCCGGCGTGAACGTGACCACGGCGGCCTGCAGTGCAGATGCACCGGGCTGCTGGGTCAACGTAACCGAGGCTTCGTCGTACTCGGACAAGGCGGCAGGCGTACCGCAGTACTACATCGAGTTCATGGGAAACGTTTCGGTCAGCCCCGAAGACGCCGGCGCCGGTCGCAGCGCGTCCGGTAACCAGTACGGCGCGCCGCCACCCACTTACAACAAGGTGGTCTACCGGATTTCCGCCCGAAGCCAGAATCCCGTCGCCGGTCGGGCTCTCGTCGCGCTGCAGGCGACCATCGAGGTGCGTTGAGCATGGCGATTGCCTGCCCTTCATATCGAAACTTTGCGCGCAGGGCGAAGAGCGCTCGTGCGGACAGGGCCGATTGCGGAAAGCGATCCACGCGATGGCTTGCCACATTGCTCGGACTGGTGATCGCGGGATCGGTGAGCTCGGCTTCCGCCCAGGTGGAGATAGCCCAGGTGCCTCTGCACGTTGGAACGCGCGTGCCCGGCAATCTCGCGCTGGTTCCATCGGTAGAGTTTCCGACGATCATCAGCCAGGCAAACCTTGGCGCCTATGACGTCAGCCGCCGTTACGCCGGGTACTTCGACGCGGACAAGTGTTACGGCTATCACTTTTCATCCGTCGAGGCCGAGCGGCACTTCTATCCGGTGCGCGTAACCGTCAACCACACATGCCGCAGCTCCAGCAAGGAGTGGAGCGGAAACTTCATGAACTGGGCCGCGACACAGACGATCGACCCGTTCCGTTTCGTGCTCACCGGCGGCTACCGTGTTCGCGACACCCCGACCGAAACGCTGCTCGAGAAGGCGCGGCACGACCGCTCCTGGGGATTCGCCGATCGGCGGGTGCCGGCCGTTGGGCAGGGTCTCGGGACGGTAAGTGCGGCACCACCCGCCTCGTGGAACGCGATCCTCACGCAGATCAGCGGTCACGGAAACCGGATGCGATTCACCGGCACGGGCACCTGGGGCCAACCGGTTGCCTATGATCCATCGCGGCACACGCTGGCCCTCGACCGGCGCCGACGGGCTGTTCCGGCTTTCGCATTCGAGGTCAGCGTTCGCGTCAAGGTCTGTGTGGCGGGCCTGCTCGAAGCCAACTGCAGGCCGTACAGCCAGGGCTGGAAACCCGAAGGGCTGATCCAGGAGTATTCGGACCGGATGCGATACAGCATCTTTGGCTACCTCAACGACTCCAGTGTGTTGCGCGACGGTGGTGTGCTGCGTGCGAACCAGAAGTTCGTCGGACCGCTGAGCAATGACCCGATCTCCGGTCCCCAAGGCAACCCGGCTGGCGAGTGGAATCCCGTGACCGGCGTTTTGCACGCCAACCCGGAGCCGGTGGCTGCGAGCGCGACGCCTGGAGGAATCAGGGACAGCGGCGTCATCAACTATCTCAACAAGTTCGGGCAGCTGACCTCGCGACCGCACAAATCGATCGACCCCGTGAGCGAGCTCTATTACACGGCAGTTCGCTACTTCAAGAATCAGGGGAATGTTGCCGCCTACTCCAGCGTTTCGAGTGGCGACGCGTACAACCAGGCGGATGGATTTCCGATCGTCACCGCATGGAACGATCCGATCCAGTATCGCTGCCAGGCCAACGTCATCCTCGGCATCGGTGACGTCAACACTCACCGCGACAAGAACCTTCCGGGAAATGCCAACTTCTCCGAGGAACCGCCCAGGCCAAGGGAGGTTTCCGCAGACACGACCGTGAACGTCGTAACTTCAACGAGAAAGCTGGCCGAGCTGGAAGACGTGAGAATCGGCACCCCGTTCAGCGGCCGCAACAATTCGGCCTACATTGCCGGGCTTGCCTACGATTCGCACACCGTCGACATTCGAGCCGATCTCAAGGGCATGCAGTCCGTCGCCACTCACTGGGTCGATGTGCGTGAGGGCGGTACGCTCGAGCGCCGGGATCGCAATCAGTATTGGCTGGCGGCCAAGTACGGTGGGTTCCGCGTACCGGAAGACTACCGTCCCTACGATCGAACCGTCGCGCTCCCGGAAGCGTGGTGGCACAGCTCCGGCGATGTGCTGGCAAGCGGCGACAAACGCCCCGACAACTTTTACGTCGCCAGCGATGCCGATAAGATGGTTGAGAGCCTGACGCGTGCGTTCCGGAGCATTGCGGCGGAAAGCAGCGGTTCGGCCGCCTCGCTGACGTCCGACAGCACTCGCCTTGATGCGGCCGCAATGGTGTTTCAGGCGCGCTTCTACAGCCCCTCGTGGCGGGGCGAGCTGAGTGCGTATTCGGTGGATCCCAAGGTCGCCGGCACTGCGGGCGACGCAGCCTGGAACGCCGGCGACAGGCTTGCGGCGATGCCCTGGCAACGCCGCAGGATCTATTTCCATAACCCGCAGGCGACGGGGAATCGACGTTACGGGCTGCTGAGCTGGGACGCGTTGGGGGAAACGCAGCGGGCCGCGCTTGGCGACGAGGCAACTTTGAACTATCTGCGAGGCGATCGCAGCAACGAGGGGCGATTGCGTCGACGCGCGGGCATTCTGGGTGACATCGTGCACTCCGCGCCCGTGTACGTGGGGCAACCGGAGTCGCGACTGTACCCGGCTGCCACATTCACCGGAGCGGCGACGTATGCCGCCTTCGGCGCGGCCCAGTCGAAGCGGCGCAAAGTCGTCTACGTCGGTGCGAACGACGGCATGCTGCACGGATTCGACGCGACCAGTGGCGACGAAACGTACGCTTTCATGCCGGCTGCCGCCATCAGTGCGCAGTTGAAGACACTGACCTCGCCGGATTACGAGCATCGCTACTTCGTCGACGGCGATGTCTCGGTAGCAGACGTCTACTCAACGCGCGACCGCCGCTGGAAAACCGTCCTCGTCGGCAGCATGGGCCGCGGCGGTCGCTCGGTGTTCGCGCTCGATATCACGGATCCGGATGACATCAGGTTCCTCTGGGAAAAAGGCGTCGCGGACCTTCCTTCGCTGGGTCACGTTCCCGGAAAGCCGATCATCGCCCAGGTCGCCAACGGCGACTGGCGTGTACTCCTGGGGAACGGAGCGAACAGCGCCGGTGGCGTGGCCCAGCTGATCATCATCGCGGTCGAGTCCGGCGAGGCACGGGCGATCAGCACCGGGGTCCCAGCCAACAACGCGCTGTCTGCCGTGGATGCGTGGGACACCAATCGCGACGGCTTCTACGAAACGGTTTACGGCGGGGACATGAAAGGCAACCTGTGGCGCTTCTCGGGGGTGGATGGCGTCGCAGTCAGCGTCGGCAAGCTGTTTGCCGCCGACCACACCGGTGGCAGGGCTCAACCCATCACCGCGGCTCCGCTCGTTCTGCCCAACCCGGAAACGCGCGACGTCTGGGTGTTCTTTGGAACCGGGCGATACCTCGGCCACGCGGACGTCGCCGACAAGCGCGTGCAGAGCTGGTATGGCGTGATCGACCGCGGCGCTGCGGTAGCCGGCAGGTCGGCATTGGTCGAGCGACGCATCGTGGCCGAATCCACCACCGGCAACGGGGTGACGCTACGCGTGACCAGCGAGAAAGCCTCCGGCGACCTTGGCGGCAAGAGCGGTTGGTTCCTCGACCTGGTGTCGCCAGTCAGAGGCAGGGAAGGCGAGCGGATGGTCGTTGCCAATCGCTTCGAACGGGGGAAGTTGATCGGTACGACCCGGATCCCCGATGCCCGCGATGTCTGCAGCCCGGGAGGACGGGGATTTGTGATGGCGCTGGAGCCGTTCACCGGCTCGCGGCCATCGTCGACCTTCTTCGACGCCAACGGCGATGGCCGGTTCAATCACCTCGATGGAGTCAAGGTGGATGCAGCGCCCGCGACCGCTCCTGCATCCGGCGTTGGGTTCGAAAGCAGTCCCAATGGCCCGATTTTCGTCGGCGACGAAACCCAGTTGAACCTCGACGACGGCACCCGGAAGCGGATTGGCACCCGCAGCGCCGGCAGCAAGGCGAGCCGCGTCTCGTGGCGCGAGCTTCTGCTGGACTGATAGCGGCGAGCCGATGCCGGCAGGCCGCACCTCCGGAATGAATCGGTCTCAGCCGACCAGCTTGCCCAGCATCCGCAGGCCGCCGGTCCAGACTCCGATTGCGGTGCCCAGGCTGGTGAGGAAGAAGTTGAGCAGCACGCGCGCCACCCGGTTTCGCCACCAGCCGCGCCAGCTCTGCACATCGTCGCGCAGCGCCATGAAGTCGGCATAGGTCGGCTTGCGCACCCACGCTTCGGTGAGCGCGCTGAGCGTGCCTGACGCAAGCGCCGGGTGCAGCGGCGTGATCGGCGATGCGACGAAGGCGACGAGGATGCTCAGCGGGTGACCGCCGGCGAGGGCGCAACCGATGGCACCCAGCACGCCGGTTGCAAGCACCCACTGCAGCAGCAGGTCGGAACCGACGTCGATACCACCGCGCCAGAACCCCCAGGCAAAGCCGCCAAGCACGAACGCCGCGAGGATGATGGTGAACCAGGGCACGTTGCTTTTCTTCGGCAGGGACTCAAGCTCCTCGCGGATGACATCCGGAGCGCGCACTTCGTCCTTGAGGTGCCGTGCCAGTCCCTGCAGGTGGCCGGCGCCGACCACGGCCAGCACCTCGCGCGCGTCGCCATGGGTCTCGCGCAGGCGCGCGGCCATGTAGCGGTCGCGTTCGGCGATCACGGTTTCGTACAGCTCCGGGCTGTCGCTGGCGAATTCACCGAAACTCGACTCGAGCATGTCGCCTTGCTTGAGTTTTTCGATCTCTTCCGCGCCGACTTCCTCGTCAACGAAGAGGGCCGCCATCAGACCGCCGCCGAGCTTCGCCCGCGACCACCAGCCAAGGCGGTTGTTGGCACGCTTGAACGTCAGTCCGACATCGCGGTCGATCAGATGGACCGGCAGCTCCCGCTGGCGAGCTTCCAGCACCGCGCGCTTGAGCTCTGCACCCGGCTCGATGCCGAGTTGCTCGGCGAGGCGGCGCTGGTAGGCAGCCAGGGCCAGGTTTGCCGCGAACAACGCGGTCTTGCCCGTGCGGATCACCTGGACCAGGTCCAGTCGCGCCAGCGCATCGGGGTCGGTCAGCGCCTGCAGGCGCTGCGGGTCCAGTTCGACCGCGACGGCATCGAATGCGCCGCTGTCGATCGCATCGCGCACCGCTTCGACACTGGCCTGCGAGACATGCGCGGTGCCCAGCAGTGTGTAGCGCACGCCGTCGCGTTCGACGATGGCATGGGGTTGGCCAGCCAGCACGGCATCCAGTGCCGCCTGCGCGGAGGATTCGATCATGGCTGCCCCCGGCGGTCTGACGGGGCGTTGAAAGCGGGTACTACCTGCATGCGGCGTTGCCTTTCGGGGTTTGCGCACGAAGACGGCGCCGGTCAGGCGCCGTCTTGTCGATGCGTGGAATCACTTGGACAGAGCTTAGGGCCAGACCACCGACGGGGCAACGCGAGCCGGCGGTTCAAAGCGATCCGTTCAGGCGACGCCGAAGGGCAGGTTGGTGCTGGACACGATGCGATCGCCGACGCTCTCCCCATGCAGGAAGCGCCGTCCCGCGGCGATCACTTCGCCATCGTCGAGAACGCGACGGTGGCCCAGGCCGCGGGTGGTGAGCAGGTGCGAATCGGGCCAGTAGCGTGCGTAGCGCTCGCCTTCTTCCCAGGGCACGTCGCGATCTTCCAGATCGTGCACGATAAGCGCCGGACGCCCTATGGCCGGCGCATTGAGATGCGCCTGCTGTTCCTGGAACGTGATGCCGATGCGGCCCTCGAAGTAGGCAAACATGCGCTGGAACAGCCGGTGCCCGATCCACATGACGTTGGCAAAACGTTCTGCCGCTGCGACCGGATCGGCGGCCGGTGCAATCAGCACCGCGCGCGACGCCTGCAGTCCCCGCGCCATCGCAAGCAGCGTGGCGGCGCCGCCGAGCGAGTGACCGATCACCGCTGCTGCCGGGCCGTAGTGTTCACCCACGGCGAGCAGGTGGTGGGTGAAGTCGGGCAACGTCGCCTCCGTGCCGGGGCTGCGCCCGTGTGCGGGCTGGTCGAACGCGACCACCGCATAGCCATCGGCGATCAGGCCCGGAAGCCACGGCGCGATTCGCGTTCCATGGCTGGACCATCCATGGGCGAACAGCACATAGGGTTGCCTGGCCGGATCGCCCCAGACGTAGGCGGCGATGGTGTGGCCGTCGACGTCGAGCTGATCTTCGCGTGCGCCCTGGGTGGAGGCGGCCAGCGCGCGGCTGCGACTTGTCGGCAAGGGCGTGGAGAACAGCCGCGCGGCGCGCTGCACTGTTGCCCGCGGGGCGAGCGGTGCGCCAAGCGCGAAACCCAGACGCAAACCGTAGAGTCGCATGATATTACGAACGATCGTGCTAATTTTGGCGATGAGCGGGTACACGGAAGGCCTCCGGGTGGGGTGTCAGAGGGTGGGGGAGTACGAGCGGAACAGCCGCTCGAGTGCGCTGCGGCCGCGGGCCACGGCCTGTTCGAAACCAAAGAGTCCGGCGTCGTGGTGGACGATCAGGGCCAGGCTGTAGACCTCGAACGCCAACTGTTCCGGATCGGTGTCGGCGGCCAGGTCACCGGTCTCCACTGCCAGCGCGATTGCGCGTGCCAACTCCCGACGCCAACGCAACTCATGGGCAATCACCCGGTCGCGAATGTCGCCCGGCCGGTCGTCGTACTCGCTGGCGGCGCTGAGGAGCAGGCAGCCGCCCTCCGACGATTGGCGCGCCCAGTCGAACCACGCCTCGATGATGGCGCGAAGGCGCGGCAAGCCGCGTGGCAGCTTCAGTGCCGGCAGGAGCACATGGCCGACAAATCGCTGGCCGGCGGCGTCCAGGACAGCCAGCTGCAGATCCTCGCGCGAGCCGAAATGGGCAAACACGCCGCTCTTGGACATCCCGACCGCCTGCGCCAGCGGACCAATCGAGAGCCCTTCCAGGCCGGCCGAGCAGGCGA
Organism: Lysobacter sp.; assembly: GCA_036524915.1. Taxonomy (GTDB): domain Bacteria; phylum Pseudomonadota; class Gammaproteobacteria; order Xanthomonadales; family Xanthomonadaceae; genus Lysobacter_J. The sequence goes on along the minus strand of DATDBI010000038.1, from coordinate 3,408 downwards.
CATCGTAGGCGCGATCAATGATCGCTTCCCGGGTGGCAGCGCCTTTGCTGGTGGCGGTGAGTGCGGACATGGCCGAAAAATAGCACGTCCGTTCGTTTTAATATCGACCGCTCGTCGGTCAATGGAAGTCTCGTCCCCCCGCGAGACCGTGGGTCTCCGAAAGCGGGGTCAGGGGGCGGCAGGCGTGGTTCGCCCGGTGCCAAGCTCCAGCTGCATCTGCACGGTGTCCAGCCAGCGCCCGTGCTTGCGCCCCAGGCCTGCAAACACCCCCACAGTGCGGAATCCCAAACGCTCGTGCAGTGCGATCGACGCGGCGTTGCTGACGTCGCCCACCACCGCGACCATCTGCCGGAATCCCAGCGCCGTGCAGTCGTCGATCAGTCGTTGCAGCAGCGCCCGGCCGACGCCTCGGCCTTGCTGCTCGGGAACGATGTAGACGGTGTCCTCGACGGTCCAGCGATAGCCTTCGCGTGTGCGATAGCTGCTGGCGTAGGCATAGCCGGCGAAGCGCCCGTCCAGCTCGGCGACGATGTATGGATAGCCTTGCGTGACGACTGCCTGCCAGCGCCGCGTCATCTCGGCCTGGTCGGGGGCGTCGTACTCGTAGGTGGCGACGTGGTCGCCGACTTCCCGCGCGTACAAAGCGGTGATCGCCGGCAGGTCGCCGGCGACGGCTGTGCGGATCGTCAGTGCGCTGGCCAAGCGGCTCAGTCGCGGTAGCGCTTGAGCAGGTCGCCGTAGGCGTCGATGCGGCGATCGCGCAGGAACGGCCAGATCCGCCTCACCTGTTCGCTGCGCTGCATGTCGATCTCGGCCATGAGGATCTCGGGCTCGGCGACGGTCGACTGCGCCAGGAACTCCCCCTGCGGACCAAGCACATGGCTGGTGCCCCAGAAATCGATGCCGGCCGCATCCAGCGGCGACTGCTCGTGGCCGACACGGTTGCAGCTCAGCACCGGCAGCCCGTTGGCGACGGCATGGCCGCGGTGGCTGAGCACCCAGGCATCTCGCTGGCGGTCCTTCTCGGCCTGCTCATCCGTCGGATCCCAGCCGATCGCGGTCGGATACAGCAGCAGCTCGGCACCGGCGAGCGCCATCAGGCGTGCGCCTTCCGGATACCACTGGTCCCAGCACACGAGCACGCCAAGGCGCCCGACGGAGGTCTGGATGGGTTCGAAGCCGATGTCGCCCGGGGTGAAATAGAACTTCTCGTAGAAGCCCGGGTCGTCGGGAATGTGCATCTTGCGGTACTTGCCGGCGGTCGAACCGTCGGCATCGAAGACCACGGCAGTGTTGTGATACAGGCCGGCGGCACGCTTCTCGAACAGCGAGCTCACCAGTACCACGCCATGCTGCTTCGCCAGCGCGCCCAGACGTTCCGTGCTCGGGCCGGGAATGCGCTCGGCCAGGTCGAACTCGTCGACCGACTCGTGCTGGCAGAAGTACGGACCGTTGTGCAGTTCCTGCAGCAGCACCAGCTTCGCACCGCGCCCGGCGGCCTCGGCCACGCGCGCCTCGATGTTGGCCAGGTTGGCCTCGCGGCTGCCGTGGTCGCGATCCTGGATCAGGGCGACGGGGAGGGTGGTCTTCTTCATGGCAACTCGGATCCGGGCGCGGGGACGGCCGACATTGTAGAGCGCTGACGATTGCGCGTTCCTGCAGGTGCCGTTTGCGGCCACCTGCAGCGGCCACCTGCAAACGAATCAGGCGACCACGCCTTGCGGAAGCTGCATCGTGATGCAGTGCAGGCTGCCGTTCTGCCAGATCAGCGGTCGGCACGGCACCGGCACGATCTCACGGTCGGGGAACGCTTCGGCCAGTACCGCCTGGGCACGGCTGTCGGCCTCGTCGCCGTAGGCGGGCATCAGCACCGCGCCGTTGACGATCAGGAAATTGGCGTAGCTCGCGGCCAGACGACGACCGTCGTCGACGATGGGCTTGGCCCACGGCAGCGGGAACAACCGATACGGCTTGCCATCGCTCGTCCGCAGCGCGGCCAGTTCGGTGCCCATGGCCTGCAGCTCGGCGAAGTGCGAATCGGTGGCGTCGTCGCAGTCCTGGTAGACGATGGCATCGCGCGCGGCGAAGCGGGCGAGGGTGTCGACGTGGGCGTCGGTGTCGTCGCCTTCCAGGTAGCCGTGGTCAAGCCAGAGCACGCGCTCCTGCTGCAGCCAGTCGGAAAGCTTCCGGGTCAGGTCGTCGCGGGACGTCTCCGGATGGCGCTCGTGCAGGCACTGCCAGGTGGTCAGCAGCGTGCCTTCGCCATCGCTGTCGATCGCGCCGCCTTCCAGCGCAAAATCAACTGGATAGCGCGAACTGTTAACAAAAGTTCCAGCATCGTGCAGGCGCTCGACCAGCAGGTCGTCCTGATTCGCATCGAACTTGCCGCCCCAGCCGGTGAAGCGGAAGTCGAGCAGGCGGAAACCGCCGTCGCGGCGCAACGTGATGGGGCCGGAGTCGCGCAGCCAGGTGTCGTCGTACGGCACCTCGACGAAGCGAACCTGTGACATGTCGACGCGCGCCGAGGACAGGCGGGCACGCGCATACGCTTCCACGTCGTCGTCGGCCACGCAGATGATGGCCGGCTCGAAGCGGGTGATGGCCGCGACCAGCGCGATGTAGGTCTCTTCGACCTCGCCCAGGCGATCAGCCCAGTCGGTATCGGCGTTCGGCCACGCGATCAGTACCGCGGACTGGGGCTCCCACTCCGCGGGGAAGCGCAATACAGGTTCGTTCATGGCCTCAGCGAATGGGCGGCTTCGGGCCGACTTCCTCGGCACTGGCCTTGTTGGCGACTACGTCGATCACCTTGCTCTTCTCGAAGTACACGGTGAAAGCGGGGTACACCCAACGGTTGATGGCCGGCCACTGACGCTTCTGGCCGCCCTGGGATTCAAGCTTCTCGGCCGGTGCGCCATAGCTGGCTTCGACCTGGGTCATGGTCTGGCCACGGGCCGGCATGGCGGCACGGTTTTCTTCCTGCACGCGCTCGACCAGCAGCGTGTCGGCAGCGGCCGTACCGGCCAGGGCCAGCAGCGCGAACAGCGGAACAGCGGCGAAACGCTTCTTGGCACGGTTGTTCACGGCGAGCCCCCTGGGTGGATGAACACGGTCTTGTGAGGCCACGATTGTACGCACAACCCGTGAATCGGCGGCAGCGAGCGGCCGTCACGTTTTGGCGAATCGGGTTCGGCGCGAGGGTGTGCAAGGCGGTGCGCCACCACAGAAAAGGCCGCCTTTCGGCGGCCTTTCGATTTGCACGGCGTAGCCGGGCTTCTTAGCGCTGACGCGCCTTGAAACGCGGGTTCGACTTGCAGATCACGAAGACCTTGCCACGGCGGCGGACGACCTTGCAGTCGCGGTGACGGGCCTTCGCCGACTTCAGAGAGGACAGGACCTTCATGACAG
>DATDBI010000037.1:0-2893 GCA_036524915.1 Lysobacter sp. | reverse complement strand
AACGAAGGGCGGTTAGCTCAGCGGTAGAGCACTACCTTGACATGGTAGGGGTCACAGGTTCGAACCCTGTACCGCCCACCAATATGTTGCGAACGGCCGGGCTTGCCCGGCCGTTCTGCTTTTCGGGGACAGGTTTTCGCGAAAGGTGGGCCGGCCCATGCCGGATATGGACCGGGAAGCGCTTCGGCGTTGACTTGCCCGCGCGCAGACCCAACTATTTCACCCGTGCTCCGGCAACCGGCCGGAGGCAGGATCCAGGTGGCCCGCGGCAAAACCGCCGGCCGAGCGTGCGACATGAGCACTACCACTCGCTACCGCTGAACGCCGAAGACGCCCCTGCAGGACGGCGCCGCGGCGCCGTTTCTCATTTCCGCAGCCCGGATTCACGCCCCCGGCTCGACGATCTCCTACCGCCAAGCCGCGCACCAGCGCGCCAGCAAGACGCCATCCCATGATCGCAATCACCCTTCCTGACGGCAGCCGCCGCGAATTCGAACAGCCCGTGTCCGTCGCCGAGATCGCCGCATCGATCGGCGCAGGCCTGGCCAAGGCCGCCCTGGCCGGCAAGGTCGACGGCAAGCTGGTCGACACCGGCTTCCGCATCGACCACGACGCCTCGCTCGAGATCGTCACCGAAAAGCACCCCGACGCCCTCGAAGTGCTGCGCCACTCCACCGCGCACCTGCTGGCGCAGGCCGTGCAGCGCCTGTACCCGGGCGCGCAGGTCACCATCGGCCCGGTCATCGACAACGGCTTCTACTACGACTTCGCCTACGAGCGCCCGTTCACGCCCGAAGACCTGCCGGCGATCGAGGCCGAGATGCAGAAGATCGTGAAGGAAGCCCAGCCGGTCTCGCGCAGCGTGAAATCGCGCGATGACGCCGTGTCGTTCTTCCGCGGCCTGGGCGAGGCCTACAAGGCCGAGATCATCGAATCGATCCCGACCAGCGAAGACCTGTCGCTGTACAGCCAGGGCGAGTTCACCGACCTGTGCCGCGGCCCGCACGTGCCGTCCACCGACAAGCTGCGCGCCTTCAAGCTGATGAAAGTCGCCGGCGCCTACTGGCGCGGCGATTCCAACAACCAGATGCTCAGCCGCATCTACGGCACTGCCTGGCTGAATGACAAGGACCTCAAGGCCTACCTGACCCAGCTCGAGGAAGCCGAGAAGCGCGACCACCGCAAGATCGCCAAGCAGCAGGACCTGTTCCACCTGCAGGAAGAGGCCCCGGGCCTGATCTTCTGGCATCCCAAGGGCTGGTCGATCTGGCAGGTCGTCGAGCAGTACATGCGCAAGGTCTACCGTGACAGCGGTTACCAGGAAGTGCGCTGCCCGCAGATCCTCGACGTGTCGCTGTGGCAGAAGTCGGGCCACTGGGACAACTACCAGGAAAACATGTTCTTCACCGAGTCGGAGAAGCGCACCTACGCGCTCAAGCCGATGAACTGCCCGGGCCACGTGCAGGTGTTCAACCACGGCCTGCACAGCTACCGCGACTTGCCGATCCGCTACGGCGAGTTCGGCGCCTGCCACCGCAACGAGCCCTCCGGCGCGCTGCACGGCATCCTGCGCGTGCGCGGCTTCACCCAGGACGATGGCCACATCTTCTGCACCGAGGACCAGATCGAGGCCGAGGTCAGCGCCTTCCACCAGCAGGCCCTGGCCGTCTACGACGTCTTCGGGTTCAGTGAGATCCAGATCAAGATCGCCCTGCGTCCGGACAAGCGCCTGGGCGACGACGCCACGTGGGACAAGGCCGAGAACGCCCTGCGTTCGGCCCTGAGCGCGGCCGGCGTGCAGTGGGAGGAGCTGCCCGGCGAGGGCGCCTTCTATGGCCCCAAGATCGAATACCACCTCAAGGACGCCATCGGCCGGACCTGGCAGCTGGGCACCATGCAGGTCGATTTCATGATGCCGGGCCGTCTGGGGGCCGAATATGTCGACGAAACCAGCCAGCGCCGCCACCCGGTGATGCTGCACAGGGCCATCGTCGGCTCGATGGAGCGCTTCATCGGCATCCTGATCGAGCACCATGCCGGCCAGTTCCCGGCCTGGCTGGCCCCGATCCAGGCGGTGGTGATGAATATCACCGATGCCCAGGGCGATTACGTGGCCGAAGTCCGGAAAACCCTTGCAAATCAAGGATTCCGGGTCGATGCCGATTTGCGCAACGAAAAGATCGGCTATAAGATTCGCGAGCATACCCTGCAGCGCGTGCCTTACCTGCTCGTGGTCGGTGACCGCGAGAAGGAAAACGGCCAGATTTCTGTGCGCACGCGGGGAGGGGAGGACCTCGGGACGATGACCGTCTCCGAATTCGCCTCGCGTTTGCGCAATGAGGGCATCCAATAAGCCCTAAGCTGCCCAGGTCCGGCTGCCACCCCCGGCGGCCGGCACGATCCATACCGGAGATTGCAACATCAGTACCCCCGAAAAGCCGAATCGCAAGAACCAGGAAATCCGCGTCCCGCGCGTGCGCGTGATTGGCAGTGATGGCGAGATGCTAGGCGTGCTGACGCGCGACGAAGCGCTGCGCATAGCCGAAGACGAAGGCCTCGACCTCGTCGAAATCCAGCCCAACGCTGATCCGCCGGTCTGCAAGATCATGGACTTCGGCAAGTTCCGCTTCGAGCAGCAGAAGAAGGCCAACGAGGCGAAGAAGAAGACCAAGCAGGTCGAGATCAAGGAACTCAAGTTCCGCCCGGTGACCGACGAAGGCGACTACCAGATCAAGCTGCGCAACATGCGCCGCTTCCTGGAAGAGGGCGACAAGGTCAAGGTCAACATCCGCTTCCGTGGCCGCGAGATGAGCCACCAGGAGCTCGGCCGCGAGATGGCCGCGCGGATCGAGGCCGACCTGGGCGAGGACATCGTGATCGAGTCGCGCCCGCG
>DATDBI010000036.1:0-17681 GCA_036524915.1 Lysobacter sp. | reverse complement strand
CAGGTCATCGCCGCGCCGATGATGTACATCGCGCTGTCGTACGACCACCGCATCATCGACGGCAAGGAAGCGGTGCTGTTCCTGGTCGACATCAAGAACCAGCTCGAGAATCCGCACCGCATGCTGCTGGGCATGTGATTTCTGCTGAATGATTTGGTGAATTAGAAGCTAAGGATCAAAGACGTGAGCGAACAGCAGACCTTCGACGTAGTCGTCATCGGTGCCGGCCCGGCCGGCTACCATGCCGCCATCCGCGCCGCCCAGCTCGGCCTGAAGACCGCGTGCATCGACGCCGCGCTCGGCAAGGACGGCAAGCCGGCCCTCGGCGGCACCTGCCTGCGCGTGGGTTGCATCCCGTCCAAGGCGCTGCTCGACAGCTCGCGCCAGTTCTACAACCTGCAACACCTGTTCGGCGAGCACGGCATCACCGCCAAGGACGCCAAGATCGACGTCGGCACGATGATTGCCCGCAAGGACAAGATCGTGAAGCAGTTCACCGGCGGCATCGCGATGCTGTTCAAGGCCAACAAGATCACGCCGTTCTACGGCTTCGGCCAGCTGCAGCCGGGCAACGTGGTGAAGGTCAAGCAGCACGACGGTTCCGAAGTCGAGCTCAAGGGCACCAACGTGATCCTGGCCGCCGGCTCCGATTCGATCGAGCTGCCGTTCGCGAAGTTCGACAACGACGCCATCGTCGACAACGTCGGCGCGCTCGACTTCACCGCCGTGCCCAAGCGCCTTGGCGTGATCGGCGCCGGCGTGATCGGTCTGGAACTGGGCAGCGTCTGGAAGCGCCTCGGCGCCGAGGTCACCATCCTCGAAGCCCTGCCCGACTTCCTCGCCGCCGCCGATGCCGAGGTCGCCAAGACCGCCGCTCGCGAGTTCAAGAAGCAGGGCCTGGACATCAAGCTCAGCGCCAAGGTGAGCAAGGCCGAAATCAAGACCAAGGGCAAGGCGAAGGAAGTCGAAGTCACCTACACCGACGCCGAAGGCGAGAAGACGATCGTCGTCGACAAGCTGCTGGTCTCGGTCGGTCGTCGCGCCGCCAGCAAGGGCCTGCTGGCTGAAGGCACCGGCGTCAAGCTCGATCCGCGCGGCATGATCGAAGTCGACGAGCATTGCCACACCGGCGTCAATGGCGTCTGGGCGGTCGGTGACTGCGTCCGCGGCCCGATGCTGGCGCACAAGGGCTTCGAGGAAGGCATCGCCGTGGCCGAGCTGATCGCCGGCCTGCCGGGTCACGTCAACCTCGACACGGTTCCGTGGGTGATCTACACCGAGCCGGAGATTGCCTGGGTCGGCAAGACCGAGCAGCAGCTCAAGGCCGAAGGCACGCCGTTCAAGACCGGCAGCTTCCCGTTCGCCGCCATCGGCCGCGCCGTGGCGATGGGCGAGCCGGCCGGCTTCGTCAAGGTGATCGCACATGCCGAGACCGACCTGGTCCTGGGCCTGCACCTGGTGGGCGTGGGCGTCTCCGAGCTCGTCCACGAAGGCGTGCTGACGATGGAGTTCAAGGGTTCGGCCGACGATCTGGCGCGCATCTGCCACGCCCACCCGACGCTGTCGGAAGCGATTCACGACGCCGCGATGGCCGTCGACAAGCGCTCGATCCACAAGGCGAACTGATCGCCTCGCGAGTCGAGCCGGAAGGCCGCCATCACCCAGGTGTTGGCGGCCTTTTGCGTTCTGGACAGGACAAAAACATGACCGACGCCAACCCGATCCGCAACGTCTCCGACACCGCCGCCTGGGTGGCGGTGTATCGGGCGATGGAAAGCGAGCGGCCGGACGCGATCTTCCGCGACCCCTACGCGCGGCGCCTCGCCGGCGAGCGGGGCCTGGCAATCGTCGACGCCATGCCGCAGGGCACCGCGATGAGCTGGCCGATGGTGGTGCGCACCGCGGTCATGGACGAGATCATCCTGCGCTGCGTCCAGCAGGGTGCAACCACCGTGCTCAACCTCGCCGCCGGGCTGGATGCACGCGCCTACCGGCTGCCGCTGCCTTCGACGCTGCGCTGGCTGCATGTCGACCTGCCGGACATGGTCGACTACTTCCGCCGGCACATGGCCAGCGAGACACCGCGCTGCGACGTCGAGTTCATCCCCGCCGACCTGCGCGAACGCACGACGCGCCATGACGTATTCGCCCATGCTGCCGGCCAGGGTCCCGTGCTGGTGATCAGCGAGGGCCTGCTGGTCTACCTGGAGGCGGAACAGGTCGCCGATCTCGCCGCTGACCTGCACGATATCGCGCAGGCGCAATGGTGGCTGACCGACTTGGCCTCGCCGCGGCTACTGAAGTTCCTCGAGAAGCGCTGGTCGCCGAAGTTGCGCGAGGGCAACGCGCCGTTCCGCTTCGGTCCGGCGGAAGGCACGGCCTTCTTCGCTCCGTTCGGATGGGACGAAGCCGAATTCCGCTCCAGCTGGACCGAATCACTGCGCCTCAATCGCACCGCACCGCACCTGTGGCTGTGGAAACTGCTGCGCCTGCTGCAACCCAGGCGCCTGCGCGAGGAGATGCTGCGCATGTCCGGCATCGTCCTGATGCGCGCGCGCTGATTGCGTCTGTCCCTGTCAATTCAAGCAATACGAGTCGATCGAAATGAAGAACGTGTGTGTCTATTGCGGTTCCAACGCGGGTGCCAGGCCGATCTACACCGAGCGCGCGATCGCGCTGGGCACGGAACTGGCCAAGCGCGGCCTGGGCCTGGTCTACGGTGGTGGTAATGTCGGCCTGATGGGCGTGGTCGCCGACGCCGTACTCGCCGCGGGCGGTGAAGTGACCGGCGTGATCCCCGAGCAGCTGGTGAACTGGGAAGTCGCGCACAAGGGCGTGACGAAGCTCGAGGTGGTCGGCTCGATGCACGAGCGCAAGGCACGCATGTTCGACTTGTCCGACGGGTTCATTGCCCTGCCCGGCGGCTTCGGCACGCTCGACGAAATGTTCGAGATGCTGACCTGGCGCCAGCTGGGCCTGGGCGACAAGCCCTGCGCATTCCTCGACGTGGACGGCTTCTACGAGCCGCTGGTCGCGATGATGGATCGCATGGTGACCGAACGCTTCCTGCACCCGGACCAGCGCCAGGACCTCTGGCATGGCGACGACATCGGCACGATGCTGGCGTGGATGGACGCGTATGCGCCCGCGGCGGCGTCGAAGTGGATGGATGAGAAGCGGCGCAAGGCGTTGCGCTGAGTCGCGCCGCCATCCCGGCGAAATCCGGGGCCATCCTCGACCTTGACCTTGCACCAGGACCGGAACCATGACCACACCCAGCGCCTTCAACGCCTTTCGCATCCACAACGACGACGCCGGTTACCGCAGCGGTATCGAGCAGGTGTCGATCGATGACCTGACGCCGGGCGAAGTGGTCATCAGGACCGCCTATTCCTCGGTCAACTTCAAGGACGCCCTCGCCGGCACAGGCCAGGGCAAGATCCTGCGCCGCTTTCCGCTGGTGGGCGGCATCGATGTCGCCGGCCATGTCGTGGCGTCAACCGACCCGGCGTTCCGCGAGGGCGACGAGGTGCTGGTCACGGGCTGCGGCCTGAGCGAGACCCGTGACGGCGGTTATTCGCAGTACGCCCGCCTCGAATCAAAGTGGGTGATCGCACTGCCAAAGGGGCTGAGCCTTCGCGAAAGCATGATCCTTGGCACCGCCGGCTTCACCGCCGCGCTGGCGCTGCTGCGCATGACCGAGAACCGCCAGACGCCGGACCTCGGCCCGCTCGCCGTCACCGGCGCAAGCGGCGGCGTCGGCTCGCTGGCGCTGGACATCTTCAGCCGTGCCGGATTCGACGTGCATGCGGTCAGCGGCAAGGTCGACCATGTTGACTACCTCAAGGCCATCGGTGCCAGCGAGGTGCTTGGGCGCGATGCCCTCTCCACTACCCGGCCCATGGAAACGGCGCGTTTTGGCGGCGGCCTCGACAATGTTGGCGGCCCGATGCTGACCAGCCTGCTTGCGCAGACCGCGCCCTATGGCAACGTCGCCAGCGCCGGACTGGCCGCGTCGGCCGAACTGGACGCCACGGTGATGCCTTTCATCATTCGCGGTGTTTCCCTGCTGGGTGTCGCTTCCGCCGGCACCGCCCGCGACATCCGCGAAGCGGTCTGGCAGCACCTGGCCAGCGACTGGAAGCCGCGCCACCTCGATCGCATCTGCATGCGCGAAGTACGCATGGAACAGTTGCCCGAGGTTTTCGCGACGATGCTGGCAGGTGGGTCGCTGGGACGGACCCTGGTGGCGGTGGCCTGAGTTCGCCCAAGGCGGAGGCCGACGGCCGAACCGCTACCGGGTTCCCGGTTCCCGGCCCGGTCGTGCATCACGCGCCTATTGCGGCACCATCGCCGCCAGCTACAATCGCGTCAGGTTCAGGGGGGAACATATGGCACGCATTCTGATCGTCGACGACTCGCCGTCGCAGCTGATGGGCATTCGTCGCATCGTCGAGAAGCTCGGCCATGAGGCATTGACCGCCGAGGACGGCGCCGCAGGCGTCGACGCCGCCAAGCGCGAACTGCCGGACATGGTGTTGATGGACGTCGTCATGCCCAACCTCAACGGGTTCCAGGCGACGCGCTCGATCTGCCGCGACCCGAGCACGAAGCACATCCCGGTCGTGCTGGTCACCACCAAGGACCAGGACACCGACCGCGTCTGGGGCATGCGCCAGGGCGCCAAGGCCTACATCACCAAGCCTTTCAGCGAAAGCGACCTGGCCGACATCATCTCGCAGATGATTCCTGCCTGACCGGGGTGCCCGCTGCCTGCGGGCACCGACAATCCAAACGCGATCCTCAGGCGCGGCGCCAGTCGTCGCCAAACGCCTCGCGCATCGTGTCGTAAGCCTCCTTCTGCGCGTCGTTGTGGACGCGCGGCGCCAGCACTTCGAGTTCGACCAGCTGGTCGCCCGACGCGATCTTTCCCGAGGCATCACCCGGCAGTCCGCGTCCGCGCAGCCGCAGCTTGCGCCCGGCCTCCGAGTTGGCGGGAATCTTCAGCTCAACCGCGCCGCCCAGGGTCGGGACACTGACCGAGCCGCCCAGCGCAGCCTCCCACGGCGCGACCGGCAGCACGTAGATCACGTTGCGCCCATCGACTTCGAACTGCGGGTGGGCGGCGTACTCGATCTCGAGCAAGAGGTCGCCGTGGGCGCCCTGCCCGGCCAGGCGGATGACCTGGCCCGGACGGATGCCCTTGGGAATGCGAACGTCCAGCGTGCGGTCGTTGACGGAAATGCGCACGCTGCCTCCGTCATGCACGGTTTCGAGCGAGACGGCGAGCTTGGCGCGGGTGTCCCCGCGCGGCTGCGGTCCGCGCGGGCCAGCACCGCCGCGACCGCGGCCGAACATGCTTTCGAAGAAATCGCTGAAACCACCGCCGGCACCGCCGCCAGCGAAGATCTCCTCGAAGTCCACGCCGCCGCCGTAGCCGCCGCCACCAAATCCACCGGGAGGTGGCTGCACGTCGTCGCCGGGGCGATAACCGCGCGCGCGCAGCTGGTCGTAAGCGGCCCGCTTCTGCGGATCGCGCAGCGCCTCGTACGCTTCGTTGATCGCCTTGAACTTCTCCTCGGCGCCGGCTTCCTTGCTGACGTCCGGATGGTACTTGCGCGCAAGCCGGCGATAGGCCGTCTTGATCTCGGCTTCACCGGCGCTGGGCTCGACACCCAAGGTGTCGTAATAATCCTTGAACTGCATGGTCTGACTCCGTAAATGCATTCACCGCGGACTGGCGGCCGGGCGAGGCAGGCATCGCGCCAACAATGGCAGCCGCGCAGTCGATATCAAGTGACTTTGACGCGGCATTGCGAGCGCTGCCAGTATGCTGCCCATTCTCACCGGAGTCCCCCATGGCCATCCAGATCGGCGATCACATCCCCGAGGTTACCCTGCAGCGCATCCGCGAAGGTGTCGAGACCCTCGACACCAACGCCCTGTTCGACGGGCGCAACATCGTCCTGTTCGCGGTGCCCGGTGCGTTCACGCCGACCTGCTCGGAAAAGCACCTGCCCGGCTTCGTTCAGCACTTCGACGAGTTCCGCAGCCAGGGCATCGAGGTCGCATGCATGTCGGTCAACGATCCATTCGTGATGCAGGCGTGGGGTGTCAGCCAGAACGTACCGGACGGCCTGATGATGCTGGCCGACGGCAACGGCGACTTTGCCCGCGCGCTCGGCCTCGAACTCGACGCCAGCGCCTACGGCATGGGCCGCCGCGCCAAGCGCTTTGCGCTGTATGCGCAAGACGGTGTGGTGAAGCTGCTGAACGTCGAAGCGCCAGGCGAGTTCCGCGTGTCGTCGGCCGAACACATGCTGGCGCAGCTCAAGCAGGGCGTCTGAGCCCGCTGACGCACAACATCAGCGCAGCACGCTGAACTGCAAGCGCGACCACGCACCGCTGTCGGCCAACGCCGTCAGCGTGTGCGCACCAGGCTCGCCGAAGTCGTGTACGAACGCGCCCGCGCCATCGGACTCGCCAATCAGTCGGCCGTCAAGCAACCAGCGCACGCGCGCCTCGCTGCCAAGCGCACGCAACGACAGTCGCACCGGATGTTCACTGCCGGGCGCGCGTGCCAACGTCGCCCGATCGGCCAGGCCATCGATGCGCAACTCGTCGGCGGCGTCGCGGCCATCCCCCGCGCAATCGGCCGCGAGTGGAGGCAGTCGCGATGCCTGGCGCGTTTCCGCCGACAGCCACGGCGAGGCCAGCACCGGCCAGCGCGCCAGCTGTCGTGGCAAGCGCACGTGCGATGCCGAGCACTCGCCTGACAAGCGCAGACCACTGCGGGCATCGACTTCAAAGCGCTCGATTCCGGCATTCCACAGTCGCGCGTCGCGCTCGGCCATCGTCGGCGGCAGCGAACCGTCCAGGGTCCAGGCCTGCAAGCCGCGCTGGCACAGCTGTGGTGCCTGCGGGTCGGGCGACACGCCCAGTGGCCAGCACACCTCGACATCGGCGACGCTGCGCGGTTGCGGCCGTGCGGATGAATCGCCGCGCTGGCGCGGCAGGCTGTCTAACACTTCGAACAGCAAGGGCAGCGCTGTCACCGCCCCGTACTGACCGGGCAATGGGGTGCCGTCGGGCCGACCAACCCACACACCCACCGTGTATCGGCGCGTGCTGCCCAGTGCCCAGGCATCGCGGAAGCCATAACTGGTGCCGGTTTTCCAGGCGACGCGCGGGCGACCGCCCGTGTCGAAGGTGTCGACCGCGCTGCCGGGGCGCGGATTGGCCTCGAGAATCTCGCGCACGATCCAGGCCGCACCCGACGACATCACGCGCCGGTCGACGCGCAGCGCATCGTCCGTGTAGCGCACGCGCCCGGCCACGCCATCGCGATTGAGCGCGGCGTACGCGCCAACGAGGTCTTCGAGATTGGCGCCCGTGCCACCGAGGATCATGGCCAGGTTCGGCGCCGCACCTCGCGGCCACTGCAGGCGGATGCCGGCGTGCGCCAGGCGTGCGGAGAATCGTGCCGGGCCCACCCGGTCCAGCAGGTCGACCGCGGGCACGTTCAACGACAGCCGCAACGCCTGCGCCGCGCTGACCGGACCGTTGAACGCCGCATCGAAGTTGCCGGGCCGATAGCCATCGAACGACTGCGGTGCATCGACCAGCAGGCTGCCGGAATGGATCAGGCCATCGTCGAGCGCCAGGCCGTACAGGAACGGCTTGAGCGTGGAACCGGGCGAACGCCAGGCCTTGACCATGTCGACATGGCCCAGGCGCGCCGCATCGGCGAACCTGACCGAACCGACGTAGGCGCGCGCCTGCAGTGTCGCGTTGTCGACGACCAGCAGCGCCGCGGAAGTGCGTGCAGGCAAGTCCGAGAAGTAGCTGGCGAGGCGATCCTCGAGCGTGCGTTGCAGGTCTGCGTCGACGGTAGAGACGATGCGTGCCGTTCGCGGGCGCTCAAGGCGAAGGCGCTGCGCGAACAACGGTGCGAGCATCGGCGGTTGCAGCGATCTGGCCACCACCGGTTCAATCCGTGCATCGGCGACCTGCGCGGGTGTCCACACGGCCACGGCCTGCATGCGCGACAACACCTTGTCGCGGGCGATTCGCGCGCGTGCCGGTTCGCGGTCGGGCCTCAGCCTGCTCGGCGCCTGTGGCAGCACCGCCAGCAGCGCCGCCTCGGCGTGGGAGAGTCGCGATGCCGGCTTGCCCAGATACGCCCAGCTTGCCGCCTCCACCCCTTCGATCGTGCCGCCGAACGGAGCGCGCTGCAGGTACAGCGCCAGGATCTCGCGCTTTGACAGATGAACTTCCAGCTGCATCGCGCGAAACAACTGGCGGGCCTTGGCCCACGGCGTGCGCGTGCCGGTGCGCAGCGCCGGATCGAGGATCCGCGCGACCTGCATTGTCAAGGTGGACCCGCCCGAAACGACACGACCGCTGCGCAGCCATTGCCCGCCCGCGCGCAGCATCGCCACGGGATTGATGCCGGGGTGCTTCCAGAACCATCGGTCTTCGTAGTTCAGCAGCGCCTGCAGGTACAGCGGCGAGACCTGGTCCGGCGCAACCGGATAGCGCCAGATCCCGCGGCGGTCGGCGAAGGCGCGCAATGGCGTTCCGTCGGCGGCAACCACGACGGCGCCGTCATCGGCCGGATCCGGCAACGGCACGGGGAGTGCAAGGTCGAGGAGCATCGTGGCGTTGAGCAGCAGCAACGCCGCGAGGGCTGCCTTGAGCGCACCGCGGTATTTCGGCCGCCGTCCCGGCGTCCGGCCGTCGTCCCGGCGACTGTCGGGATCCATCGTGATCCTCACCCGCCTCCCGGCTGCTTCACCGTGATCGTTGCCGGCACCGCCTTGCCGACACCGCGCAATTCCGGCCGGTACATGTCCTCGACCAGCGGCGGCGGCACGGTGTAGGTGCCCGGCGTCACCGCGCGCAACAGGTAGAACAACCGCGCGGTGTTACCGGTGTCGAGCTTGAGGGCGGCCACGTAGCGATCGTCGCGGAACTCCTCGTGACGCACCTCGGCGGCGTCGTCGCGATCGGCGATCTCGATGCCGTCGATCACCACGCCGGCCCACTGCTTGCCGTCGCCGAGATTGAAGTTCTCGATCTCCAGGCCGGCCGGCAACAGATCGGTGAGCAGCGCATCGGGCATGTCGCGGCTGGCGGTGATGGCGACCTGCACGATCAGGGCTTCGCCCTCCTCCAGGACGCCTCCGGTCCACGCCGTGCCATCGGTGGCGAAGTACTTGCGCGTCACCTTGATCAGCGATTCGTCCGGTTCCGGCGCGCGGCGCGGGACGCCGGCCACTTCGAGACTGGCGAACATCGGCGGCTCGCCCCTGGCATCGAAGGACACGCCCCGCAGCAGCGCGGCATGGTCGAACGCGCGACCGACCAGCCGAGCCGCAGGTGCATCGGAGACGACATCACCGACCTTCCACTGCCCCGAGACCTGCTTGCCCTGCTCGGCCATGAGCGCCTTGCCCAGCCGTGCCAGCGCAACCTGCTCCTGCGTGCTCAGCCACATCCAGCCGCTGTTGCGGCGCGCATCGAGCTCCTTGCCCAGTGGCACCGCGCGGGCATCGAACGCCGTCGTGGCGAGATCGTGCTCGTGCACGAGCGCGATCATCAAGGCGTCATCGCGAACGCGGCTGCCGTAGTCGCCCAGGTACTCGGGGCGGTCGGCGGGGTCGCGGGCGAAGCCCTCGGCGATGGCCTTGCCGCCACGTCCCTTGTCGCCCTGCAGCGTCAAGGCGATGCCGAGCTGCACCAGCGGCAGCCCGGTCAGGCTCTGCTTGCGATCGTTGTCGTACAGCGCACGCAACGTGCCCAGTGGCGCACGGTTCACGCGCGCCAGCACGTAACCGGCCTGGGCCTGGTAGGCGAACTTCATGTGATCGCGCCGGTCGTAACCGAAGAACGCCTGGCCTGCGGACAGGAGGTCTTCGTTGAGGACCTTCAGCGCCTTCTGCAGCACCGCATCGGGCACTGCGAAACCGGCCTCGCGTGCGTCCAGCAGGAATTCGACGACGTACGGCGTGATCAGCGGATTGACGTAATCGCCGTCGCCCCACATCGAGAAATGCCCAGAGCCGATCTGCATCGCGGCCAGGCGCCCGAAAGCGCCTTCCATGCGTGTGCGGCGCACCTTCGCATCCAGGCCTTCGACGCCGAGCATCCGCGCGGTTGCTTCGTCGAGCTCGAGGGCGGCAAAGCCCTTGCTCGTCGTCTGCTCGGCGCAGCCGTACGGGTACTCGAGCGCTCCCTTCAGTGCGCTCGCGAACGGAATCGGCGGCAATGCGCTGACCGTCATGCGCGCGTTGACCGAACCGGGCATCAGGCCGTCGGCCAGCTCCACACCCAACGGAACCGTTCCCGCCGCATCGAGGACACGGGTGCGGGCGCGCAGCACCGACGGCCAGGCCGGCCGCACCGGCACGTCGTAGCGACGATCCACCTTGTAGCCGTTGCCCTGCACGCGAACGCGAACCTGCGCAGTGCTGAATCCCTCCCTGGCTTGCAGCGGGAAGGTGTACGTCGTCTTCGCTTCGGACCCCAGGCTGGCGGTGCGCACACCGTCGGCCAGCGCCAGCGGGCCCTCGCCGTTGACCTCGACCTTGAACTGGCCGGCGCGTCCGGTGAAGTTCTGCACGTCGAGGGTGACATTGCTGCGGTCACCGGGGGCGAGCACGCGCGGCACGCTGGCTTCGGCCAGCACCGGCGCGCGCACCACCGTTTCACGATCGCGGCTGCCGTAGCGGTTATCCGAGAACACCAGCGCGGAGACGCGAAGGGTGCCGTTGAAGTCCGGCACGGCGAGGCTGATGCGCGCATTGCCGCGCGAATCGAGTTTCACCGGGCCGGCAAACAAGTCGACCGTCTGCACATGGGCGGTCGGTCGCCGCGCCTGTGGCAGCGCCGCCAGCGCCATGTCGCCACCGAACCGCAGCTTGGCGATGCCGCCCTCGAAGCTTTCGATGACGCGCCCGTAGACATCGTAGGCATCGACACCGAGGCGACGCTGGGCAAAGAAGTGCGCCGCCGCATCCGGCACCGGGAAACGGGTGATGTTGAGGATGCCGACATCCACCGCCGACACTGTCACGAACGCGTTCTGGCCGGCCAGCTCCGGCACGCTCACCGTCACCGGCAAGTCGCGTTCGGGCTGCATCAGCGCCGGCGCCGACAGGCCAACGGCGACCTTGCGATCCCGCCGGTCGATCGGCACGTGGGCGATGCCCACCGCGCGCGCCGGGGTGACCTTGCTCGACGCGCTGCCACCGCGGAACACCAGCGCGGTGACATAGACGTCGTGACGTTCCCACTCCTTCGTCACCGGGATCTCGAAGGTGCTGCCGGCCTTCACGTCGATGTCCTGCACGTACAGCATGCGATCGCTCTCGACCATCAGCAGACCCTCGCCGGCGTGCGGCGGGGTCAGCGTCACCTTGAGTGTGTCGCCGGCGCGATAGGCCGTCTTGTCGAGGGCGAGCTTGACCTTGTCGGGGCGCGCGTCGAGGCCGCGGTTCTCGTCGCTCCAGCTCCAGCCGGCGGTGAACGGATAGCGCGTGGTCAGCTTCGTCGCCGGATCGAACACGTCGACGCGGTAGTCGCCCCACTCCACCGGGAAATCGATCCGCTGCGGCGCGTTGCCGGCGTCGAACGTGCGTGTCTGGATGTCCTCGAAGCGGCGGGTGAAGTCGTAGTCCCAGCCGCCATCGTCCTGGTAGTTCCAATGGTAGTCGCGGTACTCGCGCACCAGGGTCACGCGCAGGCCCTTGCCGGCATGTGGCGTGCCATCACTGCCGACGCGGATCAACTCGAAGCCGGCGTTGGCATTGGCGTCGGTGCCTTCCTTGTCGTCGAACAGCGGCCTCACGCCGACGATCGCATCGGCCGGCCACAGCACGCGCTTGACGCTGCGGTTGACGCTCCGGCCCCCGCTTTCGAATACGCTTCCGGTCACGATTGCGGCGATCGTGCTGACCGGCTTTGCCTCGGTCGGCAGGGCGATGTCCTCGCGCAGGCGGCCGTTGGCGTCGAGCTTCGCGTCGACCACATCCTTGGCTTCCTTCGGCAGCGACAACGTCGGATCACCAAAGAAATACCCCGGCATCTGCTCCAGCGGGTGCTGCTCGACCGCCACCGCGAGACGGGCGGTGAAGCGGTTGCCTGCTGCCGGCGCGCCGTAGAGATAGGCGCCTTCCACTGCCAGCTGCACCGGCTCGCCGGGCCTGAGTACCGATTGCGCCTGCAGGTCGAGCTTCAGACGTTCGGGCAGGAACTCCTCCACCCGCAATGCCATGCCCTGCACTGCGTCCTTGCTGCCCGGATCGGTGCGGAATTCGATGCGCCAGCGGCCCGTCGCGGCATCGACCGGGATCACCTGTGCGTGTCGCACGTAGCCCTGCGCGTCGGGTTGCAGGCGGGTCTCCACGAATGTCTTGCCATCGGGCTGGACGTAGCGCAGGAACACCGGTTGCAGTGCCTTGCCCTTCTTCGCTACCGGCTGTCCGTCCTGGTCGCGCAGCAGCGCCGAAACCCGCACGGTCTCGCCGGGGCGATACAGGTCGCGACCCGACCAGGCGAACACGTCGAACCACGCCTGCTCGCGGCCGCTGACGGCGAACTCCGACAGGTCCAGTGCCGGCTGGTTGAACGGCAGCATCGACACGTCCTTGCCGTGCGTTGCGACCAGCACATGCCCGGCATCGAGCGTGTATCCCAGCAGCACGTTGCCGTTGCCGTCGGTCTCGCCTTTCATCACCGTCTCGCCGTTGCCATCGAGCACCTTGAGCTCGACGGCACCGACGGGCGTACCGGTGTGCAGGGACGCGGTGTGGACGAACAGCTTGTCCTTGTAGGCACGCGCATGCAGCCCGAGGTCGCTGACGCTGAAGAACGCCGTTTCGAAGCGGTCCTGGAACTCGCCCGAGCGCTTCATCACCGCGAAGTACAGGCCAGGTTGCTGCAGCTCCCTGATGTCCTGCAGCGGCAGGTAGGTGAGCACGCGTTCGTTGGTCTTGCCACCGAGCACGAAGCGGTTCACGTACACCGGTTCGGCGAGGCGCTCCATCGGCGTCTTGTCGCTGTAGTCGCTACCGAGCTCCCAGCTGCCGCGTCGACCGCCGCGCTGGTACTGGGCGAAGAACCGCGGCAACTCCTTGTCGCGGACGCGAAGGAACTCGACATCGACTTCGGAGACATTCACCGAAACCACCGGCAGGCCACGGCTTTCGCGTGCCGGCAGGACGCTGCCCTGCGAAGCGAAACCCACTACCGGATCGAGCGGACCGGTATGCACCGTCCTGCGCTGTTCCTTGCCGAGGCGATCGCCGGCAGCAGCGGTCAGCCCCGCCTTGATCGACACCACGTAATCGCGACTGGCGTCCACGTGCGGGAAGCGCAGCACCTTGGCGTCGTCGGCCAGCACCCAGCTGCCCTTGATCACCGCGCCATTGGCATCGGTCACCGCGATCAGTTCATCGAATGCCTGGCTGCCCACGAGCGGTCGACTGAACTCGAGCGCGATGGCCATCTGCTCGTCGGCCTTCTGGTCCGGGTACGCGGCAACCAGCGCGAACCCCTGCACCGCCTCGCGCTTTGCCTGGACTGCCTCGCCGCTGACCGGAGGCAGCTGGCCGTCAGCGTCGCGCTTGCACCCGGCCAACAGCAGCGCCGTCGCCATGACGATCGCGGCGACACGCAGTAAACGTCGACCGGATGACGAACCAGCGCGAAGCGCCGGCGGCATCAGGGGCTTTGGGATATGGCCGGTTCCTTCCGCGACGGATTCGTGCTTCATGCAGTCCCCCTGATTTGCGCGAAGTATAGGAGCATCGCTGCCCGTCGCGTTCACGCCGCCTGCGCACCGCGCACGTCGACGGCCGCTGGAAAGCGATCGCTTGTGCCATCATCCGCGCGTCGGGCCGATGGCCCCGCCTGCCCCTTTCCAGACGACGATGCTGCGCGAAGACATGCCTCCCTTGGCCAGCGAAACCGCCGCCTGCATGAGCAACCCCGTACCGGGATCGCGCCCCTCGATCCTGGTGATCCGCCAGGGTGCCTTCGGCGATCTGGTCCAGGCCGACGGCGCCCTGCGCGACATCCGCGCGCACCATCCGGGCGCACACATCGCCTTGCTGGTCGCGCCGCAGTTCCGCCGGCTGATGGAACGCTGTCCGCATGTGGACGAGCTGATCGTTGATCCGCGTGCATCGTGGCTGCGCCTGGGCCGCAACCTGGAACTCCTGCGGCGGCTGCGCGAGCGCGGCTTCGGCCGCGTCTACGACCTCCAGGGCAGCCAGCGGACGCGGCTTTACCGGCGCCTGCTGCCGTCGGTCCTGCCATGGCACCGCAAGGACAATGGCGGCGCCAGCGGCGTGCCCGATCGCACCGCCTATGCGCAGCTGCTGGCAGAGGCCGGCGTGGCCGCAGTCCATGCCGATGCGCCGGACGTGGGCTGGATGGCTGACGACGTGTCCACCCTCCTCACCGAGGCTGACATCGGCCCGGGTTACGTCGCGCTGATCCCGGGCAGTTCCGCGCAGCACATGCACAAGCGCTGGCCCGGCTATGCCGACCTCGCCCAGCGCCTCGTCGACAGTGACCGCCAGGTCGTGGTCGCGCCAGGCCCGGACGAACTCCAGCTTGCGCGCGCGTTGCCGTGCAAGGTCCTGCTCGGGCCGACGGGGTTCCTTGACTGGTTCGCCCTTGCCGGCGTGCTGGCCAAGGCCGCGTTCGTGGTCGGCAACGATACCGGGCCGACCCACCTCGCCGCCTGCCTGGGCACGCCGGGCCTGGCCCTGTTCGGGTCGCACACCAGCGCGCAGCGCACCGGCATCCGGATGCGCGCGTTTGATGCCATCGAGGTGGCGGACCTGCAGCGCCTGTCGGTGGACGAAGTATTGGCGCGGGTGCCGGCGCCGTAGCCCCGTAAGCGAAGCACCCGGGCCACATACGAAAACGCCGCCTTTCGGCGGCGTTCTCGTTGCTGCGACCGGTCAACCCGATATCGGGTTGGTCTCGGCGGTTCCTGCGGCGACGCCCGACTCGATCACCGCCTCGGCGCCGTCTTCGTCCTCGTCCAGCGAAGCGTCGACACGCTCGATCGTCTGCAGGCTCTCATCCGCGGCCAGTCGCATGAGCGTCACGCCCTGCGTATTGCGACCGACCTGCGAGATCTCCGCAGCGCGCGTGCGCACCAGGGTGCCGCCATCGGAAATCAGCAGCACATCGTGATGGTCGGACAGCTGCACCGCGCCAACCAGCGTGCCGTTGCGCTCGGTGGTCTTAAGCGCGATCACGCCCTGCGTGCCACGACCCTTGCGCGGGTATTCCTCCAGCGGCGTGCGCTTGCCGAAGCCACGCTCGCTCGCGGTGAGGATGTCGCCGTCGCCTTCGACCACGATCAGGCTCACCACGTGCGCGCCGTCGGTGTTGTCGGCACCGTCCTCGCCCTCCTCGCCTTCGGCCAGGCGGATGCCGCGCACGCCGGTGGCGGTACGGCCCATCGAGCGCACCGCATCCTCGGCGAAGCGCACGGCCTTGCCGTTGCTGGCGAACAGCATGATGTCGCGGGTGCCATCGGTCAGCGACACATCGACCAGGGCATCGCCGTCGTCGAGATTGATCGCGATCTTGCCGCGCTGCAGGCGGAAGGCGAACTCGGTCAGCGGCGTCTTCTTGACGGTGCCGTTGCGGGTGGCGAAGAAGACGAACTGGTCTTCGACGTACTCGCGTACCGGCAACACGGCCTGGACCTGCTCGCCGGCTTCCAGCGGAATCCAGTTGATGATCGGACGGCCGCGTGCGTTCGGGCCGGCGTCGGGCAATTGGTGCACCGGCAGCCAGAACACGCGGCCGGCGCTGGTGAAGGTCAGCAGCGTGTCATGGGTGTTGACCAGCCACAGGTGGTCGATGAAATCCTCGTCCTTGGTCGCGGCCGCATTGCGGCCCTTGCCGCCACGCTTCTGCGCGCGGTAGGTGCTGACCGGCTGGCGCTTGGCGTACCCCGAATGCGACAGGGTGACGACCACGTCTTCCGGGGCAATCAGGTCGAGGATGTCGAGGTCTTCCTCGCTGGCACGGATCTCGCTGCGACGCGCATCGCCGAACTCTTCCTTGACGTTGCGCAGCTCGGTGCGGATGACCTCGAGCAGCACGTTCGGATCCTCGAGGATCTCGATCAGGCCGCGGATGGTCTCCAGCAGCTGCTTGTACTCTTCGGTCAGCCTGTCCTGCTCCAGCCCGGTCAGGCGGTGCAGGCGCATTTCGAGGATCTGCTGAGCCTGGGCCTCGGTCAGCTGGTAGAAGCCGTCGACCAGGCCGACACCGGCCGGCAGGTCTTCCGGACGCGACGCGTCGGAACCGGCCGCCGACAGCAGCGCGCCGACCAGGCCGGCTTCCCACTTGCGGGCGAGCATGCGGTCGCGCGCCTCGGTCGGGTTGGCCGAGGTCTTGATCAGCTCGATCATCTCGTCGATGTTGGCCAGCGCAACCGTCAGGCCTTCGAGGATGTGGGCGCGCTGGCGGGCCTTGCGCAGCTCGAAGATGGTGCGGCGGGTCACCACCTCGCGGCGGTGGCGCACGAACACTTCCAGCAGGTCCTTCAGGTTCAGCAGCTTCGGACGGCCGTCGACAATGGCGACCATGTTGATGCCGAACACCGACTCCATCTGCGTCTGCTGATAGAGGTTGTTGAGGACCACTTCGGCCGACTCGCCGCGCTTGACCTCGATGAAGATGCGCATGCCGTCCTTGTCGGACTCATCGCGCAGCTCGCTGATGCCTTCGAGCTTCTTTTCCTTGACCAGCTCGGCGATCTTCTCGATCAGCCGCGCCTTGTTGACCTGGTACGGGATCTCGGTGACGACGATCGCTTCGCGGCCGTTGTCGGCCACTTCGACCTCGGCGCGCGCGCGCATGCGCACGCGACCGCGGCCGGTGCGGTAGGCATTCACGATGCCGGCGGTGCCGTTGATGATGCCCGCGGTCGGGAAGTCCGGGCCGGGGATGTACTGGATCAGGCCATCGACGTCGATGGTCGGGTCGTCGATCAGCGCGATGGTCGCGTCGATCACTTCCGACAGGTTGTGCGGCGGGATGTTGGTCGCCATGCCGACGGCGATGCCGGCCGAGCCATTGACCAGCAGGTTCGGCACACGGGTCGGCATGACCGTGGGCTCGAGTTCCTTCTCGTCGTAGTTGGGCTGGAAGTCGACGGTTTCCTTGTCGATGTCCGCCATCAGCTCGTGGGCGATGCGCGACATGCGCGCTTCGGTGTATCGCATCGCCGCGGCGTTGTCGCCGTCGATCGAACCGAAGTTGCCCTGGCCGTCGACCAGCATGTAGCGCAGCGAGAACGGCTGGGCCATGCGCACCAGCGTGTCGTACACGGCGGTGTCGCCATGCGGGTGGTACTTACCGATGACGTCACCGACGATACGCGCCGACTTGTAGTACGGCTTGTTGCTGTGGGCACCGAGCTCGTTCATCGCGTAGAGCACGCGGCGGTGGACCGGCTTGAGTCCGTCGCGCGCGTCCGGGAGCGCGCGCCCCACGATGACGCTCATGGCGTAATCGAGGTAGCTGCGGCGCATCTCGTCTTCGAGATTTACCGGGATGATTTCCTTGGCGAGTTCGGCCATCAGGTTTCCGTTCGTTGGTTGTCCGCAGCGACGACTGCGGTCGGGCATCACGTCTGAATG